>NZ_JBFRFX010000017.1:0-156482 GCF_052115045.1 Cupriavidus sp. 2TAF22
ATCGGTGGTGCAGATCCTGGGCGGCAACGGTTATATCAACGAATACCCGGTGGGCCGCCTGTGGCGCGACGCCAAGCTGTACGAGATCGGCGCCGGCACCTCGGAGATCCGCCGCATGCTGATCGGGCGCGAACTGTACGCCGAGACCATGTGATGCCGGCGTGACACCTGGCCGGGGGCCGRCATTACGCCGGCCATCGCACCAAACAGCCAGCGCCGGTTTCCCGAACCAATTTACAATCTCCGGAACTTGTCGTCGTCTCTTCCTCGCCACCGGCCCGTGCCATGTCTCACTTCCCCAAGCTGCTGTCCTCGCAGATCGCGTACGACGTGGCCCGCACCATGCTGGACGGGTTCGACAAGCACTACCGCCTGTTCCGCGAAGTCAGCCACCAGGCCAAGCTGAGCTTCGAGGCGGCGGACTGGCACGGCCTGCAGCAGCTCCAGCGCGACCGCATCGCCTTCTATAACGAACGCGTGCGCGAGACCAGCCTGATCCTGGAGGACGAATACGATGCGGAAAACATCGAAGACGAGATCTGGCAGCAGATCAAGCTGCACTACATCGGCCTGCTGACCAACCATCACCAGCCCGAGCTGGCCGAGACCTTCTTCAACTCGGTGTGCACGCGCATCCTGCACCGCTCGTACTTCAACAACGACTTCATCTTCGTGCGCCCGGCCATCTCGACCGAGTACATCGAGAACGAGGAGTCGCCGACGCGGCCCACGTTCCGCGCCTATTACCCGGGCAGCCGCATCGGCATGGCGGCCTGCTTCGAGCGCATCGTCCACAATTTCCAGCTCGAACTGCCGTTCGAGGATCTGCGGCGCGACATCGACTACGTGGTGCGCGCGCTCAGCGATTACTTCGGCGACTTCCGCATCGCGCCGAATTTCCAGGTCCATGTGCTGTCGTCGCTGTTCTTCCGCAACAAATCGGCCTTCATCATCGGCCGCGTGCTCAACGCCGACCGTACTTATCCGCTGGCCATTCCCATCGTGCACACGCCCGAGGGCAAGCTCTCGCTCGACACGGTGCTGCTCAAGAAGGAACAGCTGCTGATCCTGTTTTCCTTCACGCATTCGTACTTCATGGTCGACATGGAGATTCCCTCGGCCTACGTCACCTTCCTGCGCGACATCATGCCGCGCAAGCCGCGCGCGGAAATCTATACCTCGCTGGGGCTGCAGAAGCAGGGCAAGAACCTGTTCTACCGGGACTTCCTGCACCACCTGCAGCATTCGTCGGACAAGTTCATCAGCGCGCCGGGCATCAAGGGCCTGGTGATGCTGGTGTTTACGCTGCCTTCGTATCCCTATGTGTTCAAGGTGATCAAGGACTACTACCCGGCACCCAAGGAAACCACGCGCGAGCTGGTCAAGTCGAAGTACCAGCTGGTCAAGCGGCATGACCGCGTGGGCCGCATGGCCGACACGCTCGAGTATTCCAACGTGGCCTTCCCGCTGTCGCGCTTCGACGATGCGCTGGTGGCCGAGCTCACGCTGCATGCGCCGTCGATGATCGAATACCAGCGCGGCAAGGACGGCGGCGAGGAGATCGTGGTGCGCCACGTCTACATCGAGCGCCGCATGACGCCGCTCAATATCTGGCTGCAGGAGGGCACGGAGGCGCAGGTGGAGCATGGCATCGTCGAATACGGCAATGCCATCAAGGAACTGATCGCCGCCAATATCTTCCCCGGCGACATGCTCTACAAGAACTTCGGCGTCACGCGCCACGGCCGCGTGGTGTTCTACGACTACGACGAGATCGAGTACCTGACGGATATCAATATCCGTCGCGTGCCGCAGCCGCGCAACGAAGAAGAAGAGATGTCCGGCGAGCCCTGGTACAGCGTGGGCCGCCACGACATCTTCCCGGAGACATACGGTACCTTCCTGCTGGGCGACCCGCGCGTGCGCGCCGCCTTCCTGCGTCACCACGAAGATTTCTTCGATCCTGCCATGTGGCAGGCTCACAAGGACCGGCTGCTGGCCGGTCAAATCCATGATTTCTATGCCTATGATGTCAAAGAGCGTTTTATCAACCGCTACGGCACGGCCGACGCTAGCGCCTTGCCTGGCGACGTGCCGCCCGCCACTGGCGAACCCGTTCCCGCAAGGAGAGTCGCATGAGTGATGCCATCGCCCAGCTGTTCCGCAACAACCGCGAGTGGGTCGACCGCGTCAACGCCGAGGATCCCAGTTTCTTCATGCGCCTGGCCAACCAGCAGGCGCCCGAGTACCTGTGGATCGGCTGCTCGGACTCGCGCGTGCCGGCCAACCAGATCCTGGGCCTGGCGCCCGGCGAAGTGTTCGTCCACCGCAATATCGCCAACGTGATTGCCCACAGCGACCTCAACGCGCTGTCGGTGATCCAGTTCGCGGTGGAAGTGCTCAAGGTTCGCCATATCACCGTGGTGGGCCACTACGGCTGCGGCGGCGTGAAGGTCGCGCTCAAGCGCCAGCGCATCGGCCTGGCCGACAACTGGCTGCGCCATGTGCGCGACGTGGCCGACAAGCACGGCGCCTACCTCGGCACCATCACCCGCGAGGAAGATGCCCACACGCGGCTGTGCGAGCTCAACGTGATCGAGCAGGTCAGCAACGTGTGCCAGACCACGGTGCTGCAGGACGCCTGGAGCCGCGGTCAGGAAGTCACCGTGCACGGCTGGGTCTACGGCGTGTCCGACGGCCTGCTGCGCGACCTCGGCATGGCCGCCAGCAACAACGACGAACTGCACGAGCAGCTCGACGCAGCCTACCGCCAGTTCGGCGATCCGCCGCAGGCTTCGATCCGCTGACGCTAGCGACGCGGCGCAGCACCAGCGAATAACAGACAGGGCGGCCCTGCCGCCCGCCATTGCCAATATCACTGGAGACATTCCATGCAAGATCCCGTTGTCATCGTATCCGTGGCTCGCACGCCAATGGCAGCCTTCCAGGGCGAGTTCGCCGCGCTGACCGCGCCGCAACTCGGCTCGGCCGCCATCCGCGCCGCGGTGGAGCGCGCCGGCCTGGCGCCGGAGCAGATCGAGGAAGTGGTGTTCGGCTGCGTGCTGCCCGCCGGGCAGGGCCAGGCGCCGGCGCGCCAGGCGGCCCTCGGCGCGGGCCTGACGATGGGCGTGGGCTGCACCACGGTCAACAAGATGTGCGGCTCCGGCATGCGCGCCGCCATGACCGTGCATGACGCGCTGGTGGCGGGCGCCTTCGAGATCGCGGTGGCGGGCGGCATGGAAAGCATGACCAATGCGCCTTACCTGGTGCCCAAGGGCCGCAGTGGCTACCGCATCGGCCACGGCATGATCTTCGACCACATGATGCTGGACGGCCTGGAAGACGCCTATATCCGCGACGAGAAGGGGGGCGGGCGCTCGATGGGTACCTTCGGCGAGGACTGCGCGGCCAAGTACGGCTTCACCCGTGCGGCGCAGGACGAATTCGCCATGGAAAGCGTGCGGCGCGCGCAGCAGGCCACCGAGCGCGGCGATTTCCGCTGGGAGATCGCCGCGGTGACGGTGCCGGGCCGCGGTGGCGACACCGTGATCGACACCGACGAAGGCCCGCGCCGCATCAAGCTCGACAAGATCCCTTCGCTCAAGCCCGCCTTTGCCAAGAACGGCACCATTACCGCCGCCTCGTCCTCGTCGATCAACGACGGCGCCGCGGCGATGGTGATGATGCGCGAATCCACCGCGAAGCGCCTCGGCTTGGAACCGCTGGCACGCCTGCTCGGTCACACCACGCATGCGCAGGAACCGGGCTGGTTTACCACCGCGCCGGTGGAGGCCATCGGCAAGCTCTACCGCAAGCTCGGCTGGACCACCGACAGTGTCGACCTGTTCGAGATCAACGAAGCGTTCGCGGTGGTGCCGATGGCCGCCATGCACGACCTCAAGATCCCGCACGACAGGGTCAATATCCACGGTGGCGCCTGTGCGCTCGGTCACCCCATCGGTGCTTCGGGCGCCCGCATCATGGCCACGCTGATCGGCGCGCTGCGCAAGACCGGCGGCAAGCGTGGCGTGGCCAGCCTGTGCATCGGCGGCGGCGAAGCCACCGCCGTGGGCCTGGAAATCGTCTGAGCGCCGCCGCACCGGCGGCAACGTGGCGGCCCGCCGCTGCGTGGCCGCCTGCCTGAAACCCGACAAACAAGAAGGAGTACGCCTTGCCTACCGCTCTCATCCTTGGTGCCTCGCGCGGCATCGGTCTCGAATTCGTGCGGCAGTACCGCGCCGACGGCTGGCGCGTGCTGGCCGTGGCGCGCAGCGACGATGGCATCGCGGCCATCGAAGCGCTCGGTGCCGAGGCGCTGCGCGCCGACCTGACCGATGCGGGCCAGGTTGCCGGACTGGGCTGGAAGCTCGACGGCGAATCCTTCGACGTGGCGGTCTACAACGCCGGCGTGATCGGCCCGCGCACCGAAGGCGCGCAGCCGGTCTCGCGCGAGGATTTCGACGCGGTGATGCATGTGAACGTGCTGGGACCGATGATGGCGTTGCCCCTGCTGTTGCCGATGGTCGAGACCGGCCGCTCGGGGCAGGGCGGCGTGCTGGCGGTGCTGGCCTCGCGCATGGGCAGCATCGGCGCCATGGACAGCAACCGCAGTTGGCTCTACCGCGTCAGCAAGGCGGCGGCCAACGCGGCGCTCAAGGCCGCCTCGCTCGACGCGCGCCATGCTACCTGCCTGGCCTTCCACCCGGGCTGGGTGCAGACCGACATGGGCGGCAAGGAAGCCGACATCACGCCCCAGCAGAGCGTTGCCGGCATGCGCCGCGTGATCGCCGGCGCAACCCGGCACGACAACGGCGGCTTCCGCAACTACGACGGCGGCGTGATCCCGTGGTAAGCGCCACGCCCGCCGCCCCGCAGGCGACCGCCTTTCTTACCGCAACCGCAACCACAACGCCATCAGTGACCTGACATGCTGCTCACGCCCGAACAGGAAATGATCCGCGACGCCGTGCGCCAGTTCGCACAGCAGGAAATCGCGCCGCACGCCGCCGCCTGGGACCGCGACAAGGTCTTTCCCAAGGCCGTGCACCGCGAGCTGGCCGCGCTCGGCGCCTACGGCGTGGCGGTGCCGGAGCAGTATGGCGGCGCCGGGCTGGACTATCTCTCGCTCGCGCTGATCCTGGAGGAGATCGCGGCCGGCGACGGCGGCACCTCCACCGTCATCAGCGTCAACAACTGCCCCGTGTGCAGCATGTTGATGGCCTTCGCCAGCGAAGCGCAGAAGCAGCAGTGGCTGGTGCCGCTGGCGCGCGGCGAGATGCTGGGCGCCTTCTGCCTGACCGAGCCGCACGTCGGCTCGGACGCCTCCGCGCTGCGTACCGTCGCCGTGCGCGACGGCGACCACTACGTGCTCAACGGCGTCAAGCAGTTCATCACCAGCGGCCAGAACGCCGACGTGGCGATCGTGCTGGCGGTGACCGACAAGGCGGCCGGCAAGCGCGGCATCAGCGCCTTCGTGGTGCCGACCACCACGCCCGGCTACGTGGTCGCGCGCATCGAGGACAAGCTCGGCCAGCATTCTTCCGACACCGCGCAGATCCTGTTCGAGGATTGCCGGGTGCCGGCGGCCAACCTGCTCGGCGAAGAGGGCGCCGGCTACAAGATGGCCCTGTCCGGGCTGGAGGGCGGCCGCATCGGCATTGCCTCGCAAAGCATCGGCATGGCGCGCGCCGCCTTCGAGGCGGCGCTGGCCTACGCCAAGGAACGCGAGAGCTTCGGCCAGCCGCTGTTCGCGCACCAGGCGGTGCAGTTCCGCCTGGCCGAGATGGCGACCAAGATCGAGGTGGCGCGCCAGATGGTCTGGCACGCCGCGTCGCTCAGGGATGCCGGGCGTGCGTGCCTGAAGGAGGCCGCCATGGCCAAGCTGTATGCCAGCGAGATGGCCGAGGCGGTATGCTCGGCCGCCATCCAGGTGTTCGGCGGCTATGGCTATGTCAGCGATTTCCCGGTCGAGCGCATCTACCGCGACGTGCGCGTCTGCCAGATCTACGAAGGCACCAGCGATATCCAGAAGATCCTGATCGCGCGCGCGCTATCCTGACGGCACTTGTCCCCCGCGGGCCCGCGGCAAGCCGGGGACAAGCCAACGCACCACCGAAGCACCGAAGCACCGGATCCGTCGCAGCATCGACCCCCGGCCAGACCCCAGGAGCCCCCCAGAGACCATGAGCGCCGCCATCGATTTCTACTTCGATTTCTCCTCGCCCTACGGCTACTTCGCCAGCACCCGCATCGACGAGCTGGCGCAGAAATACGGCCGCATCGTGGCCTGGCACCCGATCCTGCTCGGGGTGGTGTTCAAGACCACGGGCAGCGCGCCGCTGCCGCAGGTGCCGCTCAAGGGCGAATACTGCTGGCTGGATTTCGAACGCACGGCACGCTTCCACGACATCGAGTACCAGCGCCCGACGCATTTCCCGCTGCCCACCACGCAGGCCGCGCGCGCCATGCTGTGGCTGCAGAACCATCACGGCGACGACATCGCCACCGCGTTCGCCAAGGCGGTCTACCGCGCGCTGTTCGTGGACGATATCAATATCGCCGAGCCGGCCGAGCTGGTGAAGCTGGCCGAGCCGCTCGGCATCGATGCGCACGCCATGGGCGCCGGCGCCAGCAGCTTCCAGATCAAGGACCAGCTCAAGGCCGAGATCGAGGTCGCCATGGCCAAGGGCGTGTTCGGCTCGCCCTTCGTCATCATCGACGGCGCGCCGTTCTGGGGCTTCGACCGGTTCGACCAGATCGAGGCCCTCCTCAAGAGCCGGCGCCCGACGGAGCTGCGCGCGGTGGCCGCCAGCCCCGCAAGCTCACCCGGCAACACAGATAGCAGCAAGGAAAAGAAACCCGCATGAATGCCAGCATCAAGCCGATCCGCCATCCCCGCTTCGATTGCGTGATCTTCGATTGCGACGGCGTGCTCGTCGACAGCGAGCCCATCGTCAACCGCGTGCTCAACCAGATGCTCAACGAGCTTGGCATCGAGATCTCGCTCGAGGATTCCACCAGGTGGTTCCTGGGCCGCGCGGTGCGCGAGGAGCTGGACAATATCGCCCTCAGGCGCGGCGCGCCGCTGCCGGAGAACTGGCTGTCGCAATGGCTGGCGCGGCGCAATGCCGTGCTCGAGGCCGAGGTGCAGGCCGTGCCGCACGTGCGCGAGGCGGTCACCGCCATCGCCGCGGCCGGCCTGCCCATCTGCGTGGCCTCCGGCGCGGACCGCGTCAAGGTCAAGCTGCAGCTGAGCCGCACCGGACTGGTGGCGCTGTTCCAGCAGGATGAGCGCGAGCACATCTTCTCGTCCACCGAGGTCGAGCGCAGCAAGCCCGCGCCCGACGTGTACCTGCTCGCCGCGCGCACCATGAACGTGGAGCCGTCGCGCTGCGCGGTGATCGAGGACAGCCCGGCCGGCATCACCGCCGGCGTGGCGGCGGGCATGACGGTGTTCGGCTACGCCGCGCGCAACGATGCCGCCTCGCTGCTGGCGGCCGGCGCGCGCAGCACCTTCACGGATATGCGCGAGCTGCCGGGGCTGATCGGATGAAGGCGCGCGCGCCCGGCGCCGGCGCCTGTCCCTGCGGCGGCGGCGACTATGCCGCCTGCTGCGGGCGCTTTCACCGCGGCGAGGCCTTGCCGTCCAATGCCGAGCAGCTGATGCGCTCGCGCTACGCCGCCTATGTGCTGGGCGATGAGAACTGGCTGCGCCAGACCTGGCATCCGTCGACCTGCCCGGATGACCTGGCTGCCGATGCCGGCACGCGCTGGCTCGGCCTTGCGGTCAAGGCGCACGCGCAGCAGGACGAGACGCACGCGCAGGTGGAGTTCGTCGCGCGCTACAAGGTCGGCGGGCGCGCTTTCCGGCTGCACGAGCGCAGCCGCTTCGTACTGGAGCCGCGCGCCGCCGGCGAGGCGCCGCGCTGGCTCTACCTGGATGGCGACATGCTTGGGGAGACACCATGACATTGAAAGCCGCAGCAAGCAGCAAGAATGCAGCCGCGCATGAAAGCGCGCATGAGACCGCGCATGAGACCGAATACCTGCTGTACGGTTTCGCGCAATCCGGCAATGCCTACAAGGTGGCCCTGCTGCTGGAGACCATCGGCGTGCAGCGCCGGCGCCAGTTGTGGACGCCGCGCTTCGTCGACTACTTCAACGGCGAGACCCATACGCCGGAGTATCGTGCCATCAACGAGATGGGCGAGGTGCCCGTGCTCGAGTTCGACGGCCGCCGGCTGTCGCAGTCGGGCGCCATCCTCGACCTGCTGGCGCAGCGCCTCGATGCGTACGGTCCCGCCAGCGAGGTCGAGCGCTCCGAGGTATTGCGCTGGCTGCTGTTCGACAATCACAAGTTCACCGCCTACACCGCCACCTACCGCTTCCTGCGCACCTTTGCCAAGGCGCCGGATCCGGTGGTGCTGCAGTTCCTGCGCCAGCGCTGCGAAGGCGCCTGGAGCGTGCTCGACGCGCATCTGGCCGGGCGACCGTACGTGCTGGGAGAGCGTCTGACCATTGCCGATTTCTCGCTGGCCGGCTACGTATTCTTCGACGACGAGATCGGCGTGCACTGGCGCAAGGAGTATCCGCGCATCCATGCCTGGACCGAACGCCTGCGTGCGCTGCCGGGCTGGAAGCATCCGTACGATCTGCTGCCGGGGCACCCGCTGGACAGGCGGGGCTGAATCCGGCGCCCGGGCTGCCCTTCTAGCCGCATTCGTCGGCGCAGTCGATGCCCCGGTCAGCGGGGTTTGGGCATGCGAGGCCACACCGCATGTGGAGATGCGCGCATGCTGACGGCGAGATGCCGGGGGGCATGGTCTTCTTCGTGGTTCGTCGCTCAACACGCTGCTAACGTGTAAAGCCGGGAATGTTTGCCAAGGGACCGGGGAGCTCCCTACCATGACTCTCCCCAACGCGCACGCCAGTGCCGCCCGCCTGCCCCCCCGCGCAGGCAGTGCAGGCCGCAGGCGCGCTCAACAAAGGAGGGTTTCCTTGGAAAACCAGTCCCAATCCCTGCCGCCAGTGCCCGCCGCGCCTTCGCTCGGCGAGCGCAGCCTGCGCGCCGTGTGGCATCCCTGCACGCCGCTGCGCCCTGACGCCGGCGAGCCGCCGCTGGCGATTGCCCGCGGCGAGGGCCCGTGGCTCCATGGCGAAGACGGCCAGCGCTATTTCGATGCCACCAGCTCGTGGTGGGTCAACCTGTTCGGCCACGCCAATCCAGATATCAACGCCGCGCTGCGCGCGCAGCTCGATACGCTCGAGCATGTGATGCTGGCCGGCTGCACGCACGCGCCGGCAGTGGAGCTTGCCGAGCGCCTGTCGGCACTCACCGGCGGCGCGCTCGGCCATGTCTTCTATGCCAGCGACGGCGCGTCCGCCGTCGAGATCGCGCTCAAGATGAGCTTTCACTACTGGCGCAACACCGGGCTGCCGGGCAAGCGCGAGTTCGTGTGCCTGCGCCACGGCTACCACGGCGAGACCGTGGGCGCGCTGGCGGTGACCGACGTGGCGATCTTCCGCGACGCCTATGATCCGATGCTGATGCAGTCGCATGTGGTGATGTCGCCGGATGCGCGCCAGGCCGCGCCGGGCGAAAGCGCGGCACAGGTGGCGCAGCGTGCGCTGGATGAGCTCGAAGCGCTGCTGCAGGCGCGCGGCGGCCAGATCGCCGCGCTGATCGTCGAGCCGCTGATCCAGTGCGCAGCCGGCATGGCGATGCACGATCCGCTTTACCTGGCGGGCGTGCGCGCACTGTGCGACCGCTACCGCGTGCACCTGATCGCCGACGAGATCGCGGTGGGCTGCGGACGCACCGGCACCTTCTTCGCATGGGAGCAGGCGCGCACGCAGCCGGCGGGCGGCGCGGATGCAGGGCCGCTGCCGGCGCACCTGTGGCCCGATTTCCTGTGCCTGTCCAAGGGCATCAGCGGCGGCTACCTGCCGCTCTCGCTGGTGATGTCGCGCAGCGCGCTCCAGCATGCCTTCGTCTCGGCGCCGCACGAGCCGGACCGCGCCCGCAGCTTCCTGCACTCGCATTCCTATACCGGCAATCCGCTGGCCTGCCGCGCCGCGCTTGCCACGCTCGAGCTGTTTGCGCGGCACGACGTGGTGGCGCACAACCGGCTGCGCGCGCAATGGCTCGCGCAGGCCATGGCCGGGCTGGGCGCCGATGCGCGGCTCGAGCACGTGCGCCAGCGCGGGCTGATCTGGGCCGCCGACGTGCGCGAGGAATATGTGCCGGCGGGCGCCGGCGATTTCGCCGCGCGCTTCCACCACGCCGCGCGCGCGCACGGCGTGCTGATCCGCCCGATCGGCCGCACGCTCTATGTCATGCCGCCCTACGTGTTCGACATGGACATGGCGCAGTGGCTGGCGGACCGGCTGCAAGCCACACTCGACACGGTACTGCCCGGCGCCTCGGCGCCGCAGGCGGCACCGGCGCACCCCAAGGAGATACGCGATGCTGCTTGAACACCTGACGCTGGCCGCCGCCGAACGCGACGGCCAGGCCCTCACGCGGCGCCGCCGCACCGCGCACACCGCGTGCGCTCCGCACCAGGAAGTCAGCGACGCCTGCGGCGGCGAGCGCCATGCGCTGCTGACCTTCTGCAGCAACGACTACCTCGGCCTGGCCAATCATCCCGCGCTGATCGAAGCCCTGGGCGAAGGCGCGCGCCGGTACGGCGCGGGCAGCGGCGCGTCCCACCTGGTGAGTGGCCATTCGCAGGCCCACCACGTACTCGAGAGCGAGCTGGCGACCTGGTTCGCGCCGCATATCCCACATGCCGGGGCGCTTTACTTCTGCACCGGCTATATGGCCAACATGGGCGTGCTGAGCGCGCTCGGCAGCGCCGATGCCACGCTGTTCTGCGAGGAGCTGAACCATGCCTCGCTGATCGATGGCGCGCGCCTGGCCAGGGCCAAGGTGAGCCGCTATCCTCACCGCGACGTGGCCGCGCTGGACAAGCTGCTGGCCGAGTCCCCCACCCCGCTCAAGCTGATCGTCACCGACAGCGTGTTCAGCATGGATGGCGACCTGGCGCCGCTCGATACGCTGCTGGCGCTGGCCGAACGGCACGACGCCTGGATCATCGTGGACGATGCGCACGGCTTCGGCGTGCTGGGCGAGCAGGGCCGCGGCGTGCTCGAGCACTTCGCGCTGACCTCCCCGCGCATCATCTATATCGGCACGCTGGGCAAGGCCGCCGGCGTGGCGGGCGCCTTCGTGGCCGCGCATGGGACCATCATCGATCACCTCGTCAACACCGCGCGCCAGTACATCTACACCACGGCCGCGCCGCCCGCGGTGGCGCATGCGGTGTCGGCCAGCCTGGCGCTGATCGCCGGCGAGGAGGGGCACCAGCGCCGCGCCCACCTCGGCGAGCTGATCCGCACCCTGCGCGGCGGCCTGGCCGGCCTGAGCCGCGCCGCCGGCTGGCGCCTCGGCGAGAGCGCCACCGCGATCCAGCCCGTGATCGTGGGCGACAACGTGGCCGCACTGGCCTTGTCCGCGACGCTGGAAGCGGATGGCATCCGCGTCGGCGCGATCCGTCCGCCCACCGTGCCGGCGGGCACCGCGCGCCTGCGCATCACCTTGTCGGCTTCGCATGCGCAGGCCGATGTGGAGCGCCTGCTGGCCAGCCTGGGCAGCGTGGTGCCGCGCAAGGAGATGGCATGAGCGTGCAGCCGTTCGCCTGTTTCGTCACGGGCACCGATACCGGCGTGGGCAAGACCCACGCCAGCGCCACCTTGCTGCATGCGCTGCGCGCGGCCGGCCGGCGCGCCGTGGGCATGAAGCCGGTGGCCAGCGGCAGCGAATGGCGCGTCGACCACTGGCATAACGACGATGTCGCCCAGCTGCGCGCGGCCAGCGCGGTGGACGTGCCGCAGGCGCTGACCTGCCCCTTCTTGCTGCGCACGCCGGCATCCCCGCACCTGGCCGCCGCCGCGGAAGGCGTGCGCATCACCCGCGAGCCGATCCGCGCCGCCTTTGCCGGATTGCAGGCGCGCGCGGACGCCGTGGTGGTGGAGGGCGTGGGCGGCTTTCGCGTACCGCTCGACGGCGCGCCTCCCGAGGCGGGCGGCTGGGACACGGCCGCGCTCGCCGTGATGCTTGACCTGCCGGTGGTGCTGGTGGTGGGCATCCGCCTGGGCTGCCTCAACCATGCGCTGCTCACCGCCGAAGCCGTGCGCGCGCGCGGCCTGCACCTGGCCGGCTGGATCGCCAACCGCATCGATCCGGCCATGGACCTGAGCGACGAGAACATCGACACGCTGCGCCAGTCGCTGGATGCGCCCCTGCTCGGCACGCTGCCGTGGCAGGTGCCGCCGGCGGAAGCCGCCAGCCGGCTGGCGCTCGCGCCGCTGCTGGCCTGAGCCGGCGCCAGCCTCACGAATACCGCAAGACATCCTGGAAAAGACAACGATCATGACCAACACGAACTTTGCCGGCGAGACCGTCGCCACCATCTCCGCCGACAGCCTGCGCCAGACCGCGCGCCGCTTCACCGAAGCCGCTCCCGCCAAGCCTGGCGACTGGGCCGTGGCCGACGTCGCGGCGCTCTACGCGCTGCCCTTCAACGACCTGCTGTTCCGCGCCCAGCAGGTGCACCGCGAGCACTTCGATCCCAATGCCGTGCAGCTCTCCACCCTGTTGTCGATCAAGACCGGCGGCTGCGAGGAAGATTGCGGCTACTGCCCGCAGAGCGCGCACCACGATGCCGGCGTCACGGCCGGCAAGCTGATGGCGCTGGACGAGGTGCTGGAAGCCGCGCGTGCCGCCAAGGCCAGCGGCGCCGGGCGCTTCTGCATGGGCGCGGCATGGCGCAGCCCCAAGGAGCGCCACCTGGAGCCGGTGATCGAGATGGTCAAGGAGGTCAAGGCGATGGGCCTGGAGACCTGCGTCACGCTGGGCATGCTGGAGGCCGAGCAGGCGCGCCGCCTGAAGGATGCCGGCCTGGACTACTACAACCACAACCTCGACACTTCGCCCGAGTTCTACGGCGAGATCATCACGACCCGCACCTATCAGGACCGCCTGGACACCATTGGCCATGTGCGCGACGCCGGCATCAACGTCTGCTGCGGCGGCATCGTCGGCATGGGCGAATCGCGCGACGCGCGTGCCGGCCTGATCGCCCAGCTCGCCAACATGGACCCGTACCCGGAATCGGTGCCCATCAACAACCTGGTCGCCGTGGAGGGCACGCCGCTGGCCCACGCCGAGCCGATCGATCCGTTCGAGTTCGTGCGCACCATCGCGGTGGCCCGCATCACCATGCCGCGCGCCATGGTGCGCCTGTCGGCCGGGCGCGAGACCATGGACGACGCGCTGCAGGCACTGTGCTTCATGGCCGGCGCCAACTCCATCTTCTACGGCGACCGCCTGCTGACCACCGCCAACCCGCAGGCCGACCGCGACCGCGCGCTGCTGGCCCGCCTGGACATCCGGACCGAGGGCTACGCCGGCTGAACTTGCCGGCATGGCGGCACAGGTTGCGTGGCGGACGCAGCGCAAGGCCCCCGGTGCCTGCGCGAGGCGGTCCGCCACGCGCACTACGAAGCCGGCAGCCATCCCCATTCCCCCGCTCCTCTGCCATCTCTGCGAAAATACGACGAAACGCGACAAGAACCCCACCGTGGAGAAGAGATGAAGTTGCAGCTGTATGTGCCGGACGGCCGTTACCAGCCCTGGACCGACGGTTTTGCCGAAGCCCTGCCCGAGGCGCAATGCGTGACCTGGGAAGACAGCAAGAACGAGCGCGCCGACTACGCCGTGGTGTGGCGCCCGCCGCTGGAAATGCTGCGCGGGCGCACCGATCTCAAGGCTGTGTTCAACCTTGGCGCCGGCGTGGACGGCATCCTGCGGCTGCGCGACGCTGACCCGCAGGCGCTGCCGGACGGCGTGCCCATCGTGCGCCTGGACGATGCGGGCATGGCTGCCCAGATGATCGAATACGTGACGCACGCGGTACTGCGCTACTTCCGCCGCCTCGACGAGTATTCGCTGGCCCAGCAGGCCGGCAACTGGCGCTTCCTCAAGCCACATCGCCGCGCCGACTTCACCGTGGGCGTGATGGGCGTGGGCACGCTCGGCGCGCAGATCGCACAGGCGCTGGCCGGCTTCGGCTTCCCGGTGCGCGGCTGGAGCCGCACGGCACGCGAGATCGAGGGCGTGCAGGGCTTCTCCGGCGAGGCTGGCCAGGCCGGGTTCCTGGACGGCCTGCGCGTGCTGGTCAACGTGCTGCCGCTGACGCCGGAAACCGAGAACATCCTGGACGCCGGGCTGCTCGGCAAGCTGGCCAAGGGCGCCTACCTGGTCAACGTGGCGCGCGGCCCGCACCTGGTCGAGGAAGACCTGCTGGCGGCCGTGCAGTCCGGCCAGATCGCCGGCGCCATGCTCGACGTGTTCCGTACCGAGCCGCTGCCGGCCGAGCATCCGTTCTGGCGCGAGCCGCGCATCACCATCACCCCGCATATCGCCGCGCTGACCCTGCGCGAAGACAGCATCGCCCAGATCGCCGGCAAGATCCGCGCGCTCGGCGCGGGCCAGCCGATCGCCGGCGTGGTCGACCTGCAGCGCGGTTACTGAAGACACACACAGGAGCGCGGCGTGCGCGCCGCGGTCGAAGACAGCACAAGGAGGAGACGCCATGACCCTGCCCAACTATGTGAAGATCGTCGAGGTCGGCCCGCGCGACGGGCTGCAGAACGAAAAGGCGATGGTGCCGACCGAGGTCAAGGTCGACCTGATCAACCGGCTCAGCGATGCCGGCTTCGTCAATATCGAGGCGGCCTCGTTCGTCTCGCCCAAATGGGTGCCGCAGATGGCCGACGGCGCCGACGTGATGGCGCGCATCCAGCGCCGCCCGGGCACGCTGTATTCGGTGCTCACGCCCAACCTCAAGGGCTTCGAGGGCGCGGTGGCCGCCGGGGCGGACGAGGTGGTGATCTTCGGCGCCGCCAGCGAGGCCTTCTCGCAGAAGAACATCAACTGCTCGATCGCCGAGTCCATCGCGCGCTTCGAGCCGGTGGCCGCCGCCGCCAAGGATAAAGGCCTGCGCCTGCGCGCCAGCATCTCGTGCGCGCTGGGCTGCCCCTACCAGGGCGAAGTGCCGGTGCACGCGGTGGTGGACGTGGTGCGCCGCATGCGCGAGCTTGGCTGCGACGAGATCGACATCGCCGACACCATCGGCGTGGGCACGCCCGGCCGCGTGCAGGAAGTCATGCACGCGGCGGCGGCGGAGTTCCCCGCCGACCGCCTCTCGGGCCATTTCCACGATACCTACGGCCAGGCGCTGTCCAATATCCTGGCCAGCATGCAGGCCGGCATCTCGACCTTCCACGCCTCGGTCGCCGGTCTCGGCGGCTGCCCTTACGCCAAGGGCGCGACCGGCAATGTCGCCACCGAAGATGTGTTGTACATGCTGCACGGCATGGGCATCCACACCGGGATCGACCTGGAGCAGGTGGTGCGCGCCGGCGATTTCATCTCGCAGTCCATCGGCCGCGCCAACAGCTCGCGCGTGGGCCGCGCGCTGCTGTCCAAGTGGGCGGCAGCCGCCGATGCCGCTGGCGCCGCGCCTGCCTGCGTGTGAGACAGATACGGAACAGATGATATGAACGATCGCTCCCTGCATGGCTCCCTGGATAGCGCTGACGCGTCGGCGACGTTGCCCGAGGCGGCCCAGCGCGTGGCCGGCCTGCTGGCCGGCCTGGGCCACGCCAAGCCCGTGGTGATGCTGCCGGCCACCGGCAAGACCTCGGCCGAGGCCGCGGCCGGCCTCGGCTGCTCGGTGGCCGAGATCGCCAAGTCCATCATCTTCCGCCGCGTCGCCGACGATGCGCCGGTGCTGGTGATCGCCAGCGGCAGCAACCGCGTCGACGAGGCCAAGGTGGCCGCCGTGGTCGGGCCGCTCGGCAAGGCCGATGCGAAATTCGTGCGCGAGAAGACCGGCTATGCCATCGGCGGCGTCTGCCCGATCGGCCACGCGGTGGCGCCGGTGATGCTGCTCGACAGCGACCTGTTCCGCTACGACAGCCTGTGGGCTGCCGCCGGCCATCCGCACGCGGTGTTCAACCTCACCCCGCAGGAGCTGCAGCGCATGACCGGGGCCGCGGTGGCCGACGTGGCGCAGCGCGGGCTGGCATGATGCCGCGGCGTGCCCACCGCGGCTGGCACTGACGCCATGTCGCGGCTTTCCCGCCTGGTCGCCGAGCTGACGCGCGGCGCGCAAGCCGCGCAGCACGCGCAGCCGGTGCCGTCACCGTGCCGCAATGTCTGCCGCATGGATACGGCCAGCGGCTACTGCGAAGGCTGCCTGCGTACCATCGAGGAAATCGCCGCCTGGTCCGGCAGCGACGACGCCGGCAGGCGCGCGACCTGGGCGCGCCTGCCCGCCCGCGCCGCGCAACTGGCGGCGCAGGCCTGCGCGGGCCCGCGCGCCTGCGACACCGACTGAGGTTTCCCGACAGAAGTTTCCCGACAGAAGTTTCCCGACTGAGGTTGCCCATGACTGCTGTCCACGATCCTGCTGTCATCGATTGGTACTTCGACCCGATCTCGCCGTTCTCCTATCTCGCCTTCGAACGGCTGCCGCGCGTGCTGCCGGCCGGTGCGCGGGTACGCTACGTGCCGGTGCTGTTCGCGGGCCTGCTGCGGCACTGGGGCAATGTCGGCCCGGCCGAGATCGCGCCGAAGCGCCGCTTCACCTTCGAGCATGTGGCCTGGATCGCGCACCGCGACGAGACCCCGCTCGCCATGCCCGCCGTGCACCCCTTCAATCCGCTGCCCCTGTTGCGGCTGGCGGTGGCGCTGGAACTGGACGGCAGGCTGTCGCGCGAGACCCTGGCGCCGCTGTTCGGCTTCGTCTGGCAACAGGGACGCGTGCCGCAGCAACAGGCGGATTTCGACGCGCTGTGCGCCACGCTGGGCGTACCCGCCGCTGCGCTGGCGCAGGAGGCGGTGAAGGCGCGCCTGCGCGAGCACGGCGAAGAGGCGGTGTCGCGCGGCGTGTTCGGCGTGCCCACCGCCATCGTGCAGGGGGATGCCGCGGGGCAGCTGTTCTGGGGCCTGGACGCGCTCGACATGCTCGGCGCCCGGCTGCGGCAGGATCCGTTCTTTGCCTCCGCTGCATTTCGCGCCGCCGGCGCGCTGCCTGTCGGCGCGGGCCGCGCGGATGCGCCGAAGCCCGCCGGCCAGTAGCAGCGCAGCGGCACGACAAGCCGTACAAGAGCAAGAGCAAGAGCCGGAACAAGAGCAAGAACAAGAGACGAGACAACGCCAGATGCCCGAACCCTTCACGCCACCAGTCCTGCCGGCCACCCTGCGCGTGTTCGAGCGCGGCTGGCTGTCGGCCAATAACATCCTGTTCCTCGACGGCGACGACACCGCGCTGGTCGATTCGGGCTATGTCACGCATGCGCCGCAGACGCTGGCGCTGGTCGAGGCCGGCCTGCGCGGCCGGCCCCTGCGGCGCCTGGTGAACACCCACCTGCACTCCGACCATTGCGGCGGCAACGCCATCCTGCAGCGGCGCTGGCAGCCGCGCACGCTGATTCCGGCGGCGGAGGCCGCCGCCGTGCAAGGCTGGGATGACGACATGCTCAGTTATCGCGCCACCGGCCAGCAATGCGACCGTTTCGGCTTCGATGACGTGGTGCAGGACGGCGATGTGCTGCGCCTGGGCGGCATCGACTGGCAGGCGGTCGCCGCGCCCGGGCACGATCCGCACGCGGTGATGCTGTTCGCCCCGCAGGAGCGCATCCTGATCTCGGGCGACGCGCTGTGGGAGAACGGCTTCGGCGTGATCTTTCCCGAACTCGACGGCGAGAGCGGCTTCGCCGAGCAGGCTGCGGTGCTGGAGCGTATCGCCACGCTCGGTGCGCGCGTGGTGATACCCGGCCACGGCCGGCCCTTCACCAATCTGGCCGCCGCGCTCGACGTGGCCGGCGCCCGCCTGGCGTACCTGCGCGCCGACCCCGCGCGCAACGCCGCGCATGCGGTCAAGGTGCTGCTGAAGTTCAAGCTGCTCGAGCAGCAGCGCATGCCGTATGGCGCGCTGCTGGCATGGATGGAGCAGACGCCGCTGATGCAACGCATCCATGCCCGCTTCATGGACGGCGAGGATCTTGGCGGCATGCTCGGGCGCATGCTGGCGTCGCTGGTGAAGGCCGGTGCGCTGGCGATGGAAGGCGCGGACGTCTGCAATCGCGACTGAGCGGCGGCGGCGCCCTCGTTTTCCGTTTGATCGCGCCAGCCGGACGCCGTAGCATGTAGGCAAGCGCCCCGACCATTTGCGAGGAAGCCGCCGATGCCTGTCTTTCCCGTCGTATTGCTCCAGCCCCTGGTTGCCCATCTTTCGCCCTCTGCGATCCACGCGCACGGCGCCGACCTGCTGGTCGAACTGGCCCCCTTCCTGCTCGGCGGCGCACAGGTGCGCACCGCGCTGCGGCTCGACGGCCTGAGCCTGCCCAGCCGCAGCCTGGCAGAGCTGGCGGGCAGGCGCCTGCGTTTTCCGCTCAATCCCGAGCCGGGCTACATCGACGGCTCGCTCTATGTGGAAGGCCGTCACCACGCGGTCGACGTCAGCGAGCTGCGCTTCGGCGAGCTCGACGCGCAGGGTCTCGACGTGGCGATCGAAGGCCGCATTCATTTCGATGACGGCGCCGGTTTCGACGACACCGCGCTGAGCCTGGCGGCCCGCATCGCCGCGCCGCTGTCCGAGCCCGAGCTCGATGCCGCGATCGACCGCGCCGCGGCCGAGGCAGGCATCGCCAGCGCGCGCCAGGCCGGCAAGGCGATGGCGATCCTCAGCCGCGATCCGCGCCTGCGCCATGCCGACATGGCCCTGCTGCATGCGCGCGTGCAGGCCCGCCTGCTGATCGCCGGGGCAATGGCCCGCGGCGGCGGGTCCCGGCGCTGAACGGTGACAGGAACGCGAGGACACACCATGCAAGCGCTCCACGGCCAGGGCTTCCAGCTTCGTCCGTTTCGCTACACCGACGTGCCGCAGTTCGTCGCGGCCGTGCATGAATCGCTCGACACCGTGGGCAAGTGGATGCCCTGGTGCCACGCCAGCTACAGCGTGCGCGATGCCGAGAGCTGGTTCGACATGTGCACGGAAGCCATGGGCACCGGCGAAGCCTATGACATCGGCGTGTTCGCGCCGGACGGCAGGGAGCTGTACGGCGGCGTCTCCATCAACCAGATCAACCGCGACTACAACTTCGGCAACCTCGGCTACTGGATACGGCAGAGCCGCCAGCGCCAGGGGCTTGGCGCGCGCGCGGCCGACCTGATGGCCTGCTACGGATTCCACCGGCTCGGGCTGACGCGGCTCGAGGTGGTCGCCGCGGAGAACAATGTGCTCAGCCGCGCGGTGGCGGAGAAGATCGGCGCGCAGTTCGAATGCATCGCACGCAACCGGCTGGTGCTGCACGGGGTACCGTGCGCGGCGGCAATGTACTCGCTGGTACCGCCGTGGTACCAGGCTGCCGGCCAGGCCGGCAGCGCGCGGAAATCAGGCGCCGCGTGAGGCGCTACTTCGTGATGGCGAACGCGTAGGTCCGTTCATCCTGCCTTGGCACCACCTTGTAGCCCTTCCTGGCCGCCCAGACATTGATCTGGAAATACAGCGGGATCACGCCGTAGTCCTTGATCCCGACCTCGGTCGCCTCCTGCAGCAGCTTCTCGCGCGCGCGGTCGTCGATGGTGGTCAGCGCGGTGGTCAGCTTGGCATCGAGCGCGGCATTGCTGTAGCGCCCGCGGTTGGATGCGCCCCAGCCGCGGGCGGGATCGTAGGTGGCCAGCAATGACTTGAGCGAGGAGCCGGCTTCGCCGGTGTCGGCGCCCCAGCCGGCCAGCATGAAGGAGAAGTCGAGCTTGTTGGCGCGCGTGAAGAAGGTGGCGGACGGCATGGCTTCGACGCGCGTCTGGATGCCGACGCGCGCGAGCATCGAGGCGATGGCCTGCGCCACCTGCTCGTCGTTGACGTAGCGGTTGTTGGGCGCGTGCAGGGTAAGCTGGAAGCCGTCCGGGTAGCCGGCATCGGCCAGCAGCTTCCTGGCCGCGGTGGCGTCGAAGGTGTCTGGCTTGAGCGACGGCACGTAGCCGAACAGCGTGGAGTTGACCAGCTGGCCGGTGGGCTCGGCGGCGCCTTCCATCACGCGCTCGACGATGGCCTGGCGCGAGATGGCATGCGAGATGGCCGCGCGCACGCGCGGGTCCTTGAGCGGGTTCCTGGCGAGCGGCTTGCCGGCCTTGTCGGCGGCGAAGGGCGTGACGTCGCGGTTGCTGTCCAGGTGCAGGTACATCATGCGGAAGGTCGGCACCTTGAACACGCTCACGTTCGGATCCGAGGAGAGCTTGCGGATATCCGAGGTGGGCACGTTCTCGATGACCTGCACGTCGCCGGCCAGCAGCGCGGCCACGCGCGGGGCGTCGCTGGTGAGGATGCGCAGCGAGACGGTGTCCCACTCGGGCTTGTTGCCCCAGTAGCCGTCGTTGCGGGCCAGCTCGATGCGGTCGCCCTTGCGGAAGCTGACGAACTTGAAAGGCCCGGTGCCGACCATGGCGCGGCCGCTGTTGAAGTCGTCGCCGGTGGCATTCTCGGCGACCTTCTTCGACACCATGTAGATGGTGGAGAGGTCGTTGGGCACCAGCGGGTACGGCCCGTTGGTGGTGATGCGCACGGTCAGCTTGTCGACCGCGACGATGTCCTTGAAGCCCTTGGTGTAGATGGTGTACGGCGAGGGGCTGTTCTTGACGGTGGCGGGGCGGTTGAGCGAGTAGACCACGTCGGCCGAGGTGAATTCGCTGCCGTCGTGGAATTTCACGCCGGGGCGCAGCTTGATTTCCCAGGTGGTGTCGTCGACCGGCTTCCAGGACAGCGCCAGGGCCGGCTTGAAGCGCATCTTCTCGTCCTTGGCGATCAGCGCTTCGAACATGTGCTCGGCCACGTTCGCATTGGGCGTGACGTTGTGATAGTGCGGGTCGAGCGAGGTGATGTCGCCGGACAGGCCGATGGTCAGCCCGGCGGCCATGACGGACGGGGAGAGCGATGCGCAGGCGAGGCTTGTGGCGAGTGCTGCGGCGCCAAGGGCGCGGCGGATGATGGTCATCGGGTGGTCCCTGTTGGCTTGGAGCGGTGAGGCATTGTCGGGACTCGCCGGCGCGGGTGTCAAGGCGGGCCGACCCGCAGCGCCGGATGCACCGCGGCGAGGCGGCGATGCACGCAGCGCGTGCTTCTTTCCGCGTGCCTTGCCGCGCTTTCACCGCGGCCAGGCACGGGCGCGGTGCGACTGGCCCGCCGCGAATCGGCGCGACTGTCCCTGTGCGGCCTGGCAGCCTGGCCGTATATTGGATGCAGCGCGCGCAGCCGCGCTGTCCGCCAATGCAACTGCAAGCTCCTGACGACCATGCTGAAGATCCTGGGAAAGGCCTCCTCCATCAATGTGCGCAAGGTGCTGTGGTGCTGCGACGAACTTGGCCTGCCCTTTGAGCGCGAAGACTGGGGCTCGGGCTTTCGCGCCACTGATACGCCGGCGTTCCTGGCGCTCAATCCCAACGCGATGGTGCCCGTGCTCGACGACGGCGGCTTCGTGCTGTGGGAGTCGAACGCCATCATCCGCTACCTGGCGGCGCAATACGGCGGCGCGGCCATCTATCCCGCCGCCCCGCGCGTGCGCGCGCGCATCGACCAGTGGATCGACTGGCAGGCGTCGGAGCTGAACCCCGCCTGGCGGTACGCCTTCATGGCACTGGCGCGGCAGTCGCCAGCGCATCAGGACGCTGCGCTGGTCGAGGCGTCCGTCGCAGGCTGGTCGCGCTGCATGGGCATCCTCGAGCGGCAACTCGCCGCCACCGGCGGCTATGCCGCCGGCAGCAGTTTCTCGCTCGCCGATATCCCGCTCGGCCTCTCGGTCAACCGGTGGTACGCCACGCCGCTGGCGCACCCGGACTATCCCGCGGTGGCGGCGTACTTCGCACGCTTGCGTGGCCGCGCGGGGTTTGCCCGGCACGGTTGCAACGGCATTTCCTGAGGCGGGCGGCCTGCGCCGCCGCTCAGAACGAGGTGCGCAAGCCGATCTTGACGTTGCGTCCCGCCAGCGGCGCGATGTCGCGCAGGATCGAGGTCGAACTGCGGGCGTCCTGGTTGGTCAGGTTGTCGCCGCGCAGGTAGATCAGCGTCTGGGTGCCGGCCATCTTGAACTTGTAGGTGATGGACAGGCCGAGCAAGGTATAGCCGTCGGTGGGCGTGTCGTTGGCCGGCACGCGCGATTGCCGCGCGGCGTAGGTCACGTCCGCGCGCGCGCCCCAGGGCCCCGCGCCGTAGACGATCGCGCCGCCCAGGCGCAGCGGCGACAGGCGCGGCAGCGGCTCGCCGGTGGCGCGGTTCTCGCCGTGCACGTAGTCGGCGCGCGCTTCCAGGTCGACGGTGTCGCTGCCGGTCAGCAGCTTCTGCGCCACGCGCGCGCGGCCTTCGGCCTCGAATCCATACAGCGTGGCCGGCACGCCCATGTACTGCATCACCGGCAGCGCGCCGGCGCTGCCGGGCGTCACGAAATCGCCTTCCGCGTCGCGCGCGGTGCCGGTATTGGTCAGCGCCAGGTAGTTCGAGAAGCGGCTGTAGTAGCCAGAGATGCCGGCGCTGTGCGGGCCGGACTTGAAGCGCAGGCCCAGGTCCAGCGAGGTGGCGCGTTCCTTGGCGGCGTTGGGGTCGCCTTGCTCCCACGAGCCGGTGGCCACGTGGGGGCCGTTGGCGTAGAGCTCGTAGAAGGTGGGAGCGCGCTCGGTGTAGGCCAGGTTGCTGGTCAGCGACCAGGCCGGGGCCAGCTTGTAGAGCAGGCCGGCCGAGGCGCTGCCGGCGTTGAAGCTGCGGCTGGCGTCGGAAAAGCGGTCGTTGCCGTCGGCATGTGCCTTGACGCTGGTGTGGTCCATGCGGCCGCCCAGGTTGAGCTTGAGGTCGCCGTCGGCGGTCAGCGGCATTTCCTCGAAGATGAACAGGGCGGCGTTATCGGTGTCGGTGCTCGGCACGAAGGCTTCCTCGCCCAGCGCCGAAAAGCGTGTCGAGCCGAACTGGGTGCCGATCACGCCGGTCATGTTGCCGATGCGCGCATGCTTGGCTTCGAAGCGCGCGTCCCAGCCGTTGTTCTTGAAGATGGTGCCGGTCTGGCCGGACTCGATTTCCTTGTGCTCGTAGTCGGTATAGCTGAACTTGCCCTTGACCGACTCGATGAAGCCGCCGGTCTGGTTGGCCAGGTTGCGCGCTTCTCCCTCGAGCGCGAAGCGCTGCTGGCGCATCTGCAGGCGCACGTCGTCCTCGGCCGGGGTGCCGTACTCGTTGTGGTACTCGCTGTAGTTGGCGCCGACGAAGCCGTCGACCCAGGTGTAGGAGCCGCCCAGCGAGCCGCCTTGCTGCTGCGCGTTGCTGTTGGGCAGGCGGCCGTAGGCCTCGGATTCGCCTGCGGGCAGCGGCTGGCTGTTGCGCAGGCTGGCGCTGCGCGCATAGCCGGGGATGCGCAGGTCGCTGGTCTTGCGCACGAAGCCGTCGGCGTGGACGGCGAATTGCCCGTTGCCGGCCTCGACCAGCCCGCTGGTGCCGCGCGCGCCGTCGCCGCCGGCGGTCGCGCTGGCGTCCACCGTGCCGCTGACGCCCTCGATCGGCTCCTTGGGGATGCGGTTGTCGATCACGTTGACCACGCCGCCGATGGCGTTGCCGCCGTACATCAGCGCGGCCGGCCCGCGTACCACTTCGATGCGCTCGGCCACCAGCGGGTCCACCGGCACCGCGTGGTCGTTGGAAAGCGTGGAGGCGTCGATGGTGCTGCCGCCGTTCTGCAGCACCTTGATGCGGTCGCCGTCCAGGCCGCGGATGATCGGGCGGCTGGCGTTGGGGCCGAAATAACTGGAGGACACGCCCGGCAGCTTGTCCAGCGTCTCGCCCAGCGTGCTGGCCTGGCGTACGGCGAGGGCGTCGCCGCCGAGGCTGGAGACCGGCGCCACCAGGTCGGTGAGCTCGCTGCCGAGCGGATTGGCGGTGACCACCACTTCGCGCAGGGTGGCGGCTGCCGGGGTGGCGGCAGGGACAGGGGCGGCGGAGCTGGCGGAGGTGGCCGGCGCGGCGGGAGCGGCAGGCGTGCCCTGCGCCAGGGCGCAGGTGGAGGCCGAGGCGATCAGGGCCGCGACGGCGGCCAGCGGCGTGCGCCGCAGGAAATATTCTTGTTGGAGGCGGTAAGACATGGCTCGCGGTGCTCTTGGATGCTGTCGAGCGCGCGGCGCCGGCGCCCGCACGTGTGCCTCGGGCTGCCCGGCGCGGCAGGAAGGCGCGGGCGGCGGCGGGCACGGATTGCGGATCGTGGCGCGTTGCGTCAGGGAACGGGCGGCGGCATGGCTGCCGCGGCCCGGAAATCAGGCGAGAGCGGAGACGGCTGGAGGCGCGCGCGAGTGGAAGGGCCTGGCCGGCGGCAGGTCAGGCTTGCGCCAGCCCTTGGTGGGCGGCAGCGGGGATTGCAGGTGCGTCAGCGCCGGCAGGGCCGGCGTGCCGCAATGGCTTGCGGCGACGGTGGCGCCGTCGAACAGGACGCAGAAGTGTCCGGCCAGCTTGAGCGACAGCGGGGTGTCGGGTTCGGGCTGGGCCACGTGTCCGGACGCGCTGGCCGCGGCGGCGGCAACGGCGGCCGGGAATTCGTGCGTGGCGCTTTCGCGCTCGCCGGCCAGCGCCGGCGCATACAGCAGCCCGCCGTGATGGATGCGGTGGGTCAGCCCGGCATGCTGGGACAGCAGCAGGCATAGCGCCAGCCACAACGCCGGCCACAGGCCGAGGCCATGCGCGCGGCGGCGCTGCAGGCGCTGCCAGGGAGGCAGAGGCTTAGTGGCCATGCCCGCCGTGCCCGTCGTCGTGACCATGCGCGTGGCCGTGATGATGGCCATGGCCGTGGTCATCGCAGCCGCAGTCGTCGCCATGCACGTGATCGTCGTCCAGGCCGTCTTCCCAGGCCGGGAACGGGTCGGGGTAGCTCGCCCAGGCTTCGGGGCCGCCCGCCATCTCGGCATCGGTCAGCAGGCAGGCGTCGAGCAGCGCTTCCAGCGCGGGGCGGTCTAGGTCCTGGCCGATCAGCACCAGCTCCTGGCGGCGGTCGCCGAAGGGGGCGGGCTGGCCGTCCACGGTCATGTCGGCTTGGATCTCGGCGCGGCTGTCTTCTTCCTCGGGCCATTCGGACGCATCCAGCGCGGCCCACCAGGCGCCGGCGCCGCCGTGGCGGCACACGCCGCCGGCCTGGCCCCAGGTGCCCGCCGTGTCCATGCGGGTGGCCAGCCAGAAGAAGCCCTTGGAGCGCAGCACGCTGCCGTGCTCGCGCAGCCATTCGGTATGGATCAGGTCGGCGAAACGCTGCGGGTGCAAGGGACGGCGGCGCCGGTAGACGAAGCTGCCGATGCCGTAGGCCTCGCTTTCCGGCACATGCTCGCCACGCAGCTCGGCCAGCCAGCCGGGGGCGGCGGCGGCGGCGTCGAAGTCGAAGCGGCCGGTGTCGAGCACGCTGTCCAGCGCTACCTTGCCGAAGCTGGCCGGCACGATGGCCGCGCGCGGGTTGAGCGACTGCAGGATGCCGGTCAGGCGCGCGCGTTCGGTGTCGCTGACGAGGTCGAGCTTGTTGAGCACGATCACGTCGCAGAATTCCACCTGCTCGATCAGCAGGTCCACCACGGTGCGGTCGTCGTCCTCGTCGCGGGCCTGGCCGCGGTCCTGGAGGAAATCGGCTTCGTTGAAGTCCTGCAGGAAATGCGCGGCGTCGACCACCGTGACCATGGTGTCCAGGCGGGCGATGCTGTCCAGCGCCACGCCCTGCTCGTCCTCGAAGGTGAAGGTTTCGGCGACGGGCAGCGGTTCGGCCACGCCGGTGGATTCCACCAGCAGGTAATCGAAGCGGCCTTCGCGCGCCAGCTTGCCGATCTCGGCGAGCAGGTCCTCGCGCAGCGTACAGCAGATGCAGCCGTTGGACAGCTCGATCAGGCGCTCGCCAGCCTGTGCCACCAGGCCGTCGCCGACCAGCCGGGCGTCGATGTTCACGTCCGCCAGGTCGTTGACGATCACCGCCACCCGCTTGCCTTCGCGGTTGGCGAGGATGTGGTTGAGCAGGGTGGTCTTGCCGGCACCGAGAAATCCGGACAGCACGGTGACGGGCAGGCGATCGGCCATGGCGGGAAGGCACGCCGGGAGAAGGCGCGCGTGTTATTGCAACAAAGTTGCGACTGTATCAGAAAGCGGGAGGTTCCGGGCCTTCCGGGCGCGTGGGGCGCACGAATCCTGCCGTCCCTAATGATAGGTCCGTGACTGTGACACCACAACGGCGTGTCGGGAAGCTGGCGCCCGCCCGGGCAACATGGAAGGCGGCGGGCCGCAAGCAGGGCTCCTATCGGCGCCCCAATCGGCGCCCCAAGCAAAACGGCCCGGAAAACCGGGCCGTCTGGGAGCGCGGGGGGCGGGGCCGGCTCAGTCGCCGAACAGCTTCTGGCGCAGTTCCCTGCGCTGCTGGGCTTCCAGCGAGAGCGTGGCGGTGGGGCGCGCCAGCAGGCGCGGCACGCCGATCGGCTCGCCGGTTTCCTCGCACCAGCCATAGTCGCCGGACTCGATGCGGGCCAGCGATTGCTCGACCTTCTTGAGCAGCTTGCGCTCGCGGTCGCGCGTGCGCAGTTCGAGCGCGTGTTCTTCCTCGATGGTGGCGCGGTCAGCCGGATCCGGGACGATCACCGTTTCACGCAGGTGCTCGGTGGTCTGATCGGCGTTCTTCAGGATATCGTCGCGCAGCTGCTCAAGGCGATTCTTGAAAAAGGCGAGTTGCGCCTCGTTCATGTAATCCTTGTCGCCCATCTTCAGGATTTCAGCTTCAGTCAGAAGTTTATTGCTGCTCATGGTTGCTGCTGATTCTCTTGTTGATGCGACCGGCGGCGTCTTGGTCCGCTCGGGTGCAGTGTCCTGCCGCTTGCGCGGCTCGGACGTTTCGCTCTGGCTGGCTGCAGTCTTGCTGCTTTGCGTGCCTCCCTTGGCCTCGCCCGCACCGGCGTGCACCGTGCTGCCGCGGGGAGCAGGCGCAGCCTTGGTGGGCAGCGCCTTCAGCGTCTCGGCCGCAGCGCTACCGTTTTTGCTGCGGCTTTCTTTCGTTTTCGTTGCGGCTACCATGGGACACCTCTCTTTCTCGCGTCGGTCGATGTCGGCGCGGGAGGGGTACCCCGGGCGGAAGGCGGTCCCCGCACGAAGCACTGCGACCGCACCTGCCGGCAGCCCGCCTCATGCTGACGACGACCGCCGCCCTGCATTGCGCGGATGCCGCAACCGAGGCTGCGTAACCCGCACTAAATCCAGACTATTGTACTTGAACAAAAATTTTGGAGATATGGGGGAAAAGCGGGGGAGTTTTCCCTGAGTTCCCACCCCCCTCGCCGGAGGGGGATGGCAGGGCAGGCGTTGGGCGCCCGCCGCGGGGTCAGGCCAGGCAGGTCGCCAGGCCCTTCAGGATGGCGTCCTTGGGCAGGTCCACGCCGATGAACACCATCTTGGTGCCGGGGGTTTCGTCGCCCCATTTGGCGCCGATATCGCTGCCCATGAGCTGGTGCACGCCCTGGAACACCACCTTGCGGTCGACCGCGTCCATGTACAGCACGCCCTTGTAGCGCAGCAGGTGCTCGCCGTAGACCGACAGGATGCCGGACAGGAATTCCTCCAGCTTGCCATAGTTGAACGGCTTGTCGCTGCGGAAGACGAAGGAGCCGATGCGGTCGGTGTGATGGTGATGGTGGTGGTGGTCGTGCTGGTGACCGTGGCCATGATCGTGGCCGCAATCGTCCGCGCACTGGTCGCCGTGGGCGTGGTCGTGCCCATGGTCGTGCTCGTGCTCTTCCTCCTCGGCGCGCAGGAAATCGGGGTCGATCTCCAGCTTTTCGTTCAGGTTGAAGCCGCGCAGGTCGAAGATCGTGTCGATCGGCGCCTCGCCGAAATGCGCCGTGCGCACCGGCGCGCGCGGGTTCATGTGCAGCAGGCGGTGGCGCAGATCGGCCATGTCGGCTTCCGGCACCAGGTCCGCCTTGGTGATGAAGATGGCATCGGCAAAGCCCACCTGGCGCTGCGCTTCTTCCTGCTTGTCGAGCTGCAGGTGGGCGTGCTTGGCGTCTACCAGGGTGATCACGGCGTCCAGCAGGTAGCGCTGGGCGATCTCGTCGTCCATGAAGAAGGTCTGGGCCACCGGGCCGGGGTTGGCCACGCCGGTGGTCTCGATCACCACGCGGTCGAAATCGATCTCGCCGGCGTCGCGCCGGGTCACAAGCTGCGACAGCGCGGCCACCAGGTCGCCGCGGATGGTGCAGCAGATGCAGCCGTTGCTCATCTGCACGATCTGTTCGCGGCCATCCTGCACGAGGATTTCGTTGTCGATGTTTTCTTCGCCGAACTCGTTCTCGATCACGGCGATCTTCATGCCGTGCTGCTCGCTCAGGATGCGCTTGAGCAGGGTGGTCTTGCCGCTGCCGAGGAAGCCGGTCAGGATGGTGACCGGGATCAGTTTTGACATTGTTTTCTCCGGGAAGGGAATTCCGCCTGGCCTGGCGTGCGCGGGGCCGGTGTTGTTTGGGGTGATGCCGGGGGCATGTGCGGGCAAGCGGTGCGCAAGCTCATCCGGTGCGCCCGGGTGTGCGCGCGCCGCATTCGGCGCAGACGCCGTTGACGGTGAGCTCCACGTGCTCGACGGCGAATCCGCTCGGCACGCTGGGCGCCGACTGGGCCGGCACGCCGGCGCCATCCAGGCAGAAAGTGCGGTCGCAGCGGTTGCAGTGAAAGTGGCTGTGCTGCCGGTGCACCTGGGCGCGCGCGGCCTCGTGCTCGACCAGGCTGAAGCGGAATACGCGGTCGTGGCCGGCGCGCTTTTGCGCCAGGCCCTGCTCGACCAGCCAGTCCAGCACCCGGTAGACGGTGACGCGGTCGACCGCCTCGCCGTCGGCCGGCATGCGGTCGATCACTGCCTGGTGGGTGAGCGCTTCGTCGCTTTCCATCAGGCAGGCCAGGATGCCCAGGCGCGGCTGGGTGACGCGGGCGCCCAGTTCGCGCAGGCGCTCGTGGGCGGCTTCCAGGGTGGCCGCCGCCGGCGCCATGCTTGCGGCAGGCGTGGCCAGGTTGGGGATGGGGCTGCTGCTCATGGGCCGATTTAACCATAGCCCCCGTACTGATGCAATTCAGTTGCGTCAACTGCGCTTCGGCACAGGCCGCTTCCGGTGGCTGGCCGGTCTCGCGCCGGGCTTGCCCCGGCAGCGTCCCGGGAGCGGCTATCATCGGCAGCAGCAGGCCGCGCCGCGCATCCCGGGAGGGCTTCGCGCCCGGCGGCCCGCCGCATTGCCGCGCATGAATTGACGCAGATCCGCCAGGAGACTCCGAAGATGCAGAACGATGCCAGTGCCCTGCTGTTCCCCAATTTCGAGCCGTTCCGCATGCAGGTCGGCGAGGTGACCATCGCCGGCGTGCAGGGCGGCTCGGGCCCGCCCTTGCTGCTGTTGCACGGCCATCCGCAAAGCCACCTGATCTGGCACAAGGTGGCGCCAGCGCTGGCCGACCGCTTCACCGTCATCGCCACCGACCTGCGCGGCTACGGCGCCAGCGACGCGCCCCCGGGCAGCACCGGCCACGAGAACTACAGCAAGCGCACCATGGCGCAGGACCAGGTGGACCTGATGGCCCGCCTGGGCTTCGGCAGCTTCGCGCTGTGCGCGCACGACCGCGGCGCGCGCGTGGCGCACCGCCTGTGCATGGATCATCCGGGCGCCGTCACGCGCGCCATGCTGCTCGACATTGCGCCCACGCTGGCGATGTACGAGCGCACCAGCATGGCCTTTGCCGCAGCCTACTGGCACTGGTTCTTCCTGATCCAGCCGGCGCCGTTTCCCGAAACGCTGATCAATGCCGAGCCCGAGTTCTATCTCAAGAAGCTGATGGGCCTGCGCCAGGCCGGCCCCAGTCCCTTCGTCCCCGATGCAATGGCTGCCTACATTGCCGCCATGCGCGATCCGGCCCATGTGCACGCCATGTGCGAGGACTATCGCGCCGCGGCCACGGTCGACCTGGACCACGACCGCGCCGACCGGTCCGACGGCCGCCGCGTGGCAGGCCCGCTGCGCGTGCTGTGGGGCGAGCACGGCGTGGTGGCGCGCTGCTTCGAGCCGCTCTCGCTCTGGCAGGAGGTCGCCGCCGACGTCAGCGGCGGCGAGGTGCCGTGCGGTCACTACATTCCGGAGGAAGCGCCGGAGATCCTCCTGCGTGAGATGCTGGACTTCTTCTGCTGAAGGGAGGTTGCCGCGTAAATGCAGAAGCGGTGAAGAGAGAAGCGGTGAAGTTAAGATGTGATGAAAATGTATTCCCGGGTTTTTCCGGATATTTGACACTTTTCGACATTGATAGCATTGCGCTCCGGTTGCGCGGCGGTTGCCGCGGGCCGCATACGCTGTGCCTTGCGCCATGGTCGGCGCCGCCGTTCCGGACGGGGTCGGCGGCACAGGATCGGCGGCACAGGAGCGGCGGCGCCCGACAGGGCGCGCGCCGGTCCGGCCGGGACAGCGTGGAATGGGAATGAGCCGGGTATCCAGGAGAAAAGCATGAAACGAGTTGCACAGTTTGTAGCGGCCGCGCTGGCGGTTGGCGTGATGGGCGTAAATGCGGGCGCGCAGGCGCAGGAATTCCCGGGCAACAAGCCAGTGTCTGCCGTGGTGCCGTTCGCGGCGGGCGGTCCGACCGACAAGGTCGCGCGCGAGCTGGTCATGATCATGTCCAAGCACCTGGGCACCACGATGGTGATCGAGAACCTCGGCGGCGCCGGCGGCACCATCGGTGCCAAGAAGGTGGCGCAGTCCAAGAACGACGGCTACACCATCCTGATCCACCATATCGGCATGTCGACGGCGCCGGCGCTGTACCGCAACCTCGGTTTCGATCCCCTCAAGGATTTCGAAATGGTGGGCGAGATCGCCGACGTGCCGATGGTGATGGTCGGCAACAAGACCCTGCCGCCGAGCAACTTCAAGGACCTGCTGCCGTACATCAAGGCCAATTCGGCCAAGCTGTCGCTGGCCAACGCCGGCATCGGCTCGGCCTCGCACCTGTGCGGCCTGCTGTTCCAGAGCGCGATCCAGACCGAGCTGACCACGGTGCCCTACAAGGGCACGGCGCCGGCGCTGACCGACATCCTGGGTGGCCAGGTCAACCTGATGTGTGACCAGACCACCAATATCGCCGGCCAGCTCAAGGCAGGCGCGCTCAAGCCCTACGCCGCCATGCAGAGCCGCCGCGTGGAAGCCTTCAAGGACATCCCGACCGCGGCCGAGCAAGGCCTGCCGGGCGTGGAAGTGAAGATCTGGCACGCCATGTACGCGCCCAAGGGCACGCCCAAGCCTGTGGTGGACAAGCTGTCCGCCGCGCTGCAGAAGGCCGTGACCGACCCGACCTTCCGCGCCAAGATGGCCGAACTGGGTGCGGAAGCCGTGCCTGCCCCGCGCGCCACGCCGGATTCGCTGAAGACGTTCCTGACGGCCGAAATCAACAAGTGGACCCCGGTCATCAAGAAGGCCGGTGTCTATGCCGACTGATTTCGCGGCGCGATCCGGCGAGACCAGGCGCTGAATCCAGCGCCGGATGATGAAAAGGCCACGCGTGAGCGTGGCCTTTTTGCTTGCCGCTTCGCGCGGCCATCCGCCCGCTGCTTGGCGGCACCGCGGGTGTCTCGTCTATATTGGTCTGGTGCCCGTGCCCGGCAGGCGGCCCGGGTGGCACGGCCCGCACGGCGGCTCTTGAATTCGTGGGCACCCGTCGCCAAGTAGCCTCCAGGCATATTCACGCGAAGGCATCATGGAACAGTATCACGGCACTACCATCGTCAGCGTCCGGCGCGGCAACCAGGTTGCGCTGGGCGGTGACGGCCAGGTCACTCTGGGCAATATCGTGATGAAGGGCACCGCCCGCAAGGTGCGCCGCATCTACAACGGCAAGGTCCTGGTCGGCTTCGCCGGCAGCACCGCCGATGCGTTCTCGCTGCTCGACCGCTTCGAGGCCAAGCTGGAGAAATACCAGGGCAACCTGACCCGCGCCGCCGTCGATCTCGCCAAGGACTGGCGCTCGGACCGCGCGCTGCGCCGGCTCGAGGCCATGCTGATCACCGCCGACCGCGACACCACGCTGGTCATCACCGGCAACGGCGACGTGCTCGACCCCGAAGGCGGCATCGCCGCGATCGGCTCGGGCGGCGCCTATGCCCAGTCGGCCGCCAAGGCGCTGGTGGAGAACACCGAACTGGCCCCCAGGGATATCGTTGAAAAGTCGCTGGGCATCGCCGGCGAGCTCTGCATCTACACCAATACCAATTTCGTCATCGAGACGCTGGAATAAGCGTCGGCCGGCCGCGCTGCCCGCAGGCGCGCGCCGGTCCGTCCCTTCTTGAACGGATACCATGTCGCATACCATGACCCCGTCGGAAATCGTTTCCGAACTCGACAAGCACATCATCGGCCAGGACAAGGCCAAGAAGGCGGTGGCGGTCGCGCTGCGCAACCGCTGGCGCCGCCAGCAGGTGGAAGAGCCCCTGCGCCAGGAAATCACCCCGAAGAACATCCTCATGATCGGGCCGACCGGCGTGGGCAAGACCGAGATCGCGCGCCGCCTGGCCAAGCTGGCCGACGCGCCCTTCATCAAGATCGAGGCGACCAAGTTCACCGAGGTGGGCTATGTCGGCCGCGACGTCGACACCATCGTGCGCGATCTCGCCGAGATGGCAGTCAAGCAGGCGCGCGAATCCGAAATGAAGAAGGTGCGCACCAAGGCAGAGGAATCCGCCGAGGACCGCCTGCTCGACGTGCTGCTGCCGCCGCCGCGCGACATCGGCTTCAACCAGCCCGAGGAAAAGGATTCCAACACCCGCCAGGTGTTCCGCAAGAAGCTGCGCGAAGGCCAGCTCGACGACAAGGAAATCGAGCTCGAGGTTTCCGCCGGCGCCCCCAGCATGGACATCATGGGTCCTCCGGGCATGGAAGACATGACCGAGCAGATCCGCACGATGTTCGCCGGGCTCGGCCAGGGCAAGAAGGCGCGCCGCAAGATGAAGGTGCACGAAGCGTTCAAGCTGCTGATCGACGAGGAAGCGTCCAAGCTGCTCAACGACGAAGAGGTCAAGCACAAGGCGGTGGCCAACGTCGAGCAGAACGGCATCGTGTTCCTGGACGAGATCGACAAGATCGCCAGCCGCAGCGAAGTCGGCGGCGGCGAGGTCTCGCGGCAGGGCGTGCAGCGCGACCTGCTGCCGCTGGTCGAAGGCACGACGGTCAACACCAAGTACGGCATGATCAAGACCGATCACATCCTGTTCATTGCCTCCGGCGCCTTCCACCTCTCCAAGCCCAGCGACCTGATCCCTGAACTGCAGGGCCGCTTCCCGATCCGCGTCGAGCTGGAATCGCTGTCGGTATCCGATTTCGAAGCCATCCTGACGCAGACCGACGCCAGCCTGACCAAGCAATACCAGGCGCTGCTCGCCACCGAGCAGGTCCAGCTGGTGTTCGCGCCGGACGGCATCCGCCGCCTCGCGGAGATCGCCTTCTCGGTCAACGAAAAGGTCGAGAACATCGGTGCGCGCCGCCTCTACACGGTGATGGAGCGGCTGCTGGAAGATCTGTCCTTCCACGCCACCAGGTCGTCCGGCGAGACGGTCACCATCAACGCGGCCTACGTGGACGAGCGCCTCGGCGACCTGGCCGGCAACGAAGACCTGTCGCGCTACGTGCTGTAAGCCGTGGTTCCGGCCATCGAGGCCGGCGATCGCCCCGCGCGGGACCTGTGCCCGCGCGGGGCGATTTGCATTCGGGCCTAGTGCGCGTGCCCGGCATGCCCGGACGCGGCGGGGGCCACGACCTCGAGTTCCGCCGCCGGCGTCTTCAGCTCATGCAGGCTCTGCCCCTCGGCCGGCACCTGCGTCCACGCCGCGCTCCCGTCCTCGCATTCCTGCAGCACCGGGAAATACAGCTTGCCCGCCTGCTCGGGCAGCTTCATCAGCATCACGAACTCATCGAAATGCGCGTCGGCCAGCGAGCCGCCGAACCAGCGCACCGTGCGCACGTCCTCGGTCACGGTCTTGCCGTGGGAGCTGCGGGGCCTGGCCAGCGCGGCGCGCTTGATCTCTAGCTGCCAGCCTGCCTTGGGCTGCGGGTGCGCGCCCTGCACGCTCTCGGGAATGGTCACCGTGATGGCCCTTGTCGCGCTGCCGTTGCAGCCATGGCCCACCATCAGCGCGCCCTTGAAATAGCTGCCGGCGGCAGCGCTCTTCTGCTCGAACACGATATGGGCGAAGGCGGGGGAGGCCGCGCTCGCGGCGAGCGCGGCAAGCACGACGGCAGCTGCGGGCAACAGGCGGGATGCGGTCATCTGGTTCTCCTTGGAAGCGCAACAGTCTAGCGCCAATGGTACGCCCCGCCCCTGCGGCGCCGGGACGCAGGGCCCCGCGAGGCAGGTTGCACCATGTGTGGGAATTGTCTGACGAGGCTTTCGGAGCCGCACGCCTGCTTGCGGGCGGTGCCGCTGCGTAATCTTGTTCATACGGTGTGGGCAAGAGCGGACCGCCGGCGGCCAGAGCCAGCGGCAGGACGCCATCCACGATATCCCGCCACTGAAAAGGAGCATGACATGATGAAGAAATGGCTGATTGCAGTAGCGTGTTCGATGATGGTTGCAGCCCCGGCTGGCTACGCGCTGGCACAGGGTGCGCCGGGATCGAAGGCTGACTACGACGCCGCCGTGAAGACGGCAAATGCCAACTACAAGGCCGCGCGGGCCCAGTGCGACAGCCTCAGGGACAACGCCAAGGACGTGTGCGTGAAGGAAGCCAAGCGCGACCAGGACGTTGCCAAGGCCAACGCCGAAGCCACGCGCGACGGCACCGCCAAGGCGCGCGCCAAGGCCGAGAAGACCAAGGCCGACAGCGACTACGACGTCGCCAAGGAAAAGTGCGACGACCAGAAGGGCAACAACAAGGACGTATGCGTGAAGGAAGCCAAGGCCGCGCACGAGCAGGCCCTGGGCGTGGCCAAGGTCGACAAGGCCGCCGCCACCGGCACCAGCACCGACGTGGCCGAAGCGCGCCGCGATGCCAAGAAGGACACCGTGGACGCCTCCTACAAGGCCGACAAGGAAAAGTGCGATGCCATGTCGGGCGATGCCAAGGACAGGTGCCAGGCCAACGTGAAGACCAAGTACGCCAAGTAAGCGTGAATCAAGCGTGAATCAAGCGTGAAAGGTGACCGGCCCGCGCCCGCGGGCCGGTCACGCGGATCGGGCCTGTCCGGAGCGATCCGCGACGATGCGCAACGTACGCGGTATCCACGGCAGATCCCCTGCATCCACGACCACATCCACGACCAAGGAGCACACATGAACTGGGATCAGATCGAAGGCAAGTGGGACCAGGCCAAGGGCAAGATCAAGGAAAAGTGGGGCGAGCTCACCGACGACGACCTCACGCGGATCCACGGCAAGCGTGACCAGCTTGCCGGCCGCATCCAGGAACGGTACGGATATACCAAGGAACGTGTCGAGGAAGAAATGAAGGCATGGGAGCGTGACACGCGCTGGTAAGGACGGTAAGCATTGGTAAGCGCACTGGCACGCACTGCCATGTGATGCCAAAGTGGCGGCCGGCTCGATCGAACGATCGCAGCCGGCCGGTTGCCGCCCCCGCCGCACTCCCGCCCGGATATCCGCCGGCGGGCTTTCCCACGATGCGTGTGGCGATGCGGGCAGCGTCCATGGCCTCTGCGCCGGCCCGCCCAAGGGCCGCATGCCACTGCTGCAGGCCGGTCTTCATCAACCAGAGAAATCCACCAGGCAGGAGGACCGAAATGAAACGCGAGCTACTGTCCTACTTCGCAGTGCTGGGCGGCATCGCTGCCGCGACCCTGTTCCTGTGCGCACGTCCCGATGCCGCGCCGGCCCCCCGCGCGGCGGCGCAGCCCGCGGCGCTGCGGCACGCCGTCATGGCACGCGCCGAGGCAACGCCGCCGGCCGCCGAACTGGCGGTGCAGGCCGGGGACCTCGGCTCGCGCGCCGACCGCCATGCCAGCGACGCGCTGCGCCTGGCGCAGCAGCCGGCGCGGGAAGAAGACCTCGAGTGGGATTACGTGCAGCTGCGCCTGTGAGCGCAGCGGGCGTACCGCCAGGGATTCCCGGCGGCGCGCCCGCGCCACGCTAGCGCGAGACGGGCCGCTTGCCCAGCTTGCGCTGCAAGGTGCGCCGGTGCATGTTGAGCGCGCGCGCGGTGGCCGAGATATTGCCGTCGTGCTCGGCCAGCACGCGCTGGATATGCTCCCACTCCAGGCGCGCCACCGATAGCGGCACGGGCTCTTCCATGGCGGCTTCGGCCGCGTCCTCCGATACCCCCGCCATCAGCGCGGTCAGGATCGAATCCACATTGGCCGGCTTGGCCAGGTACTCATCGGCGCCATGCTTGACCGCCGCCACCGCGGTGGCGATGCTGGCGTAGCCCGTCAGCACCAGGATCCGCGCATCGGGCAGCGCAGCCCGCAGCGGGCCGACCAGGTGCAGGCCCGATTCCGCCGGCGCGGTGCTGCCGGCCTCGGGCGGCGCGCTCAGGTGCAGGTCCAGGGTGATGTAGGCGAACGGCGTCTGCGCGGCCAGCGCCAGCGCCTGCTCGCGGTTGTGCGCGATCTGCACCGCATAGCCGCGGCGGGTCAGCGCGCGCGCCAGCGCGCCGGCGAACACGGCATCGTCGTCGACGACCAGGAAGGGCGCGGCATTGCCGGGACCGGTCGGCTCGGCGGCGGCGGAATCGTGGGAAGCGTCGGTCATGGCTGGGTCGTTGTCATGGGTGAGGCAATCGGAGGGACATCCTGCGGCGCGGCGGCGGCCGGCTCGGGCAAGTGCAGCTCGGCCACGGTGCCGCCCTGGTGATGGTCGTGCCAGGCCAGCCAGCCGCCCATCTGCATCGCTGCGCTCTGCGCCAGGTAGGCGCCGATGCCCTGGCCGCCGTGCATGCTGGTCATCGGTGCTTCGCCCAGCCGCGCGCGCTGCGCGGGCGGGATGCCGAGGCCACGGTCGGTGACGCGGAAGGTCAGCGTGGGCTGCTCGCCCTCGTCTTCCAGCGCAATGGCCAGCCGCAGCGGCACCTGCTCGTGGCCGGCGGCCAGCTGGCTGCGCGCGGCGTTGTCCAGCAGGATGGTCAGGATCTGGCCGACGCGGGCGGCTTCCACCGGCTGCGCGGCAGCCTCGCCGACGACGCTGGCCTCCAGGCGCGCGTGCGGGTGGCGCAGCTGCCAGCGCTCCACGAAGCCGTCCAGCCATGCGTCCACGCGCTGGGGCGCGGCGGTCTCGTGGTCGTCGCGCAGGCGCGCCAGGATCGACTTGCACAGCTCGAGCTGCTGCTCCATGGTCTGCAGGTCGGGCAGGTAGGCGCCGATCCGGGTGACGCCGAGCCGGGCGTCCGCGGCATCGGCGCGCAGCTCGCCGGCGATCACGGCCAGCGTGGCCAGCGGCGTGCCGATCTCGTGGGCCACCGCCGCGGCCTGGTCGTTGAGCGCCTCGATGCGCGCGTCACGCAGCAACTGCTCGCGCGCGAGGTTCAGCTCGGCATCGCGCTGGCGCAGCACGTTGGACAGGCGCGCCACGAACACCGCGATCATGGTCGCGCTGACCACGAAATTGAGCCACATTCCGGCCAGGTGATAGTTGATGGCGTTGTCCGGGTTGTACAGGTTCAGCGGCACGTACTCGACCAGCATCAGGCTGTAGCAGGCCATCGCGTAGAAGGCCAGCACCACCACGTGGCGCCACGGCAGGATGGCCGCGGCGATGGCCAGTCCGGGCAGGTAGAAGGAGACGAAGGGGTTGGTCGCGCCACCGGTGAAGAACAGCGCGGCCGACAGCGCGGTCAGGTCGACCAGCAACTGCCCCATCAGCTCGGCGTCGCCGGGCCGCGCGCCGCGCCCGCGCTGCTGGCGCAGGCGCAGGCCGGTCAGCAGGTTGAACAGCGTCTGCAGCGTGAGAATGGCCAGCAGCGGGCTGTAGGGCAGGATCACGCCTGCCACCGCCTCGCACGACACCAGCAGCAGGGCCTGGCCGCCCAGCAGGGCCCAGCGCAGCCAGAACAGGCGGCGCAGGCTCACCAGGTTGTGGCGCAGGGGGCCGGGTCGGGGAGTGGCCGGGCCGGTCGGCACGGCGGCAGTGGATTCCATGCCGCGAGTTTAACAACGACGCAGGGCCGGCCTGCGCTGTGCGACACCTTGCCGCATTGGCCCGCTGCGGGCCCGCTGCCAGACTGCCCGGTTACGTGCCGCCATCGTCGCCATCGCCATCGCCATCGCCATCGCCATCGCCGCGGGCATGGTCTAATGATCCGTTTGCAGTCCAATACCCGTTCAGTGGAGATGATTCCCATGCAAGCCAGATTCCTCGCGGCCGTGCCCGCCGCCCTGCTCGCCGCGCTGTGCTCGGGCGCGGCCTTCGCGCAGGTCGATGTCAGCAACGCCTGGGCGCGCGGCACGGTGCCCGCGCAAACCGCCACCGGCGTCTTCATGACGCTGCATGCGCACGAGCCGGCCAAGCTGGTCGGCGTGAGCACGCCGGCCGCGGCCACCGCCGAAGTCCATGAGATGAAGATGGACGGCAATGTGATGCGCATGCGCGCGGTGGGGGCGCTGGACCTGCCCCGCATGCAGGACGTGGAACTCAAGCCGGGTGGCTACCACGTGATGCTGATGGGCCTCAAGGCGCCGCTGAAGAAGGGCGATACCGTGCCGCTGACGCTCAAGATCGAGCAGGGCGGCAAGGTGATCGAGCAGAAGGTCGACGCCGAAGTGCGCGACCTGGCTGCAGGCGCCCCCGCCGCCGGGGCGCACGCCGAGCACAAGCACTGAGGCCTGGCGCCCGGGGGGCCGGGCGCCGCGGCGTCAGCGCCGCAGGCTGATGGCGTCGCCAGGCTCATCGCCGGCCGCGACCGCCGTCACCCGCTCGCGCAGCCAGGTATGGCCGGGATCGGCCTCGGTGCGGTCATGCCAGATCAGGGTAAAGGCAAAGCCCGGGAGCGCGAAGGGCGGCTCGAACACCGCGAAGCGCGCATCTTCCTCGAAGGCGGCCAGGCTGCGGCGCGCCGTGGTCAGGACCAGGTTGGTGCCGGCAATCAGCGCCGGCGCCACGCTCCAGTGAGGCAGCACGCAAGCGATCTTGCGCCGCCCGCCGATCTTGGCCACGGCGGCGTCGATGGCGTCCACGCGCTCGCTGTGGGCTGCCACCAGCACATGCGAGCGGGCCAGGTAAGCCACCTGGTCCAGCTTGCCCGGGCCGCGCACTGTCGCCGCATCCACCATGCAGGCATAGGACTCATCGAACAGCGCCGCGTCGCGCACGCCTTCGGGCAGTTGCTCGAACACGCCCAGCGCCAGGTCGATCTCGCCGTCCGCCACCTTGGCCACCATGCTTTCGCGGCTGGCCTGGGTGACGACCAGGTCGATGCCGGGCGCGGCCTTGCGCACCGCGCGCAGCAGCCCGGGCAGCAGCGCCATCGCACCGTAGTCGGACATCGCCAGGCGGAAGCTGCGGCGCGCCGTGGCCGGCTGGAAACCCGACGGCCCCAGCAGGATGCGCACCTGCGCCAGCGCTTCGGCCAGCGGCCCGGCCAGTTCGTGGGCGCGCGCGCTGGGCACCAGCCCGCCCTGGCCGCGCACCAGCAGCGGATCGTCCAGCAACTGGCGCAGGCGGCCCAGCGCATGGCTGACGGCCGGCTGGCTCAGGTGCAGCCGCAGGGCGGCGCGGGAAATATGTCGTTCGGCCAGCAGGGCTTCCAGCACCACCAGCAGGTTCAGGTCGATTGCACGTAGATCATTCATGGGGCGAATATTAACCGTATGAATCGAGAATTGGAAATTCGCCGTGCAATATTTCACACTGAGACATCGAATCGAAGCCGAGGGAGAGATGCGATGTCCAGTCTCAATGCCGTGCCGCCGCTAGCCGCCGGCCTGTTTCCTGTCCTGGTGGCCGTGGCCGCCGGGGCGGTCATCCCGTTCCAGGCCGGCGCCAATGCGATGCTGGGCCGCAGCCTCGGACATCCGCTGTGGGCGACCGTGGCTTCGCTGATGGTCAGCCTGGCGGTGGTGCTGCCAGTGCTGGCCTTGCTCAAGGCGCCCTTGCCGGCGCTGGCGCCCGTCGCGCGCGGCCCGGCCTGGATGTGGGCCGGCGGCGTGGCGGGGGTGTTCTATATCACGGCGGCGCTGATCCTGGCGCCGCGCCTGGGCGCGGGGGGCTTTCTCGCCGCCGTGGTGGCGGGGCAGATGATGGCGGCGCTGGTGATGGACCAGTTCGGGCTGGCCGGCTTCGCCGTGCGCGCGCTCACGCCGGGGCGGGCCGCCGGCGCGCTGCTGGTGGTGCTGGGGATGGCGCTGATGCAGTATGCGGGCAGCCCGGCCGCCGACCGCGTGACGCAGCCGGCTGGCTGATCAGCCGGCGTCGGCGGCTTTGCGGCGCCGGGCCAGGCAATCCGGGCACAGGCAATGCTGGCCGGGCACGATGCGCCGTGCCGGCAGCAGTGGCTCGCTGGCGCACCAGCACTGCGGCAGGCCGGCCGCGTAGCCGCACACGAAGCCCGCACCGCAGGCGCTGCAGTGCTCGACCGGGCGCAACTGGCCGGTGAGCACGGTGGCGGGGTCGCTCATGGCCGGGAGCCCGGCTCGTCGGGCTCGTCCTCGCGGCCCAGCCGGCTCATGGCGGTGCGCATCAGGCGCATCTGTGCCGAAAAATTGGTGCAGGCGTCGCAAATGGCAAGGTGAGCCCGCATGCGCACGCGCTCGATCCAGCTCAGCGGGCGGTCCATGCCTTCCATCGTCAGGCGGTGGATTTCGCGGCAGTTCGGCAGCAGGGGATCGCGGGGTGGCGTATCTGGCATCTCAGTCTCGGTCGGTCAGGCCTTGTGCCCGAACCAGTTCAGCTCCAGGCATTCGCGCAGGCGCATGCGGGCACGGTAGAGCATGACCCAGGCATTGGTCGTGGTGATGCCCAGTTCCTGACAGATTTCCTCGGTTTCCAGCTCCAGCCATTCCCGCATCATGAAGATGCGGCCGATCTTGGCCGGCAGCTTGTCGACGCACAGCTGCAGGATCTCGAAGAACTCGCGCCGCTCCAGTGTGCGGTCCGGGTTGCCCCAGTCGGAGGGCGGCGTGTGATAGTGGCCATTCTTGGTGAACAGGGCGTCCATGGCGTCGACGTCCGACTGCGCTTCGCCATCGTCGTCGCCGCCAAGCGCCAGGCGCACCTCGCGCCGGCCGCTGCGCAGGGTGTCGATGATCTTGTGCTTGAGGATGCCGATCAGGTAGGTCTTGAGCGCCGACTGGCCGGAAAAGCGCTCGGGGTGCTCGAGCGCGGCCACCAGGGTGTCGGACACGGTATCCTCGGCCAGTGCCTCGTCGCGCAGCTGCAGGCGCGCGAAGCGCAGCAGGTGGGGACGCAGGGCATTGAGTTCGTCCGGGTGCAGGCTCATGGTTGTCTTGCCGCTGTTCTTGTGTGGCGTGGTGCTCGCGCGGCCGTCGGACTGTTGCGCAGAGGGAACGCCATGGTGCACCGCAGGACGCATGCACCGGCCTTGCACCCCCGCAGTGCCCCCGTTGGTTCGCGTGCGCCCCGGTTTCTTGTAAAATCGGCGCCTGCCGCGGCCGGAGGTGGCTTGTTCGGGGCAAAAAGCCCGGAAACACTTGCCTGCCGCAGGTCAGAATCGCCATGATACCTGTTGAATCTCACGGATGTCCCTTGCCATGAACGCCGACACCCCTGGGCCTGCCGCAACCGCGGTGGCCGCCATTGCCCCAGCCCTCAAGGCCGAAATCCTCGCCGAGGCGCTGCCCTATATCCGTAAGTTTCACGGCAAGACCATCGTGGTCAAGTACGGCGGCAACGCCATGACCGAGGAAAAGCTCAAGCACGGCTTCGCGCGCGACGTGATCCTGCTCAAGCTGGTCGGCATGAACCCCGTGGTGGTCCACGGCGGAGGCCCGCAGATCGACGAGGCCCTGAAGAAGGTCGGCAAGGTCGGCACATTCATCCAGGGCATGCGCGTCACCGACGAAGAGACCATGGAAGTGGTCGAATGGGTGCTGGGCGGCGAAGTCCAGCAGGACATCGTCATGCTGATCAACCAGTACGGCGGCCAGGCCGTGGGCCTGACCGGCAAGGACGGTGGCCTGATCCGCGCCAAGCGCCTGAAGATGCCGGACCGCGAGAACCCGGGTGCCTTCATCGACATCGGCTACGTGGGCGATATCGAGGCCATCAACCCGGCCGTGGTCAAGGCGCTGCAGGATGACGCCTTCATCCCGGTGATCTCGCCGATCGGTTTCTCCGACGACGGCCAGGCCTACAACATCAACGCCGACGTGGTGGCTGGCAAGATGGCCGAGATCCTCAAGGCCGAGAAGCTGGTCATGATGACCAACATCCCGGGCGTGATGGACAAGGCCGGCAACCTGCTGACCGACCTGTCGGCGCGCGAGATCGAGGAACTGTTCGCGGACGGCACCATCTCCGGCGGCATGCTGCCGAAGATCTCGTCGGCGCTGGACGCGGCCAAGAGCGGCGTCAATTCGGTGCACATCGTCGACGGCCGCATCGAACACTCGCTGCTGCTCGAAATCCTGACCGAACAGGCGTTCGGCACCATGATCCGCTCGCACTAGAGTGGCATCCCCAGGCAGCGCGCGCCGCGCGCTGCCAACCCGGTCTCTCTCTCCTTCCCGCGTGCCAACACCAACACCGCCCCCGCGCCGAAGCCTGCGCGGTGCGCGCCGACGCCGCCCCGCGGGCGACAATTCCGGCCGCACCGTCTGGTTGTTCGACCTCGACAACACGCTGCACGACGCCTCGCACGCGATCTTCCCCGCCATCAACCAGTTAATGACGGCGTACGTGGCGCGCGTGATCGGCTGCGACGAGGCCACCGCCAGCGAGGTGCGCGTAAAGTACTGGCAGCGCTACGGTGCCACGCTGCTCGGCATGATCCGCCACCACGGCGTGGACCCGGCCGACTTCCTGCGCGCCGCGCACGACTTCCCGGAACTGGCGCAGATGGTGCGCGTGCGGCGCGGCCTGGTCGCGCACCTGCGCCGGCTGCCCGGGCGCAAGATCCTGGTGACCAATGCACCTGCCGAATACGCGCGCGCGGTGATGCGCGTGGCCGGCATCCGGCACTGCTTCGAGCGCGTGGTCGCGGTCGAGGACATGTGGGTGCACGGCCACCTGCGGCCCAAGCCGGACCGCCGCATGCTGCGCCGGCTGCTGGCCCAGGAGGGCGTGGCGCCGCACCGCGCGGTGCTGGTGGAAGACACGCTGTCCCATCTCAAGCGCTACGCCGGCACGGGCATCCGCACCGCATGGGTGACGGGCTACCTGCGCACGCTGGCGCCGTCGCGCCCCCATGATGTGCCGCTGCCGGCGGGCGCCGCGGTGGCGGGCGCGAGCGGCGATGCCGTGCTGCGCAGCACGCTGGATGCCGAGGACCGCCGGCACGCCGGCCATGCCGCGCAGGAGCGCAGCGTGACGCTGGTGGCGGCCGAGACGCAGGACCCGCCGGCCGCCTCCGTGGCGGGCACGAGCGCCCCGCAGGCGCAGCCGGCTTCGCTGCCGCGCGTGCGCGCGCGCATCGTAAATCGTCCCGGCTATGTGAACGTAAAAGTACAATCCATGCATCAACTCAAACAAAGAATGCGGGGAATCGGGTCATGATGCAGAGCAACGGGCGCCCGTCGGGCGCCGCTTCGAGCGCCGCTCCGGGCGCCTCCGCAGTCGCCGGCGGGCCAGGCGCGGGCGCCGACGGGGCGCCGGCACGCAAGCGCCCGCGTCCGGGCGAGCGGCGGGTGCAGATCCTGCAGACACTGGCCGGCATGCTGGAAGTGCCGCGCGGCGAGAAGATCACCACCGCGGCGCTGGCCGCCAAGCTCAGCGTCTCCGAGGCGGCGCTGTACCGCCACTTCGCCAGCAAGGCGCAGATGTTCGAAGGCCTGATCGGCTTTATCGAGCAGACCGTGTTCGGCCTGATCAACCAGATCACCACGCAGGAAGAGCACGGCCTGCGCCAGGCGCACGCCATCGTGCGCATGCTGCTTTCCTTCGCCGAGAAGAATCCCGGCATGACGCGCGTGCTGACCGGCGAGGCCCTGGTTGGCGAGCACGATCGCCTGCAGGAACGCATCAACCAGGTGGTCGACCGCATCGAAGCCTCGCTGCGGCAGTGCCTGAAGGTCGCCATCAGCCAGGGCGCCTTCCCGGCGGACGCCGACGTATCGGTGCGCGCCGCGCTGATCATGGCCGCCGTGCAGGGCCACTGGCACCGCTACGCCAAGAGCGGCTTCCGCAAGCTGCCGAGCGAGAACGCCGAAGCGCAGCTGCGCGTGCTGCTGGGCTGAGCCGCCTGCGGCTTCCCGTTTTTCCCGCCGCATCTTCCTGCATCTTCCCGCACCTGGGCGCCTGGATGTCCCGCACTCATTCCACGAGTGCGGGCGCGCCATGCCGCGCGCGCCCGGCCCGCTCCAGCCAGCGCCGCAGGCTGGCGCCGAGCGTACCGGCGGCGAGCAGCGGCAGGCCGATCCACAGGCATTCGAGCCAGAAGCGCGCCGCGCCGAACAGACCCGGCGGCGACAGCGGCAGCGGCCGCCAGGGCAGAGTCACGCGCTGGCTCGTGAGCGGGAAGAGCAGCGCGGCGCCGATGCCGCGGTCCATGAGCAGGTCCAGCATGGGGTGCGACACGGCGCTTGCCGCCACGAACAGGAATGAGATTCCGCGCCGCCAGCCGCAGCGCCGCGCCGCCAGCGCGGCCAGCAGGCCGAGCGCCAGCGCGAAACCGATCGAGTGCGTCAGGCCGCGGTGGCCGAACACCGTGTCGTAGCGCACGCCGGCATACCAGACGTTGAGCATGTCCAGGTCCGGCAGCACGCTCGCGGCGACGCCCGCGAGCAGCAGGCCGGCCGGCACGCGGCGCGTGCCGAGGGCGGCCGCCAGGGCCAGCGGCGGGGCGCAATGCAGATAGGTGGGCATGGCATGGTCTCCTTGCTCAGGCTTGCCCGGCGGGTGCTTCGGCGGGGGCCTCGGGCTTGTCGCGCAACGGCTGCCAGGCCGCGCCGGCCGCGTACCAGTCGATGCGGCGGGTCAGCACCATGATGGCCGCCAGGATCACGAACAGCAGCAGCGAACCGAGCATCAGCGCATTGTCCTCCGACAGCAGCAGCCCGTAGAGCGCGCCGTACAGCACGGTCAGGAGCACCGCGAACGCCAGCCCGCGCCGCCAGCTCTGCAGCACGAAGGACAGGTAGAAACCGAGCAGCCCGATGCAGGCGGTGCTGGCGGCCAGGTAGGCCAGCGCGAAGGCGATATGCTCGGACAGGCTCAGCAGCAGCAGGAAGAACACCGCCAGCGCCAGGCCCACCAGCAGGTACTGGATCGGATGGATGCGCAGGCGCTTGACCAGCTCGAACATGAAGAAGCCGGCAAAGGTCAGCAGCACGAACAGCGAGCCGTACTTTACCGCGCGCTCGACTTGCAGGTAGACGTTGACCGGCTCGATCAGCGTCACCGAGACCGTCTCCAGCATGCCGTCGCCGGAGCCGGCGAGCTGGTTGCGCACGCGCGTGTTGTACGCGGTCACGCTCCAGTTGCTGCGAAAGCCCCCGGCGTCCACGCTGCGCGTGCGCGGCAGGAAGGTGCCGTCGAAGCTCGGGTGCGGCCACGCCGACGCCAGCGAGATATCGTTCTGGTCGGCCACCGGCGCGAAGGCCAGCGACTGCGCGCCCAGCAGCGGCAGCGTCAGCGAGAACGGGACCACGCGCCGCGTGCCGGTCGCGCCGGTTGCGCCGTCGAGGCTGGAGGCGGTCCTGGCTGCGATCTCCGGCGCAGGCTTGGGCGCGGGCAGGTCGATATCGGCGTGCAGGCCCTGCGGCAGGCTCTTCAGCCCCGCGCCTTGTTCGAGCTTGAGGCGCTTGCCGTCGAGTTCGAGCGTGGGCGTCGCCATCAGCCCGCGGGTGTCGCCGAGGCCGATCGCCACGAACGGCTGTCCCGGCTCGAAGCTCACATGCCCCGCCGAGCGCGGCAGCTCGCCGGCATCGGGCAGGGCGATGGTGCCTTGCCAGCGGCTCTGCAGCTCGTACACCAGCACCTTGTGGATGCCGCGGTAGCGCTCGTTCGGCGTGATGTCGCCGCTCACGCGCAGCGTGGCGGGGAACACCAGCATCTGCTTGTCCTCCGCCTGCAGCACGGTGGCATTGGGCTGCTTGGGGTCGGTACGGTCCGCCACGCGCGTGACTTCCTTGTACGGCAGCACCAGCACCGGGCCGGTCAGGGTTTGCGGGCCGGCGTAGCTCTGCCAGACGCTGCGCACCGCCTGGTCGCGGTATTGCCTGCGGTCCTGCACGGTGTTGTCGACCAGGTGCAGGGGAATCAGGATCAGCAGCACCAGCAGGGCGGTGATGGCGGACTTGAAGAACAGGATGCGGTTCATGGCGGCAAGCGCGGGAGTCAGGATGACGCCGAGCTTAGGACCGCCGTGTGAGGTGCCGAGGAAGCCTGTGTGAAGCGAGTGTGTGGCGAATGTGCCGGTGCCGCGGGCGCGCCCGCCGTGCTATGCCGCCGGCAAGGTCAGCGTGGCACAGGCCCCGCCTTGCGCGCGGTTGGCCAGTGCGATGCCGCCGTGGTGCAGCGTGGCGATCTCGCGCACGAAGCACAGGCCCAGCCCGGTGCTCTTGTCCTGCCCGCCGGGGCGCGGCAGCGAGTAGAAACGCTCGAACAGGCGCGGCAGCGCATAGTCCGGTATGCCCGGGCCCTGGTCGGCCACGTGCACGGCGACGGTGTCGCCGGTCTGTTCCACCGACACGGCCACGGTGCTCTGCGCGGGGGCGAAGTCGAGTGCGTTCTCCAGCAGGTTGGCCAGTGCCTGGTGCAGCAGGAACGGATCGCCCTCCACGACCGCATCGGACTGCGCGGGCAGCAGGTGTAGCGACAGTTCGCGCTGGCGCGCGCGCGGCTCCAGCTCCAGCAGCAGTTGCCCGATCAGCGGCAGCAGCGCCACGCGCTCGCGCGTCTCCAGGCGCTGGCGTTGTTCCAGCGCGGCCAGCGCCAGCAGTTTGCGGATCATCTGCTCGAGGCGCTGGGCCTGGCGGCGGATATTGGCGACGAAGCGGCCGCGGTCCGCCGCGCTCATGTCCTCCTGCAACAATTCGGCCGCGCCGCTGATGGCCGCCAGCGGGCTCTTCATCTCATGCGTGAGGGTGTGGATGTAGTGCTCGACGTACTGCTTGTCCTCCAGCCGCAGGCGCATGCTTTCCACCGAGCGGCCGAGCTCGGCCAGCTCGCTGGCGCCGCGCAGCGGCATCTCGGCGCGCTCGCCCGCGGCCACCGAACGCGCGTATCGCTGCAGGCGGCGCAGGCCGTGCACCAGCCACAGCGTGCAGGCCAGGCCGATGACGAAGGCGCCGCCCATCAGCAACAGGCCGTTGAGCAGGATCTTGCGCTGGCTGCGCTCGATGAACGGCGCCATGGTGACGTTCGGCTTGGCCACCGTCAGCACGCCGATGATCTTGTCGCCGTCGCGGATCGGCGCGGCCACGTGCATGACCGTGCTGGCGTCGTCGTCCGGGTTGGCGCGCGTGCTGCGCGCGCCGTATTCGCCGCGCAAGGTGCGGTAGACATCGTTCCAGCGCGAGTAGTCCGCGCCCACGGCGGCATCGCCGGAATCGAAACGCACGATGCCGCCGGCGTCCGTGATGTAGATGCGGTAGCCCACCGCGTCCTTGTGCATGCCCCACACGTTGGCGTCGACCTTGTCCTCGCGCAGGCGCGCCATGCGCCGCGCGAAGGCCCCGTCGGCGATGTGGCCGCTTTTCATGTCGTCGGCGGCCAGCACCGCGAGCACGTGCGCGGTATCGACCAGCGTGTCCTCCATGGCCTGCCGCACGCCCGGCTTGACCTCCTGCACGAACACGCGCAGCGTGAGAAAGGCCGCCAGCCCGACGATCAGGAAGAAGCCGAAGAAGATGCGAAGGCCGATATGCATGCGTGGCGGTCAGTGCGGGGTGAACGGGCGGGAGGCGCTCAGCCTTCGAGCGAATAGCCCATGCCGCGATGTGTGCGGATCGGGTCGCAGCCGGGGTCGAGCGCGCGCAGCTTGGCGCGCACGGTCTTGACGTGGGTGTCGACGGTGCGGTCGCTGGTGTCGGCGGCGTCATGCCAGACCAGCTCCATGAGCTGCGCGCGCGAATAGATGCGGCCCGGGTGTCCGAGCATCAGTGCCAGCAGCCGGTATTCGTAACGCGTCAGGTCCAGCCACTGGCCGCGCCAGGCCAGGCGCGCGCCGTCGGCGTCGAGCGTGAAGCCATCGGGCCGGGCGTTGGCGGGCGGCAGTGGCGCGACGGGTTGCGCCGACAAGCGCGTGCCGGCGCGGCGCAGGATCACCCGCACCCGTGCGGCCAGCTCGCGCGGCGAGAAGGGCTTCACCACGTAGTCGTCGGCGCCGATCTCCAGGCCGACGATGCGGTCGATTTCCTCGTTGCGCGCGGTCAGGAAGATCACCGGCACGTCGGAGAAGGTGCGCAGCGTGCGGCAGACCTCGAAGCCGTTGATGTCCGGCAGGCCCACGTCCAGGATCACCAGGTCGGGCACCTGCGCGCGCAGCCGCTCCAGCGCGGCGCCGCCGAGCGCGCAGTGGGCGACCGTCATGCCGTCGGTGGACAGCGCATAGAGGATGGTGTCCGCGATCGCGGCTTCGTCTTCGATGACCAGGATACTGGGCGGGTTCGTCAAGGCAAGGCTCGTTGGCAGTAGGGGCAGGCAGCGGTGCGGCCGGTTTGCTCTATAATAAGCGGGTCGCGCCGATTTGATGACTGGCTTGCGGGCGCGCGGCAGCCTCGGGCTCCATTGCACATGCGTGCGGGAGCGTCGCGGCGGCCAATATAAATGCGGCTAAAGAGGTTGGGTCGGTACCCTGCCACGCAAGGCACCGACGCGCGGGAAACAAGACCCGCGCAAAACCCGATTGGCTGCGCCGCCGTTCATGCAAAGAGCAATTCAAGCTGCATGCAACGGCCACGCAAATGCCGGTCGGGTTTTTTTATGCCCGTTCGCTGACGGGCCGATTCCATGACAGACGTAGCTACGCCTCCTGCCACGCTGGCCTTGCCCGCCGATTCGGTCGGCATCGTCACGCCGCAGCGCATGCATTTCCCCGAGCCGCTGAAGCTGCGCAACGGCACCTCGATCACCGACTACGACCTGATGGTCGAGACCTACGGCACGCTCAACGCAGCCCGCTCCAACGCCGTGCTGGTGTGCCACGCGCTCAATGCCTCGCACCACGTGGCGGGCGTGTACGCGCACGATCCGCGCGACGTTGGCTGGTGGGACAATATGGTCGGCCCGGGCAAGCCGCTCGACACCAACCGCTTCTTCGTCATCGGCGTCAACAACCTCGGCTCGTGCTTCGGCTCGACCGGGCCGATGAGCCCGAACCCCGCCACCGGCAATCCCTACGGCGCGATGTTCCCGGTGGTGACGGTGGAAGACTGGGTCAACGCGCAGGCGCGCGTGGCCGACCAGTTCGGCATCGCGCAGTTCGCCGCGGTGATGGGCGGCAGCCTGGGCGGCATGCAGGCGCTGGCCTGGAGCCTGATGTATCCGGAGCGGCTGCGCCACTGCATCGTGGTGGCCTCCACGCCCAAGCTGTCGGCGCAGAACATCGCCTTCAACGAGGTGGCGCGCAGCGCCATCCTGTCGGACCCCGACTTCCACGGCGGCAACTACTACGCGCACAACGTCAAGCCCAAGCGCGGCCTGCGCGTGGCGCGCATGATCGGCCATATCACCTACCTGTCCGATGAGGACATGGCCGAGAAATTCGGCCGCGAGCTCAAGACCGACGACATCCGCTTCTCGTTCGACGTCGAGTTCCAGGTGGAGAGCTACCTGCGCTACCAGGGCGACAAGTTCGCCGAGTATTTCGATGCCAATACCTACTTGCTGATCACGCGCGCGCTGGACTACTTCGATCCGGCGCTGGCGTTCGGCGGGGACCTGAAGCGCGCGGTGGCGCAGACCCAGGCCAGCTTCCTGGTGGCCAGCTTCACCACCGACTGGCGCTTCGCGCCCAACCGCAGCCGCGAGCTGGTCAAGGCGCTGCTCGACAACAAGCGCCCGGTCAGCTACGCCGAGATCGACGCGCCGCATGGCCACGACGCCTTCCTGCTGGACGACCCGCGCTATCACGACCTGATGCGCGCCTACTACGAACGCATCGCCGAGGAGATTGGCGCATGAATGCCGCTGCCAACCCCAATATCCTGGCGCTGCGCCCGGACTTCCGCGCCATCGCGCGCTGGATCGAGCCCAATTCCACCGTGCTCGACCTGGGCTGCGGCGACGGCAGCCTGCTGCGCGTGCTGCAGGACGAGCTGGACGTGCAGGCCTACGGCATCGAGATCCAGGACCAGGGCGTGCTGGCCTGCGCGCAGAAGGGCGTGCACGTGATCCAGCAGAACCTGGAAGGCGGGCTGGCGCTGTTCGAGGACAAGAGCTTCGATACGGTGATCCTGTCGCAGACGCTGCAGACGATCCACAACACGGCGCAGGTCCTGCGCGAGACGCTGCGGGTGGGGCGCGAATGCATCGTGTCCTTCCCCAACTTCGGCTACTGGCCGCACCGCCTGTCGGTGTTCCGCGGCCGCATGCCGGTGTCGGAGGCGCTGCCCTACCAGTGGTACAACACGCCCAACGTGCGCGTGCTGACCATCAGCGACTTCGAGGCGCTGGCGCCCAAGGTCGGGCTGCGCATCGTGGACCGCGTGGTGATGCACGAGGGCGTGACCGTGAACTGGGGCGGGAACTGGCGCGGCAGCCTGGCGGTGTACCGCGTTTGCGCGACCTGAGCGCCAACTGAGCGCAGGCTAGCCGCTCGCGCCGTCTCCCGCACCGGCCTGCGCCACCAGGTGGTCGACGAAGGCGCGGACCTTGGGCGCCAGGTGGCGCGTCGGCGTATAGACCGCATAGGCGGTGCCCACATAGGGTTCCAGGATCTCCCAGCCGTCCAGCACGGCCGCCAGCCTGCCGGAGGCCAGTGCCGCCGCAGCCGAGAAATCGGGCACCAGTCCGATGCCGCCGCCGGCCTCGGCCATGGCCACGATCGCCATGCTGTTGTTGAGCGTGACCCGTGGCGGGATCCGCAGCGACACGGCCTGGCCGTCGTCCTTGCGCCGCAGGCTCCAGCGCTCGCCGAAGGCGCCATAGCCGAGGTAGATGCAGCGGTGCGTGGCGAGCGCGGCCGGCTCCTGCGGCGTGCCGTGCCGCGCCAGCCAGCCGGGTGCGGCCACCAGCCGGTAGCGCACCGGGCGCAGCGGCCGGGCCGCCAGGCCCGGCGCCAGTTCGCGCGCGATGCGGATGGCGACGTCGACGCCTTCCTCCACCAGGTCCACCAGCCGGTCGGCCAGCGTGAGCTGCAGGTCCAGCTGCGGGTAGCGGTCCAGCAAGGCCGGCAGCAGGGGCGCCAGCCACGCCTGGCCGAACACCACCGGTGCCGTCACGCGCAGCAGCCCTTGCGGCGCGGCGCCGTAGGCTCCGGCCAGCGTGTCGACTTCCTGCGCCGCCGCCACCATGCGCGCGCAGGCGGCATGCACGGCCTGGCCCAGTTCGGTGAGCGCGAAGGCGCGGGTGGTCCGCTGCAGCAGGCTGCCGCCGATGGCCGCCTCCAGCCGCGTGACATGGCGGCTCACCGCCGACGGCGTCATGCCCAGCTGGCGCGCGGCGGCGGAGAAGCTGCCGCATTCCACCACCCGGGCAAACACGGCCATGGCATTGAGTTGCGCGACGGGCATGGATGATCTCCTGCATTTGTGACCGCAGGTCAAATAGTAATTGCATTGCTGATGGATTGTTGACCTGTGTGCATGGTGAAACAATGCATCCATGCAAAGCACAATCCGCAGGAGAACGACATGAGCAGCAATCAATCCACTGCCGCCGCCGGGGCGCATGGCGCGGCGCCTGCCGCCGGCTCCGGGCAGCGTGGCGGCGCCTGGCGCATGGTGGCGGCCATGGCGCTCTCGGGGACCATCGGCTGGTTCGTGGTCACCAGCGGGCAGCCGCCGGTGGACGTGGTGTTTTTCCGCTGCCTGTTCGGCGGCGCCGCGCTGCTCGGCACGCTGGCGCTGCGGCGCGGCTGGCAGCCCATGCGCCGCGCCGAATGGGGCTGGCTGGCGCTGGGTGGCGTCACGCTGATCCTCAACTGGCTGTGCCTGTTCTCGGCCTATGCCTATAGCGGCATCTCGGTTTCCACGGTGGTCTATCACACCCAGCCGTTCTTCCTGCTGCTGCTGGCGGCGCTGTTCCAGCGCGAAGCCATCGCGCCCGGGCGGCTGGCCTGGCTGGTGCTGGCCTTCGGCGGGGTGGTGCTGATCACCGGCATCGAGCATGGCGGCGCCGGCCGCGGCATGCTGGCCGGCGTCGGGCTGGCGATGCTGGCGGCCCTGCTGTACGCCATCACCACCATGGCCACGCGCCGCCTGAAGGGGATTCCTGCCGGGCAGATCGCCGGGCTGCAGATGGTGCTGGGCGTGCTCATGCTGTCGCCGCTGGCGCATCCGGCGGTGGCCAGCTTCGACGGCCGTACCTGGGGCGCGCTGCTGGCGCTGGGCCTGGTGCATACCGGCGTGATGTACACGCTGCTCTACGGCGCTTTCCAGCGGCTCAATGTGCTGTCGATCGCCACGCTGTCGTTCGTCTATCCGCTGGTGGCCATCGTGATCGACGTGCTGGTGTTCGGCGTGGTGCTCACGGCGCTGCAACTGGCGGGCATGGCGATGATCCTGCTGGCGGTGGTAGGCAACCAGCTTGGCTGGGCGCCCTGGCAGCGCAGGCGGGCAGGGGACTGACGGCGAACTGGCCGGTTCAGCGGACCAGGGCGGTTTTGGCGTATTATCGAACGGTCGTACTTTTTTGTAGACCGATCATCCGGTCCCGATTGCAGAACCACAAGACGCCGAGACGCCGAGACATCATGACCGCCACGCAAGTCGCCAGCCAGCCCGTCCATTCCTTCGACCACGCGATCGCGCTGGAGCCGGCGGGCGGCAACCTCTTCCACGGCCGCACCACGCCCGCATACTGGAACATGATCGGCCCGTTCGGCGGCATCACCGCGGCCACCCTGCTGCAGGCCGTGCTCCAGCATCCGGCCCGGCTCGGCGATCCGTCCGCGCTGACCGTCAACTTCGCCGGCCCGATCGTGGAAGGACCGTTCGTGATCGAGGCGCGTCCGGTGCGCACCAACCGCAATACGCAGCATTGGTCGATCGAACTGCGCCAGGGTGACGAGGTGGCCACTACCGCCACGGCCTTTTTTGCGGTGCGCCGCGAGACCTGGGACTGCACCGAGGCGGCGTTCCCGCAGGTGCCGGCCGCCGACGCCGTGCCATCCATGGCGGGCTTCGCCCCGGTGCGCTGGCTCAAGGCCTACGATCTGCGTCCGGTGCGCGGCGCCAGGCCCGATGCCGAGCCTGGCACCGAGAATCCCGACAGCCTGACCCAGTTCTGGCTGCGCGACGCGCCGGCGCGCACGCCGGACTTCGCCGCCATGGCGGCGTGGTGCGACACCTTCTACCCGCGCATCTTCCTCAAGCGCGCCGGCTTCGTGCCGGCCGGCACGGTGTCATTGACCACGTACTTCCATGCCGATGCCGCCACCCTGGCCGGCCTGGGCGACAGCCATGTGCTGGGCAGTGCGCAGGCGCAGGTGTTCCGCCAGGGCTTCTTCGACCAGAGCGCCCAGATCTGGAGCCCGCGCGGCGAGCTGCTGGCCACTTCGCACCAGATCGTCTACTACAAGCAGTAAGGACGCCGCGGCCGCCGGCTCAGGCGGTCACGGCGCGCGCGCTGGCCTCGTAGCGGTGCACGGTGTTGCGCATCGCCCAGAGCAGCGCCACGCCCGGCAGCGCCACCACCACGGTGCTGAGGTAGAACGCCGGCCAGCCGAAGGCCTCGACCAGGTAGCCCGAGCTGGGGCCCACGTAGACGCGCCCGACCGAGGCCAGCGCCGACAGCAGCGCGTACTGGGTGGCGGAAAAGGAGCGGTTGCACAGCGTCATCAGCAGCGCCACGAAGGCGGCCGTGCCCATGCCGCCGCACAGGTTCTCCACGAAGATGGTGGCGCCCATGCTCCACAGGTGCGGCGGCGTCACCGCCAGCAGCCAGTAGCCGAGGTTGGACACGGCCTGCAGCACGCCGAACAGCAGCAGCGAGCGGTACAGGCCAAGGCGCACCATCAGCGTGCCGCCAAACAGCGCGCCGACGATGGTGGCGGCCAGTCCCAGCGTCTTGTTGACCAGGCCCACTTCGCCGGCCGAGAAGCCCACGCCGCGGATCAGGAAGGTGGTGGAAAGGCTGCCGGCAAAGGCATCGCCAAGCTTGTACAGCACGATCAGCAGCAGCAGCCACCACGCGCCCGGACGCGAGAAGAAGTCGCGCAGCGGCCCCAGCACCGCCTCCTCCATCGAGCGCGGCGTGCGTGCCGGCGACTCGGCCTCGGGCGCCCACCACAGCGAAAAGATACCGATGCCCATCAGGCCGGCCATCAGGATGTACATCTGCTGCCAGCCCATCACGCGGTCGGCCAGCCACAGCGCCAGCCCGCCCGACACCAGCATCGCCAGCCGGTAGCCCAGCACCTTGACCGCCGCGCCGACGCCGCGCTCGGGCGCGCGCAGCACGTCGGTGCTGTAGGCGTCGAAAACGATGTCCTGCGAGGCCGACAGGAAGGCCACCAGCGTGGCCAGTGCGGCCAGCGTCCACAACGCCTCGCGCGGCGGGCAGAAGGCCATCCCGGCGATGCCCAGCACCAGCGCGAGCTGCGTGACCAGCAGCCAGCCGCGGCGCCGGCCAAGCAGCGGTGGCGTGTAGCGGTCCATCAGCGGAGCCCACAGGAACTTGAAGATATAGGCCTGGCCCACCAGCGAAAAGAAGCCGATGGTCTTGATGTCGAGGCCTTCCACCGTCATCCAGGCCTGCAAGGTGCCGGAAGTGAGCGCCAGCGGCAGGCCGGAAGCAAAGCCCAGCGTCAGCATGGCGCCGATGCGGCGGTTGCGGAAAATGTCGAGATAGTCTTGGAAGGTCATGAATCAGTGGGCATCAGGCCGGGCGAGGCGCCGTGTATTATTGCATTACCGTTGCGGCCGGCCCCGGTGGATGTCCGGCCCTTTTCCAGTCCAAATCGTTCCGCGTGCCGCCGACCGCTTCCGGGGAATCTTCCATGTCCGATTGCCAGCGTTGTCAGAACCGCCACCGGCGGGCCGGGATGGCGATGCCGCGGCGGTTCGCCGCACTGGCCCTGGCCGCCTCGGCCGCGTTCGGCATGACGGCGGGCCTGGCGCAGGAGGCCGGGCCCGACGACGGCATCCGCGTGCAGCGCGGCGGCGCCTCGGTGCGGCAGATCGTCCCGGTCGAGGTGATCGAGCAGCAGGCCTCGCAGGAGTACGAGCAGCTCAAGGAAGAGGCGCAGTCCAAGCGCACGCTGATGCCGGACAGCAATCCGCAGCTGATCCGCCTGCGCGCCCTCGCCAAGCGGATCCTGCCGCAGACGCCACGCTGGAACGAGCGTGCGCGGCAGTGGAAGTGGGAGGTCAACCTGATCAGCTCGAAGCAGGTCAATGCCTTCTGCATGCCGGGCGGCAAGATCGCTTTCTACACCGGCCTGCTCGAGCAGCTAAAGCTGACCGACGACGAGGTCGCCATGGTGATGGGGCACGAGATCGCCCACGCCCTGCAGGAGCATGCGCGCGAGCGCGCCGCCAAGTCCGAGATCACCAATCTCGGCGCCAATGTCATCTCGCAGCTGTTCGGCTTCGGCAACCTGGGCAATATGGCCATCGGCGCCAGCGCGCAGCTGCTCACGCTGCGCTTCTCGCGCTCCGACGAGACCGAGGCGGACCTGGTCGGCATGGATATCGCCGCGCGCGCCGGCTTCGACCCGCGCGCCGCGATCTCGCTGTGGCAGAAGATGGGCATGGTGTCGCAGGTCGCGGCGCAGCCCGGCTCCGAGTTCCTCTCCACCCATCCCTCCGGCCGGACCCGTATCGCCGAGCTCGAGAAACACATGCCCGAGGTGTTGCCGCTGTACGCGCGCGCCATCGAGTCCAACATGGCCAGGCTGCCGGCTTACCGCGCCAATATGGCCAACCTGGGCGACGCGCCGGTCGACAGCGGCGACGACGACCGCCAGGCGCCACTAAAAAAGTAAAGACGGCCAGGGCCTCCGCCTTGCGGCGTATCGCATACGATGAAAGGCAGGCGTGGCTGGCGTGGTCCGGGCCGCCCGCCGGGTGCCATGGCGCGCAGCGCCGATGGCATTTCCCGTTGCGTCGCTGAGCAAGGAGCGGAACATGAAACGATGGGTGCGGTTCAGCCTGATGGCCGGTGCCCTGCTGGCCGGAGCCAACGCGCAGGCCGGCGACCAGTTGCTCAACCAGCCGATCGACAAGGCGCTGGCGTCGGCCGATGCCAAGGCGCGCGTCGATCCGTCGATCAAGCTCCAGTTCGGCTTGAACCGGCCGGCCGATGTCCAGGGCGGGCAGTCGTTCAAGACCGTCAAGCGCATCCGCCGGCCCATCGACACTAGCAGCGCCACCGGCGGCCCGCCGCCGCCGGGCGACGAGGAACTGTGCGCCACCACCTTCGTGCAGGCCGTGCAGGAGCTGCAGCAGCGCGCGATGAAGGAGGGGGGCAACGCGGTGATCGATATCCGCAGCAACTGGAAGAACGACGAGACCGCCAGCGACAGCACCTATGTCTGCGCCAAGGGCGGCGTCTTTATCGGCGTCGCGCTCAAGGGCGTGGTGGTCCGCACGGGCAGCTGAGCCCGGCTGCGGCCGCCCACGAAAAAAGCCGGCGGCTGCCGGCTTTTTTCGTTTGCCGCGAGCGGCAGGGCGAGGATCAGGCGCTGAGCCCGGTTGCCTCGTCCGCGCCCACGTGCACGTTCATGCATTGCACGGCGGCGCCGGCGGCGCCCTTGCCCAGGTTATCCAGGCGCGCCATCAGCACGATGCGCTCGGCCGAGCCGAACACGAACAGGTCCACGCGGTTGGTATCGTTGCTGGCCTGCACGTCGAAGAAGCCGCCGTCGAGATTGGCCTCATCGCCCACCGGCATCACGCGCACGAACTGCTCGCCTTCATAGTGCTTGCGATAGATGTCGGCGATCTGCTCCGGCGTGACCTTGCGCGCCAGGCGGTCCGGGTACACCGGCACGGTCACCGCCAGGCCCTTGAGGAAGTTGCCGACGATCGGGTTGAAGATCGGTGCCTGCGCCAGGCCGGTCTGCACGCGCATTTCCGGCAGGTGCTTGTGCGCCAGGCCCAGGCCGTAGGGACGCGGGCTGTTCAGCTTCGGGTTACCGCCGGCTTCGAACTCGGCAATCATCTGCTTGCCGCCGCCGCTGTAGCCGGTCAGCGAGAAAGCCGAGACCGGATAGTCGGCCTGCATCACGCCGGCTTCCACCAGCGGGCGCACGGCCAGCACGAAGGCACTGGCATGGCAGCCCGGCACGGCGATGCGCTTGCTCGCGCGGATCTTCTCGCGCTGGCCGCGCGTCAGTTCCGGCAGGCCGTAGGCCCAGCTGTCGGTGGTGCGGAAGGCCGTGCTGGCGTCGATCACGCAGGTGTCCGGGTTGGTCACCAGAGACACGGCTTCGCGCGAGGCCACGTCGGGCAGGCACAGGAAAGCGACGTCGGCGGCATTCAGGAATCGTGCTCGTTCGGCCGGATCCTTGCGCTTGTCGTCGGCGATACGCAGCAGTTCCACGTCGGAACGGCCGGAGAGATAGTCGAGCAACCGGAGGCCGGTGGTGCCTTCCTGACCATCTACGAACACTTTGAAAACCATGGCGGACTCACTCGGAAATACGAAGGTTCCCGTGCCGGAATCGGACGGGAGCCTGCATTGTAACTAGGTTGGAACAGGTTCGGGCCGCTACAGCGGGAAGTCGTAGTCGATCGACAGCGGCGCATGGTCGCTGAACTTCTCGTCCTTGTAGATCGAGGTGGCGTGCGCCGTCCCGGCGATCTTCGCGGTCGCCAGGTGGTAGTCGATGCGCCAGCCGACGTTCTTCGCGTAGGCCTGGCCGCGGTTGCTCCACCAGGTGTACTGCTCGGGGCGCGGGTCCAGCTTGCGGAATACGTCCACATAGCCGTGCACATCGAACAATTCGCCGATCCAGCTGCGCTCTTCTGGCAGGAAGCCCGAGTTTTTCAGGTTGCCCTTCCAGTTCTTGATGTCGATTTCCTTGTGCGCGATGTTGACGTCGCCGCACAGCACGATCTCGCGTCCGCTGGCCTTGAGTTGCAGCAGGTGGGGCAGGAAGGCTTCCATGAAGCGGAACTTGGCGAGCTGGCGCTCTTCGCCGCTGGAGCCGGACGGCACGTAGACGGAAATCACGGCCAGGTGCGGATACTGCACCTCGACGTAACGGCCCTCGCTGTCGAACTCGGCGCAGCCGAAGCCGGTGATCACGCGCTCGGGCTTGTGGCGGGTGTAGAGGCCGACGCCGCTATATCCTTTCTTCTCCGCGTAGTGGAAATAGCCGTGGTAGCCGTGCGGCGCAAGGAACGCTTCGGTCATGTCGGCGGCCTGGGCCTTGAGCTCCTGGACGCAGACCATGTCGGCGTCCTGCTTGGCCATCCATTCGAAAAAGCCTTTCTTGGCCGCGGAGCGGATGCCGTTGAGGTTGGCGCTGATAATCCGTAACATCTCGGGAAATTTTGAAATCAGAGAGAAAAGATGACGCAGCAGACGACGCCGCAGCCCGGCGCTGGTGACCTCAGCCAGACTTTCATCCGCTTCGCGCTGGACGCCGGCGTGCTGTCCTTTGGTGAATTCGTGACCAAGGCCGGCCGCAAGTCGCCGTACTTCTTCAACGCGGGCCTGTTCAACCAGGGTGCAATGCTGGGCCAGGTGGCGCAATTCTATGCGAAAACCCTGCTGGCCTCGGGTCTGGACTTCGACGTCCTGTTCGGACCGGCCTACAAGGGCATCACCCTGGCCTCGGCCACCGCGGTGGCGCTGTCCGGCCTCGGACGTGACGTGGGCTTCGCCTACAACCGCAAGGAGGCCAAGGACCACGGCGAAGGCGGCACGCTGGTAGGCGCCAAGCTCAAGGGCAAGGTGGTGATCGTCGACGACGTGATCTCCGCCGGCACCTCGGTGCGCGAATCGATGCAGATGATCCGCGCCGCCGGTGCCGAGCCTGCCGCCGTGCTGATCGCGCTCGACCGCATGGAAAAGAGCGGCACGGCCGATCAGGTCGGCACCCATTCCGCGGTGCAGGATGTACAGCGCGAATATGGCGTGCCGGTCATCTCCATCGCCAGCCTGAAGGACCTGCTCGCCTACCTGGACGCTTCCCAGGATCCCGCTCTGGGCGGCTCGCGCGAGGCGGTTGCTGCCTATCGCCAGCGCTACGGCGTATAGTCTGGTTTCTGTCGCCCGGGGCATTGCAAGGTTTTGTCGCCATGCAGCAGGCCACGGGAACCGCGCGGAAAAATCGCCGGTCTGATTGATCTCGCTGGCCGGCCGGGATGGTCCCGTCGCCAGCGATTCGCCTTGCCGCCCGGCAAGGCGGCGCAGCATCTCTTCAGGAGGTTAGCTGGCGATGGACATCAAGACGATCCGCGAGCAGGCATTCGCCATGCCGCTCACCAGTCCGGCCTATCCGATGGGGCCGTACCGCTTCATCCACCGGGAATTCTTCATCATCACCTACCGCACCGATCCCGCGCTGCTGCGCGCGGTGGTGCCGGAACCGCTGGAGATCACGGATGCCGTGGTCAACTACGAGTTCATCCGCATGCCCGATTCCACCGGGTTTGGCGACTACACCGAATCGGGCCAGGTGATTCCCGTCACCTACGAAGGCAAGGCCGGTACCTACACCCATGCCATGTACCTGGACGACCATCCGCCGCTGGCGGGCGGGCGCGAGTTGTGGGGCTTCCCGAAGAAGCTCGCCAGCCCCAGGCTCGAGGTCCACACCGATACCCTGGTCGGCACGCTCGACTACGGTCCGGTGCGCGTGGCCACCGGCACCATGGGCTACAAGCACCGCGAACTCGACAAGGACGCGCTCGGCCTGGCGCTCTCCAGCACGCCCAACTACCTGCTCAAGGTCATTCCGCACGTGGACGGCAGCCCGCGCATCTGCGAGCTGGTGTGCTACTTCCTCAAGGACGTGGAGATGAAGGGCGCCTGGACCGGCCCGGCAGCACTGTCGCTGTCGCCGCACGCGCTGGCGCCGGTGGCCGCGCTGCCGGTGCTGGAGGTGCTCGGCGCCAGGCACTTCGTGGCCGACCTCACGCTCGGGCTGGGCGAGGTGGTGTTCGACTACCTCGCCTGAGCGGCCCGCACGCTCGCCGGTGCGGCCGGCCCTGCCCGGCCTGCCGTCCGGTTCTTCGCTCTTTTCGATTCCCGCGCACCGCGGGCATTGCGCCCGCAGCAACCAACCCGCATCAACCATACGAGGTGTCTTCATGAAGCTCCAGGGAAAAACCGCCATCGTCACCGGCGCCGCCAGCGGCATCGGCAAAGCCATTGCCGACCTGCTGGCCAGGGAAGGCGCGGCGGTCGCCATCGCCGACCTGAATCTCGAAGCGGCGCAGAAGGCCGCGGCCGACATCGAGGCGGCCGGCGGCCGCGCCATCGCGGTGGCGATGGACGTAACCAGCGAGGATGCCGTCAACAGCGCCACCGACGAGGTCGCCAAGGCCTTCGGCGGCATCGATATCCTGATCTCCAACGCCGGCATCCAGATCGTCAACCCGATCCAGAACTACGCCTTCTCCGACTGGAAGAAGATGCAGGCCATCCACGTCGACGGCGCGTTCCTCACCACCAAGGCCGCGCTCAAGTACATGTACAAGGACAAGCGCGGTGGCACCGTGATCTACATGGGCTCGGTCCACTCGCACGAAGCGTCGCCGCTGAAATCCGCCTACGTCGCCGCCAAGCACGCGCTGCTCGGCCTGGCGCGGGTGCTGGCCAAGGAAGGCGCGGAGTACAACGTGCGCTCGCACGTGATCTGCCCGGGCTTCGTGCGCACGCCCCTGGTGGACAAGCAGATCCCGGAACAGGCCAAGGAGCTGGGCATCAGCGAAGAGGAGGTGATCCGCCGCGTGATGCTGGGCGGCACCGTGGACGGCGTCTTCACCACCGTGGACGATGTGGCCCAGACCGCGCTGTTCCTTTGCGCATTCCCGTCGGCGGCGCTGACCGGCCAGTCGTTCATCGTCAGCCACGGCTGGTACATGCAGTAAGCAAGGACGGCCGGCGCGGCGGCACCATGCCGCCTGCCGGCCGCGCGAAGGACAAAACCATCAAGGAGAAGCCGTGGCAGGCGGACGTCGGCAGAAAGCAAATCAGGCAGTGACGAAGATCGAGAAGAACGGCGCGCGCAGCGAAGCCGCGGCCGTGGTGGCCGACCCCGCCGCGCCCGAGGTGAGGCAGGCGGTGGCAAAGGCGAAGGCCAAGGCACCAAGGGAGCCGGAACCCAATTTCCTGCCTCCCGGCGGCTGCGCGGCGCCCGACCTGGCGCCCGAGGGCGCCGGCCGCAAGCGCCCCGCGCACCACGAATACACGGTCAGGGCGCTGGTGCTGCAGGGCGGCGGCGCGCTCGGCTCCTACCAGGCCGGCGTGTACCAGGGCATGGCCGAAGCCGGTATCGAGCCCAACTGGGTGGCGGGCATCTCCATCGGCGCGCTCAACGCGGCGGTGATCGCCGGCAACGCCCCCGAGCGCCGGGTCGAGCAGCTGCGCGCGTTCTGGGAGTACATCTGCCAGCAGCCCTGGCTGCCCAGCCTGCTGCCTTACGAGATGGTCGCGCAAAGCGCCAGCCAGTGGCCCGACCCCGTGCGCATCTGGTTCGACGGCATCGAAGCCGCCCGTGCCGTGCTCGAAGGCCAGCGCGGCTTCTTCCAGCCGCGTCCATGGCCGATGCTGTTCGAGCACCAGGGCGGACCCGGCCAGGCCAGCTACTACGACACCGGGCCGCTCAAGACCACGCTCGAACGCTTCGTCGACTTCGACCGGATCAACCACCACCACAACGAAATGCGGGTATCGGTGGGCGCGGTCAATGTGCACAGCGGAAATTTCGCCTATTTCGACAACACGCGCCGCAAGCTGCGCGCCGAACACTTCATGGCATCCGGCGCGCTGCCGCCCGGCTTCCCGGCCGTGGAGATCGACGGCGAGTTCTACTGGGACGGCGGCCTGGTTTCGAACACCCCGCTGTCCGAAGTCCTCACCGCCCAGCCCCGCCGCGATGCGCTGATCTTCCAGGTCGACCTGTGGAGCGCGCGCGGCAAGCTGCCGCACAACCTGCTGGACGTGGCCGAACGGCAGAAAGACATCCAGTACTCCAGCCGCACGCGCACCATCACCGACTACATGGGCGAGCAGCAGAACTACCGCCGCATGCTCAGCGAAATCATGGCGCTGGTGCCGCAGGCGCAGCGCGACAACGACTGGTACCGCAAGGCAGCCGAGTACGCGTGCGACGCGCGGCGCAACGTGATTCAGCTCATCTACCGGGACAAGACCTTCGAGGGCAACGCGAAGGATTACCAGTTCGGCCTGCTCACCATGAACGAGCACTGGACGAGCGGGCTGGATGATATCCGCGAAACGTTGCGGCATCCGGAGTGGCTGGCGATGCCCACCCACGAGAGGCCGTTTGTCACGCATGACATCCATCGGGGGAATGGCGGGAAGTAGCGGGAAGTAATGAGAAGTAGCGGCGCGAAGTGACGGGATTTGCGTGGTTTCGCCTTGGCGATACCACGTTCAAATTCAAAGGCTTAAAGTCTTAAAGGCTTAGAGGCAGCCTGGAAAGCCTTTGGATCTGCCTTCGTTGCCGAACCTGATCCCGGATTTGCGGCGAAAGCCCCGGGCCCCGCAAAACCGGAGCCCCCCAGGAAAGACCTCCTGCCCTCATACCACTTTCAATTTCCCTAAGCCCGGAGCCGCGGCCGGGTAAGCCGGCTTCAACCTGGAAAACACCTCGGAAATAATCTCCGCCACCATCAGGTTCCGATGCGTCTTGGAATCCGCCGGAACGATATGCCAGGGTGCTTCCGGCGTGCTGGTCGCGGCGATCGCGGCCTCGTAGGCCGTCATATAGCTCTTCCAGTACTGCCGTTCCTCCAGGTCCTTCGGGTCGAATTTCCAGTGTTTCTGCGGATCTGCCAGGCGGGCTTCCAGCCGGGATTTCTGCTCATCCCTGGAGATGTGCAGGAAGCACTTGATGATGGTGGTGCCAGTTTCCATCAGCAGCGTCTCGAAGGCGCGCAACTGCTTGTAGCGGCGCTGGCATTCGTCTTCGTCGATCCACTCGTGCACGCGCGTGATCAGCACGTCTTCGTAATGGCTGCGGTTGAACACCACGATCTCGCCGGTGCGCGGGACCTGGGCGTGGATGCGCCACAGGTAGTCGTGCGCGAGTTCTTCGGCGGTGGGGGATTTGAAGCTGACCACGCGGATGCCCAGCGGGTCGAAGCTGCGGAAGACGCCACGCACGGTGCCGTCCTTGCCGCTGGTGTCCATCCCTTGCAACACCACCAGCAGCTTGCGCTTGTGCTCGGCGTAGAAAATGTCCTGCTGCTGGTCGAGCTGGACGCTCAGTTCCGCGATGCGGGCCAGGTCGGCGGCCTTGTCGCCGCTGGAGAGCGGCTTGGCGCCGGCGTCGAAGTCGGCCAGTCGGAAGTTCTTGCCAGAGGTGACGCGGAAATCGGCGAGCGGCATTGGCACTCCATCAGGGGGGCGGCCCGGCCGGGCCGCGAGCCCCTATGGTCAGCCAGGCAGCCGCTCCAGGTCAATGCTGCCTTCGAACACGGTGGTGGCCGGGCCGGTCATGCGTACCGGCTCGCCTTCGCCGTCCCAGGCGATGGTGAGGTCGCCGCCGTGCGTATGCACCAGCACCGGCGAGTCGAGCAGGCCGCGGCGGATGCCCGCGACCACCGCCGCGCAGGCGCCGGTGCCGCAGGCCAGCGTTTCGCCGGCGCCGCGCTCGAACACGCGCAGGCGCACGGTGTGGCGTTCCTGCACCTGCATGAAGCCGGCGTTGACGCGGTTGGGGAAGCTCGCGTGATGCTCGATGATGGGGCCGTCCTGCAGCACCGGGAAGGCCTCGGTGTCGTCCACCACCTGCACCGCGTGCGGGTTGCCCATCGAGACGGCGGAAATCCATTCCGTGCGGCCGTTTACCTCGAGCCCGTAAAGGGTGTCGCGGCCTTCGGCGCGGGTCGGCAGGCCGTCGGGGCGGAAGGGCACACGGGCCGGTTCCAGTTCGGGCGCGCCCATGTCGACGGTGACCTGGCCGTCGTCCTGCAGCGTCAGCGTGATCACGCCGTTCATGATTTCCACGCGCACCGAGCGCTTGTCCGTCAGGCCCTGATCGGTGACGAAACGCACGAAGCAGCGTGCGCCGTTGCCGCAGTGCTCCACTTCGCCGCCGTCGGCGTTGAAGATGCGGTAGCGGAAGTCGACGTCGTCGCGGGTGGGCTTCTCCACCACCAGGATCTGGTCGGCGCCCACGCCGAAATGCCGGCTGGCGAGCGCGCGCCACTGCGCGGGTGTCAGGTTCAGGGTCTGGCGGATGCCGTCGAGCACGACGAAGTCGTTGCCGGCGCCATGCATCTTGGTGAACTGGAGTTTCATGGTGCGATTGTATTCCTCGCCGGGCGTGCCTGCCGGACACGCCGCGGGCGGTTTCAGTAGATCTCGGGCTCGCCCGGCGGGCGGTGCTTGAAGCGCTTGTGCACCCAGTAATACTCGGCGATGCGCGGGCGGATGCAGTCTTCGAAGAAGGCGTTCATGCGCCGCGTGTCGTCGGTCACGCTGTCGCCGGGATAGTCTTCCCAGGCAGGCAGCACATGCAGCACATAGCCCTGGTAGTCGGGCAGCATCTCGGTGTAGATCGGCACCACCCTGGCACCGGTCAGGCGCGCCAGGCGCGACACGGAGGTCAGCGTCAGGGCCTGCACGCCGAAGAAGGGGACGAACTCGGAGTCGCGCTCGCCGAAGTCCATGTCGGCGATCAGTTGCAGCGCTTCGCCCTTGCGCAGGCAGCGGATGATGTCGCGCGCGCTGTCGTTGCGGGCGATCATGTTGGCGCCGAAGCGGCCGCGCGCATGCTTGAGGAAGCCGTCGAACAGGTCGTTCTTCTGCTTGGTGTAGAGCGAGGCGCCCGAACGGCCCACATGGTCGCGCAGGTGGATGGTCAGGCGGATCGCGCCGGCTTCCACGCCGGACAAGTGCTGCGTGACCAGGATGTGCGGCTTGCCGTCCAGCGCCACCAGGTCGGCATGATCCTCGATGCGCACCCAACGGCGCATCTGCTTCTCGCTGCCGGTCCAGAAGATGCCGCGCTCGGCAAAGCTGCGGAACACGGTGCGGAAGGTCTGGCGCGACAGCGCCTCGATCTCGGCGTCGCTGCGCTCGGGAAAGCACAGGCGCAGGTTGGTCTGCACCACCTTGCGGCGGCTGCTGGGGATGAGGTAGAGCAAGCTGCCCAGTCCTTCGCCGAAGCGCGCCACCAGCGGATAGGGCAACTTGCCCAGCACGGTCAGCAGGGCAATGCCCAGCCAGGTAAAGATACGGCTCATTTGTTCTAGTTGGAGAGCGGCGCGGGTTCGGGAGGGGCCTCGGCGCCGCGCGGTTGCTTGTATCGGTTGTAGCCCCACAGGTACTGCGTGGGCGCGGCGCGGACCAATGCCTCGATGGCCTGGTTGAGCACGGCGGCAGCCTCGCCCGGATCGTCCGGCAAGGGTTCTTCGATCACCTTCATATGCCCGAGGAAGCCTTCGCCGCGCGGCAGGCGCTCGGCGAAGATCGCGGCGATGGGCGAGCCGGTGTGCTGCTGCAGGCGCTGCACCAGGGTCATGGTGTAGGCGGGCTTGCCGAAGAACGGCGCCCACGCGCCTTCACCGCCAGGCGGTACCTGGTCAGGCAGGATGCCAACCGCTTCGCCGCGCTTGAGTGCCTTGAGCAGCATGCGCACGCCGCGCGGCTCCGCGGGTGCCATGGCAAGATTGTGACGAGTACGCATCTTCAGGATCCAGGCGCGCAGCCAGGCCTGGTGGGGTGGCTTGTAGAGCGCGGTGACCGGATGCTTGAGCGCGAACGCCTGCGGCAGCACTTCGAAGCAGCCCAGGTGGGGAACCAGGATGATCAGCCCGCGGCCTTGCGCCATCAGGCGGTCCAGTTCAGGCCACAGTGGCAGGGCAAAGCCGTACAAGCGCCGCGGCGGGTTGCGGCGGCACCAGAAATACGGCATCTCCAGGATCATGCGGCCGGTGGCGCGCGCGGCTTCTGCCAGCGTGGCCGCGTCAGCGCCCGGATAGGCCTGGCGCATGTGCGCGGTCAGCCGCGTGCCGTAGCGTCCCGGCAGGCGCGCTGCCAGCAGGCCCAGCGCACCGCCGGCGGCGTGCAGCCACGACAGCGGCAAGCGGGAAATCAGCCAGAACAAAAAGGTCATCGGATCGTGCTCTGCGGCACGGTGGCCGGGTTCAGTGATTCATGTTTTGCCCGCCGCTGCCGTTAGAGGGGGCAATCGAAATGACATGGGGATCCGTTACCGGGCCCGCACACCGCTTGCACTGTCAGACAGGCGCCTGTGCCTGCGGTTTCACTGCGAAAAGGCCGCCACCGGCCCCGGCAGCGCCGCACGGGCAACCCCAATCGGAACGGGGGCGCTGCAGGCCGGCTCGCAGCCGCGTATAATAACGCGTATCGCCGAGTTAACTGACAACTTGCGGGGCGATACCGTTCTACCGGAACGGCTTGAAAATACCGCTAAAGCGTCGCCGCCAGGACTGAATAGGTTGGCACGCAATAGCCAACCTGGAGAATAAGTTCGTGGCAAACGACTTCCTGTTCACTTCGGAATCCGTCTCCGAAGGCCATCCCGACAAGGTCGCAGACCAGATTTCCGACGCAGTCCTGGACGCCATCCTGGCCCAGGACAAGTACGCGCGTGTAGCGGCCGAAACCCTTTGCAACACCGGGCTGGTAGTCCTCGCCGGGGAAATCACCACGACCGCCAACGTCGACTACATCCAAGTCGCGCGCGACACCATCAAGCGCATCGGCTACGACAACACCGACTACGGCATCGACTACAAGGGCTGCGCCGTGCTGGTCGCCTACGACAAGCAGTCGCCCGACATCGCGCAGGGCGTGGACCGCGCCTCCGACGACTACCTGAACCAGGGCGCCGGCGACCAGGGCCTGATGTTCGGCTACGCCTGTGACGAGACGCCGGAGCTGATGCCCTTCCCGATCTATTACTCGCACCGCCTGGTCGAGCGCCAGTCGCAGCTGCGCCGCGACGGCCGCCTGCCCTGGCTGCGCCCGGATGCCAAGTCGCAGGTGACCGTGCGCTACGTCGATGGCCGCCCGCACAGCGTGGACACCGTGGTGCTGTCGACCCAGCACGCGCCGGACATCAGCCAGGCGCAGATCCGCGAAGCCGTGATCGAAGAGATCATCAAGCCGGTGCTGCCGGCCGCGATGCTCAAGGACACCAAGTACCTGGTCAACCCGACCGGTCGCTTCGTCATCGGCGGCCCGCAAGGCGACTGCGGCCTGACCGGCCGCAAGATCATCGTCGACACCTACGGCGGCGCCTCGCCGCACGGTGGCGGCGCGTTCTCGGGCAAGGATCCGTCCAAGGTCGACCGCTCGGCCGCCTATGCCGCCCGCTACGTGGCCAAGAACGTGGTCGCCGCCGGCCTGGCGCGCCAGTGCCAGGTGCAGGTCAGCTACGCCATCGGCGTGGCCCGCCCGATCAACGTGACCGTGTACACGGAAGGCACCGGCAAGATCTCCGACGAGGCGATCGCCGCGCTGGTGCAGGAGCATTTCGACCTGCGCCCGAAGGGCATCGTGCAGATGCTGGACCTGCTGCGCCCGATCTACGAGAAGACCGCCGCCTACGGCCACTTCGGCCGCGAAGAGCCGGAATTCTCGTGGGAAGCGACCGACAAGGCTGCCGTCCTGCGCGCTGCCGCCGGCCTGTAAGGCTGTCGCGTCCGTACCGAAAAGCGCCGCCTCCGGGCGGCGTTTTTCTTGTGCCCGCGGCAGGGGCGCGAAAGCCGCCCGGCTTGCCGGAGATCAACCGCGGCGCTGGCCAGGCGTGGCGCGGCGGGGCCGCGAGGGTAGAATCGCGGGATCGCAAGGCTGCCCGTGCAAGTGGCGCCTTGTCATCCCGCCGGAGCCCGCTGGATTCCGCCGGAGCCCGCATACCGAGGATGCCCATGCCACAAGAATCGACTCATTCGACCCGCCCGGTCTCCACGCCCGCCGTCTCCGGCCCGGCTACCGTGCCCGGGGCGAGCGAGCCTGCCTTCAACCTGATCCGCACGCAGCCCTACACGGACTGGGCGCCGCAGGTCGACGCCGCCACCGCGGCAGGCCTGCGCCAGCAGCTGGAGCAGGGCGCGGTGCTCTACTTCCCGCAGTTGCAATTCCGCTTCGAGCCCGGCGAGGAGCGTTTTCTCGACAGCCGCTGGTCCGACGGCAAGTCCAAGAACATCAACCTGCGCGCCAACGACCGCGCCGTGCGCGGCGCCACCGGCAGCGAGCAGGATCTCGGCGACCTGTACCGGCTGATCAAGCGTTATGCCGAGTCCAGCGAAAAGCTGGTGCTGAGCCTGTTCCCGGAATACGGCCCGCACATGGTGCGCGCCGGCACCTCGCTGCGCCCGAGCGAAATCGCCGGCCGCCCGGTGAGCTGGCGCAAGGACGACACCCGGCTGCACGTGGATTCCTTCCCGTCCAACCCGCTGCTGGGCCAGCGCCTGCTGCGCGTGTTCCACAACATCGACCCGCAGGCGCCGCGCGTGTGGCGCGTGGGCGAGCCCTTCGGCGATTTCGCACGCCGCTTCGTGCCGCAGACCAAGGGCATGTGGCCGGGTCAGGCCCGCCTGATGGAGTTGCTGCGCATCACCAAGCGCCGCCGCTCGGAGTACGACCATCGCATGCTGCAGCTGCATGACCTGGCCAAGGCGGACCTGGCATACCAGGCCAGCGTGCCGCAGCAGGAATTCCACTTCCCGCCGGGTTCCACCTGGATCGTGTTCAGCGACCAGGTGCTGCATGCGGCCATGCGCGGCCGGGCGATGATGGAACAGACCTACTACCTGTCGCCGAAGGCCATCAGCGATCACACGCACTCGCCGGAGGCGGTGCTGGCGCGCATGCTGGGCCGGCCAATGCTGTCATCCTGACGCGGGTCCGGCCCTGGGGCGCGGGCCGGCGGCGCCGCGTCAGCGCATCAGCATCCGGATCATCGTCTCGAAGCGCTTGCCGTACGGCGGCTTGAGCAGTCCGGCGCCGTTCAGTCCGGATTGCCGGAAGATCGGCTTGAGCTTGGAGAACGTCTCGAAGCCCGCTTCGCCGTGGTACGCGCCCATGCCGCTGGGCCCTACGCCGCCGAAGGGCAGGTCTTCCTGCGCGATGTGCAGCAAGGTCTCGTTGATGCTGACGCCGCCTGCCACGGTCTGCGCCATCACGCGGTCGATCGCGCCGCGCTCCTTCTCGAACAGGTAGAGCGCGAGCGGCCGCGGGCGCGCGTTGACATAGCCGATGGCCTCGTCCAGCGAGCGGTACGTCACCAGCGGCAGCACCGGGCCGAAGATTTCTTCCTGCCTCACGGTCGCGCCGTCGGGCACGTCGAGCAGCAGCACCGGCGCCAGCCGGCGCCGCTGCGGGTCGGAGTGCGCCTGCGTCAGCGGCACCACGCGGGCGCCCGCGCGGGCGGCGTCGCCGACCAGGCCGTCGAGCCGCGCGAAATGGCGCGCACTGATGATGGTGGTGTAGTCGGGATTGCTGCCGAGGTCCGGGTAGAGCCTGCCCGCGCAGGCGCGCGCCGCTTCGACGAAGCGATCGCGCATCGCCTCCGGCAGCAGCACGTAGTCGGGCGCGATGCAGGTCTGGCCGGCGTTGAGCAGCTTGCCGACCAGGATGCGCTCGACCGCGCGCTCCAGGTCGGCACCCGGGCCGACGATGGCCGGCGACTTGCCGCCCAGCTCCAGCGTGACCGGCGTGAGGTTGGCGGCCGCCGCGCGCATCACATGGTGGCCGACCTGGGTCGACCCGGTGAACAGCAGGTGATCGAAGGGCAGGGCGGAGAAGGCGCTTGCCACCCCGGCGTCGCCGTTGACCACCGTGAGCTCGTCGGCGGCGAAGGCCTGCTGCGCCAGCGTGGCGAAGAGCGCGGCAAAGCGCGGCGTGTACTCGGAGAGCTTGACCATGGCGCGGTTGCCCGCGGCCAGCGCGCCCGCGAGCGGGCCGATGGTCAGGTAGAGCGGATAGTTCCATGGCACCACGATGCCGATCACGCCCAGCGGCTGCGGCATCAGCCGCGAGCTGGCCGGCTTGAACCACAGCCCGGTGCGCGCGCGCCGCACCCGCATCCAGCGCTTGCCGTGGCGCAGCGCGCCGTCGATGCCGGCCARGCTCGGGAAGACCTCCAGCAGCGCGGTTTCCTGGCGCGGCCGGTTGCCGAAATCCGCGCTGATGGCCTGCGAGATCTCGTCCTGATGATCCGTCACCAGCTTGCGCAGACGGCGCAGGCGGTCGGCGCGCACGGTCCAGGCCGGTGCCTGGTCGCTGCGCGAGGCGGCGCGCATGGCGTCGAATACGGATGACATCTCGGGCACTTCTCTCATGTGGCGATCTCCCATGGGCCATGCGCTGCCCGTGGCGCGCGCGGCGTTATCGATTCCCGCACCATATGCCATGCCGTGCGCGGTGACAATGCCGGCCGCCCTGGCGGGAACCGCTTCAAACGGGCGTATTCCGGCCGTATTCCGGGCGTATTCCCGCAGGACTGGCGGGTGTCTCCGGGCGCATGCGGCTGCCTCCGCGGGACCTGCCGCCGGCACGCTCGCAGGTGCATTCCCCGCCCCGCTTCCGGCTTGGTTCCGCCTTCGTTCCGCCTGCGTGCCCGTGCATCTCCGGCGGCCGGCCAGCCACCTTGCGCGTCTCCCGCTTCCCCCTTTTCAGCTCCCGTGCAAAGCGCCTACACTGGTTTTCAGACCGGATCTGCGGGCAGCCGCGGCGGGCGCCGCAAGCCCGGGCGCACCGACCTCCGACCACGCGGAGAGACAGATGGAAACCACCTTTGACTATCTCGTCGTCGGCGCCGGTTCGGCCGGCTGCGCACTGGCCGGGCGCCTGGCCGACAGCGGCAGCGACAGCGTGGCGGTGCTCGAGGCGGGCGGGCACGATCACCATGTGCTGGTTTCCGCGCCGGCGGGCGCCGCCCTCATGCTGCCGCGCGCGGGTGCGCGCAATTACGGCTACCGCACCGTGCCACAGCCCGGCCTGGACGGGCGCCGCGGCTACCAGCCGCGCGGGCGCGGGCTCGGCGGGAGTTCCTCGCTCAACGCCATGATCTACACGCGCGGCCGTCCGTCCGACTACGACGGCTGGGCCATGGGCGGCTGCGACGGCTGGGCCTGGGACGACGTGCTGCCCTACTTCCGCCGCGCCGAATGCAACGAACGCCTGGCCGGACGCGACGACGACCCGCTGCACGGCGGCAGCGGCCCGCTGCACGTATCGGACCTGCGCACGCCCAATGCCTTCGGCCAGCGCTTCATCGAGGCGGCGCAGCAGGCCGGCTACCGCCGCAACGACGATTTCAACGGCATGGAACAGGAGGGCGCAGGCTGGTACCAGGTGACCCAGCACGGCGGCGAGCGCTGGAATGCCGCGCGCGCCTATCTCCATCGCGGCGATGCCGACGATCGCGCCAGCAACGCCGGGCGCGCCAACCTGCATGTGCTGACCGGTGCGCAGGTGCTGCGCATCGAATTCGACGGCCGCCACGCAGTGGGCGTGACGGTGCGGCTGGACGGCCGCGAGACCTTGCTGCGGGCGCGCCGCGAGGTGATCGTCTCGGCCGGCGCCTTCGGCTCGCCGCAATTGCTGATGGTGTCGGGGGTAGGCCCGGGGGCGCATCTGCGCGAGCTGGGCATTCCCGTGGTGCACGACCTGCCGGGCGTGGGCGCCAACCTGCAGGACCATCTCGACATCATCGTGCACAAGCGCGTGGCGGCGTCGGAGCTGTTCGGCGTGTCGGTGGGCGGTGCCTTCCGCCTGCTGGCCGAGATCCTGCGCTACCGGCGCGAGCGCACCGGCATGCTGACATCCAACTTCGCCGAGGCCGGCGCCTTTCTCAAGAGCCGGCCCGAGCTGGAGGAGCCCGACCTGCAGCTGCACTTCGTGGTCGGCATGGCCGACGACCATATGCGCCGCATCCGCTTCGGCCACGGCTATTCGTGCCACGTCTGCGTGCTGCGCCCGCACAGCCGCGGCGAGGTCACGCTGGCCTCGCCCGATATCCGCGAGGCTCCGCTGATCGATCCGCGCTATCTGTCCGACCCGCGGGATCTCGACGACCTCGTGTCCGGCGTGCGCATCGTGCGCCGCATCCTGGCCCAGCCGCAGCTGGCGGCGTTCGGCGGCAAGGAGCTCTATTCGGGGCACCTGCCCGCGGAGGGCGGCGATGACGGCGTCATCCGCGCCATGATCCGCGAGCATGCCGACACCATCTATCACCCGGTGGGCACCTGCCGCATGGGCATGGACGAAGGCGCGGTGGTCGACCCGCAGCTGCGCGTGCGGGGCGTGGAGGGTTTGCGGGTGGTCGACGCATCGATCATGCCGACGCTGATCGGTGGCAACACCAACGCGCCCGCCATCATGATCGGCGAACGGGCGCATGACCTGATCCGCCAYGGCCCGCGCGTGGTGCTGCGCCTGGCGGAGACGCTGGCGGTGTAGCCGGCGCCGGCAGGCAAGGGCCCGGCGCGCGGCCGGGGCCGATGCGCCGCGCCGCTCAGGCCTTGGCCAGGCGGAAGGACGATACCGTATCGCGCAGCTTGCCGGCCTGGTCGTCCAGGGACTGCGCCGCCGCGGCCGCCTCTTCCACCAGCGCCGCGTTCTGCTGCGTGACCTGGTCCATCTGCCCGACCGCCTGGTTGACCTGTTCGATCCCTGCGCTCTGCTCGTCCGACGCCGCGGCGATCTCGGCGATGATGTCGGACACGCGCTTGACTGCCTGCCGCACATCGTCCATGGTCTTGCCGGCGTCCTGGGCCTGCGAGGAGCCGGCGCGCACGGTGCCGACTGATTCGTCGATCAGGTCCTTGATCTCCTTCGCCGCGCTGGACGAGCGTTGCGCCAGGCTGCGCACCTCGCCGGCCACCACCGCAAAGCCGCGGCCCTGCTCGCCGGCGCGCGCGGCTTCCACCGCGGCGTTGAGCGCCAGGATATTGGTCTGGAACGCGATGCCCTCGATCAGGCTGGTGATCTCGGCGATGCGGCTGGAGCTGGTGGCGATCGCGCCCATGGTCTGCACCACCTGCTGCACGGCGGTGGTACCGTGTTCGGCCACGCGGGCCGCATCGCCGGCCAGGCCGCTGGCCTGGCGCGCGTTGTCCGCGTTCTGCCGCACGGTGGTAGTCAGCTCCTCCATGCTCGATGCGGTTTCTTCCAGCGACGCCGCCTGCTGCTCGGTGCGTGCCGACAGGTCGGTGTTGCCCGCCGCAATCTGGCGTGCCGCCACGCCCACGGACTCCGTCGAGGTGCGGACTTCGCGCATCGCCACGCCCACCCGCCCAAGCAGGGTGTTGAAGGCCGCCGCGGTACGGCCGATCTCGTCCAGGCGGCCGACCGGCGCGCGGCGCTCCAGGTCCAGGCTTTCGCTGACGTATTCCAGGGTCTGCTCGATCTCGGCCAGGCTGCCGTGGATGCGGCGGTACAAGGTCACCGCCAGGGCGCCGGTGACCAGCACGGCCACGGCGATCACGACCGAGAACACCACCACTGCAGTGCGGTACTGCCCGCGGTTTTGCACGACCGCCCGCTCGCCCAGTTCGCCGTTGTAGGCGATGTGCTCGTCGAGCGCCTTGCGCAGGACGGCGGAAGCGTCGTGCAGTTCGCCGCTCAACAGCATTGCCTGGGCGCCGAGGTAATCGTTGGCCCGCGATTTTTCCAGCAGGGCGGGGCGCGCATCGCGATAGCGCTTGAAGGCCGCGCGGTCCGCTTCCAGCAGCTTGCCGTCGGTGTCGTCGCTGATATCGTCGCGGCCGTACTTGGCGGTGGTGGCTTCGAATTTCTGGTCGGCGCGCGCCATGGCTTGCTCCGCGCCGGCCTTGGCCTTGGGGTCCTCGCTCATGGTGTGCTGGTACATCGCGATGCGCATCGCATTCACGTCGTCCTTGAGGCTGCCAAGGGTGCGCACGCTGCCCAGCGTGTTGTCGTTGAAGTATTCGAAGCGATCTTCCGACTGGCTGAGCTGCCAGATGCCGCCGAGGCCGACCACCAGCAGGGCCAGCAGGGCAAGAGAGAGGGAAAGCAACAAGCGTTGACTGATATTCATGTCGGGATGGGCGGCGCCCGCCTCGGCGGAGCGCGGCACTGAGTCAGGAAAATGGACGATCCGGCACTTATGTATGCAATGTATGCCATTAGTGTCAAAGGCTGTTTACGGCAGGACCGGCAGCAGCTGTAGCGCTGCCGGGGAATTAAGAAGGGGGGGCGGGCCGGGAAGATGGCCCGGGGGCAGGCCGGAGCGGGCCGGCTTTCAGGCCGGCCAGGCGCGCGCCACCACGCGCGCCAGCCCGGCCGCGTCGCCCTCCAGCGTGCCGAACACGCGGCCGTGCTGGCGCCCGAGGCGGCTTGCCACGAAGTGCTCGGCATCCTCGGCATCGGCATGGCCCAGCATCAGCGCCGCCTGCGCGGCCAGCACCAGGCCCTGGGCAAAGCGCCGCGCGCCGGCCTCCATGTGTTCGGGGGCGTCGCGCAGCATGGCCTGCAGCGAGGCCAGCTCGGCGCGCACTGCCGGATGTCCGCCGGCGCGCCGGGCCAGGTCCTGCAGCAGCCGGGCGCCGTCTTCGGGATTGCGCTGCAGCGCGCGCAGCACGTCCAGGCACATGATGTTGCCCGAACCCTCCCAGATCGAGTTGACCGGGGCTTCGCGATACAGCCGCGCCATCGGCCCGTCTTCCACGTAGCCGTTGCCGCCCCATACCTCCATGGCTTCGCCGGTGACCTCGATGGCGCGCTTGCAGATCCAGAACTTGGCCGCCGGCGTGACGATGCGCTTCCACGCGGTGGCCAGCGGATCGGTGTCGGCGCGCTCGAAGGCTTGCGCCAGCTCCATCATCAGCAGGGTCGCGGCCTGGCTTTCCAGCGCAAGGTCCGCCAGCACGTTGCGCATCAGCGGCTGGTCCGCCAGCAGGCGGCCGAAGGCCATGCGGTGGCGCGCGTGGTGGAGCGCCTGCACCAGCGCGGCGCGCGTGATGGCGGCGCTGCCGATCACGCAGTCCAGCCGCGTATGGGTGGCCATTTCGATGATGGTCGGGATGCCGCGGCCTTCCTCGCCGATCAGGATGCCGGTGGCGCCGCGGAACTCCACCTCGCTGCTGGCGTTGGAGCGGTTGCCCAGCTTGTCCTTGAGGCGCTGGATCTGCACGGGGTTCTTGCTGCCGTCGTCGCGAAAGCGCGGCACGAAGAAGCACGACAGCGGCCCGTCCTCGGCACCCATGCGCGCCACCACCAGGTGCGCATCGCACATCGGCGCGGAGAAGAACCACTTGTGGCCGGTGAGCTCGTATTCGGCGCCGCGGCCCTCGCCGCGCACGGCGCGCGCCACGGTGGTATTGCTGCGCACGTCCGAGCCGCCCTGCTTTTCCGTCATGCCCATGCCGATCATGACGGCGCGCTTGTCGCGCCAGGGCAGGTCGCGCGCATCGTGTTCCGTGGCGAACAGCTTCGGCCCCAGTTCGGCAAACAGCGCGGCCTCCTTCTGCAGCACCGGGATGCTGGCGAAGGTCATGGTGGGCGGGCACAGCGAGCCCGATTCGGCCTGCGCCTGCAGGTAGTAGCCCGCCGCGCGCGCCACCCAGGCGCCGTCGCGCGGCTGCGCGAACGGCAGCGCCTGCAGCTGCTGGCCGCGCAGCAGCCCCAGCAGTTCGTGCCATGCCTGCGGGAATTGCACCTCGTCGATGCGCTCGCCAGTGCGGCTGTGCGTATGCAGCTGCGGCGAATCGCGGTTGGCCTCGGCCGCCCAGCGCTGCACGTCGGGCTCGCCCAGGCGCGCGCCGAATGCCTCCAGCGCACCGGCATGCCAGCCGCCTCCCAGCCGTTCCAGCGCGGCGCGCAGCACCGGGTCGCCGGCGAACAGGTTGTGGCCGGCGAGATCCGGAACCTGGTTGAACACGCGATGGGTGGCGGCTTCGGTCATGCGGTCTCCAGGGTGGCGTGGTGCGTGATGTCGCAGTGTTGTCCTGTTTTCTGCATGGTAGAGCAAGCCGCGCATCATGTGACGGCAAGGGGCGGCCCCGCACGGCGTCAACCATGCCGCTCCGGTGTGGTGCCCGCGTCCCACGATGCCTGCCGCGCTGCAACAAGCGCCAATGCTGACTTCCGCGCACGACTGTCCAGATTGAAACAGGGGTGGTCAAGCCCCGGCCCTTGTGCTTAAATTCACCCCGTTGGATGAAACAGGGGTGCCGTACGGATGGGCCGTGCGGCTGAGAGAGTCCCTTCGAACCCGATCCGGCTAGTACCGGCGTGGGAAGTTTCATGGTTACCGAACAGCTCCAGCCTCCAGCGAGGCACATGACCCGGACACAGCGCCGCGTCCATGCTCAGGGCTCCTGGTTTCGTCCATCCCCGCAAGAGAGAGGACGATACCCATGGCCCGCACAAACTCCGCCCCCGCCGCTTCCTTCGAGTCGCTCGAGACCGATCTCGACAAGAAGTTCGCCTATCCCGCTTCCAGCAAGACCTACCTGAGCGGCAGCCGCCCGGACATCCGCGTGCCGCTGCGCACGATCCTGCAGACGTCCACGCGCACGGACAAGGGCGAGATGTCCAACCCGCCGATCCCGGTGTACGACACCTCCGGCCCGTACAGCGACCCGGACGTGCATATCGACCTGAAGGCAGGCCTGCCCTCGGTACGCGGCAAGTGGATCGAAGAGCGCGGCGATACGGAAGTGCTGGCCGGCCTGTCGTCGGAATACGGCCTGGCGCGCGCCGCCGATCCGGCCACCGCCCACCTGCGCTTTGCCCAGCTGACCAACCCGCGCCGCGCCAAGGCCGGCGCCAACGTGTCGCAGATGCACTATGCGCGCCGCGGCATCATCACGCCCGAGATGGAATACGTGGCGCTGCGCGAGTCGCTGAACCTGCAGGCGCTGTACGACAAGCCCGAATACAAGGCGCTGCTGCGCCAGCACCCGGGCAATGCGCTGGGTGCGTCGCTGCCGCTGCGTCCGGAAGACATGACGCCGGAATTCGTGCGCAAGGAAATCGCCTCTGGCCGCGCCATCATCCCCGCCAACATCAACCACACCGAACTGGAGCCGATGGCGATCGGGCGCAACTTCCGCGTCAAGATCAACGGCAACCTGGGCAACTCCGCCGTGACCTCGTCGCTGGCCGAGGAAGTGGAAAAGATGGTGTGGTCGATCCGCTGGGGCGCGGACACCATCATGGACCTGTCCACCGGCAAGCACATCCACGAAACCCGTGAATGGATCCTGCGCAACTCGCCGGTGCCCATCGGCACGGTGCCCATCTACCAGGCCCTGGACAAGACCGGCGGCATCGCCGAGGACCTGACCTGGGAGATGTTCCGCGACACGCTGGTCGAGCAGGCCGAGCAGGGCGTGGACTACTTCACCATCCACGCCGGCGTGCTGCTGCGCTATGTGCCGATGACCGCCGACCGCGTCACCGGCATCGTCTCGCGCGGCGGCTCGATCATGGCCAAGTGGTGCCTGGCGCATCACAAGGAAAACTTCCTGTACACGCATTTCGACGAGATCTGCGAAATCATGAAGGCCTACGACGTCTCGTTCAGCCTCGGCGACGGCCTGCGTCCGGGCTGCATCGCGGACTCCAACGACGACGCCCAGTTCGGCGAGCTGCGCACGCTCGGCGAGCTGACCGACAAGGCCTGGAAGCACGACGTGCAGGTCATGATCGAAGGCCCGGGCCACGTGCCGCTGCAGCGCATCCAGGCCAATATGGACGAGGAACTCAAGCACTGCTACGAGGCCCCGTTCTACACGCTCGGTCCGCTGGTGACGGACATCGCCCCCGGCTACGACCACATCACCAGCGGCATCGGCGCGGCCAATATCGGCTGGATGGGCACGGCCATGCTGTGCTACGTCACGCCCAAGGAACACCTGGGCCTGCCGGACAAGGAAGACGTGCGCGAAGGCATCATCACCTACAAGATCGCCGCCCACGCGGCCGACCTTGCCAAGGGCTGGCCGGGCGCGCAGCTGCGCGACAACGCACTGTCCAAGGCGCGCTTCGAGTTCCGCTGGGAAGACCAGTTCAACCTCGGCCTGGACCCCGAGCGCGCGCGTTCGTACCACGACGCCACGCTGCCGGCCGAAGGCGCCAAGATCGCGCATTTCTGCTCGATGTGCGGTCCCAAGTTCTGCTCGATGAAGATCACGCAGGAAGTGCGCGACTACGCCGCCTCGCTCAAGCCCGAAGCCGAGCAGGGCATGCAGGAAAAGTCGATCGAGTTCGTCAAGAGCGGCAGCAAGATCTACTCGTAAGGCAAGGGGGGCGGCCCCCGCGCAAGCGGGCGCCGCACACGTAGTACCGTGCCTTCGCGAGGAGGCGCTCCCAGACTTAAAGGAGGCCGGCGCCCGCCGCGCAGTCGCGGCAGCCGCCGGCGCAAAGCATCCCCATGACAGTGCAGTCGTTTGATGTGGCCGTGCTCGGCGCCGGCCTGGCCGGGCGCCTTTCCGCCTGGCAACTGGTGCGTGCCGGCCTGCGCGTGGCGCTGGTCGAGCGAGCCGGCCCCGATGGCGCCGGCTCCGCCGCGCACGTGGCCGCGGCCATGCTGGCGCCGCTGGCCGAATCCGCCATCGCCGAGCGCCGCATCGTCGAGCTGGGCGTGGCCAGCGTCGATCTCTGGCGCGCCTGGGTGGCCGAGCTGCCCGAGCCGGTGTTTTTCCAGGAAGACGGCACGCTGGTGGTCTGGCATGCGCGCGACCGCGGCGAGATGTCATTGTTTACCAGCCGCGTGCGCGCGGTGGCGCCGCCCGCGCTGGTGGCCGAGCGCATGCGCGCGCTCGACGGCAACGGCGTGGCCGCGCTGGAACCCGCGCTCGCGGGGCGCTTCCCGCAGGGCCTGCTGCTGGCCGGCGAAGGCCAGCTCGACAACCGCGGCACGCTGCGCGCGCTGCTGGCGTGCGCGGTGGCCGAAGGCCTGCATTGCGTGTGGGAAGCCGGCGAGATCGAGGCCCGGGACCTGCCTGCGCTGGGCATCAGCGCGGGCGCGGTGCTGGACTGCCGTGGCCTGGGCGCGCGCGCCGCGTGGCCCGCGCAGCCGGCCGCGCGCGGCACCATGCCCGGCCTGCGCGGCTTGCGCGGCGAGGTGGTGCGCGTGCACGCGCCCGAGGTCAAGCTGCACCGCCCGGTGCGCCTGCTGCATCCGCGCTACCCGATCTATATCGCGCCCAAGCCCAACGACCTCTACGTGATCGGCGCCACCGAACTCGAAAGCGAGGACGATTCGCCGATGAGCGTGCGCTCCGCGCTGGAGCTGCTGTCGGCGGCTTACTCGCTGCATCCGGCCTTCGGCGAAGCGCGCGTGCTCGAACTCAACGTGCAGCGCCGGCCCACGCGGCCGGACCACCTGCCCGCCATCCGGGTCGACCAGCATGCCCGCGTGGTGCGCCTCAACGGCCTGTACCGGCACGGTTTCCTGATCGCGCCGGCGGTGACCGAGGCCGCCTGCCAGGTGGTGCGCGCGTTGCTCAGCGGCGATCCCGCCGCCCACGCCGTGCCCGCCGCGCTGCGCTGGCCGGGGATGATCGGCCCGGCGCTCGAGACCGTCGCCGGCGCGCCGGTCCTGCACTGAACAGACAGACTATGGAAATCCTGCTCAACGGCCGCCCGCTGGCCCTTGCCGAGAACGCCACGCTGGCCGACGCGGTGGCCGGCGCCGGCATCGCGCCGCCGTTTGCCGCCGCGCTCAACGGCCAGTTCGTGCCGCGCGCCGCGCATGCCGCCACCGCGCTCGCCGCCGGCGACCGCATCGACCTCGTGCAACCCGTGACGGGAGGCTGAACCAACATGACATTCGATACCACCGATCCCCGCCGCGACCTGCTCGGCGATCCCTTCGTGCTGTACGGCGAATCGTTCACCTCGCGCCTGCTGCTGGGCACCGCGCGCTACCCGTCTCCCGCCACCCTGCAGGCCGCCGTGGAAGCGTCGCGGCCCGCCATGCTGACCGTGGCGCTGCGCCGCCAGGGCGCGGTGGGCGACGGCCAGGGCGGCCAGTCCTTCTGGCAGATGCTCAAGGCGCTCAACGTGCCGGTGCTGCCCAATACCGCCGGCTGCATGGCACCGCAGGAAGTCATCACCACCGCCATGATGGCGCGCGAAGTGTTCGAGACCGACTGGATCAAGCTCGAGCTGGTGGGCGACGACTACACGCTGCAGCCGGACACGCTCAACCTGCCCGCGGTAGCCGAGACGCTGATCAAGGAAGGCTTCAAGGTGCTGCCCTACTGCACCGAGGACCTCGTGCTGTGCCGTCGCCTGCTCGACGTGGGCTGCCAGGCGCTGATGCCCTGGGGCGCGCCGATCGGCACCGGCAAGGGCGTGGTCAACCCGCACGCCATGCGCGTGCTGCGCGAACGCCTGCCCGACACCCCGCTGATCGTCGACGCCGGCCTCGGCCTGCCGTCGCACGCGGCCCAGGTGCTGGAGTGGGGCTACGACGGCGTATTGCTGAACACCGCGGTGGCGCAGGCCGCCTATCCGGTCAATATGGCGCGCGCCTTCGCGCTGGCGGTCGACGCCGGCCGCACCGCCTACCTGGCCGGCCCCATGCCCGAGCGCGAGATCGCCCAGGCTAGCACGCCGGTGGTCGGCATGCCGTTCTGGCACGCCGAAGGCGTGGAGGACCGCGCATGAGTCACGCTGCCGTGAAAGCCGCCGTCGACACGGCGCTGCGCGACACGCTGCTGGCGCGCTACGGCGCCAGCTTCGGCACCAGCGACAAGGGCTGGTCCGCCTGGGCGCGGCCCGGCGCCGGGGCGCTCGGCCACGCCGACGTGGTGCTGTCCGACGGCGAGGCCGATGCCGACGCGCTCGGGCGCATCGCCGCCGCCGGCGCGATCGCCATCGAGAGCGAGCGCGAAGGCGGCCGCTGGATCGACACCGTGCGCTCGCCGATGGGCACCTGGGTCTTTAGCGCCCATGCCGACAGCGACACCGCGCATCCGCCGGCCTTTACCGCCGTGCTGCTGGCCTGCCTGGCGCTGCATTTCCCCGCGCACGACGCGCTCTGCCTGGCCCGCGCCTGGCAGGCGGATTCGCTCGAGTGGCCGGCGGATTTCGCGCGCTTCCCGCAGGTGCGCCATGCCGCGCTGGTGCCGCCCGAGCAGCGCGCCCAGCCCTTCGCGCCGTGCCCGCCGCTGGGCCTGTACGCGGTGGTGCCCAGCGCCGAATGGATCGAGCGCCTGGTGCCGCACGGCGTGCCCACGGTGCAGCTGCGCTTCAAGTCGGACGACGCGCAGGCCGTGCGCGCCGAGATCGCGCGCGCGGCGGGTGCCGCGCGCGGCAGCGCCTCGCGGCTGTTCATCAACGACCACTGGCGCGCCGCCATCGACCTGCACGCGAGCTTCGGCAGCGACAGCGCGCGCAGCGGCATCTACGGCATCCACCTCGGCCAGGAAGACCTCGATGAGGCCGACCTCGACGCGCTGCGCGCCTCCGGCCTGCGCCTCGGCGTGTCCACCCACGGCTATGCCGAGATGCTGCGCGTGGCCACCATCGGCCCGAGCTACCTCGCGCTGGGCGCGATCTTCCCCACCACCACCAAGGTCATGCCGACCGCGCCGCAGGGGCTGGGCCGCTTCCACGCCTACGCGAAGCTGATGCAGCCGGTGATCCCGTCGCTGGTGGGCATCGGCGGCGTCGATGCCGCGCGCCTGCCGCAAGTGCTGGCCGTCGGCGTCGGCAGCGCGGCGGTGGTGCGCGCCATCACCGAGGCGGCCGACGTGCCCGCCGCGGTGAAGCACCTGCTGGGCATGTTCCCCGCCGCCTGAAGCACCTGGCGAACCGGCGGTCCGCGCGCTTCTCCCGCATGCGAGAGAGGCGCGCAGGGAGAAGGGCAACGGCGGAAGGGCAGGCGCCCGAGAAAGCCGGGCACACCTCGCTTTCGCGGCAACGGGCTCTACCTGCTCGACGAACCCGACACTGCGCTCTCGCCGCAGCGGCAACTGGCGGCGCTGGCGCGCATCCACGATCTCGCGCGCGACGACTCGCAGTTCGTCATCGCCACGCACTCGCCGATCCTGATGGCCTACCCCGACGCGTGGATCTATAGCCTCGGCGCCGACGGCGTGCAGCGCATCGCGTACGAGGACACCGAGCACTTCCGCGTGAAGCCGCCGTCCGCGCCATCCACACCGAAGTTGGCGCTACCATTGCGGCCGGCGACGCCGTCATGATGGCAGGGTCCATGAAAATGAAGATCCCGCTCGAATCCGACTATGCTGGCGTGGTCAAGGCCATCCTGGTGCAGGCCGGCGATGCCGTTGCCGAGGCCGGGTGGTCGTCGAACTCGAATCATTGAACGCGAAAGGAACAACGTTTTGGAAAGTCCCGCACAGATCGTCCCGGTGGCGCCCGGCACCCCGGATAAGCCCTATTTCGGCATTGATGTGCCGCTGATGCGCCACCTTGGACTGCAGCCGGTGCATATCGAGGAGGGCCTGTGCCGCACGCGCCTGCCGGTCGGCCCGGCGCTGGTCAACAGCCGTGGCGATGTGCACGGCGGCACCTTGATGGCCACGCTGGACTTCACGCTCAGCGGCGCGGCGCGCTCGCATGCGCCGCTGGAAACCGGCGTGATCACCATCGACATGTCCACGCACTTCCTCTCGGCCGCGCGCGGCGAGCTGTACCTGGAAGCGCGCTGCATGCGGCGCGGCGCGCGCATCGCCTTCTGCGAGGGGGAGGTGAAGAACGCGCAGGGCGAGGTCGTCTGCGTGGCGCGCGCGGCATTCAAGCTGGTGCCGCTGAGCAGCGGCGGCGACTAGGGACGCGCCCCGGGGCTTCAGGCCTGGCCTTGCGCCGGCCGGTAGACCTGGGCGAAGCGCGCCTGCTGCACGATGCCATAGTCTCCCGGCGCATACTGCATCAGCCAGTCCCCGGCCGCGCCATGCAGCACGTCGCCACCGGCACAGCGCGCAATGCTGAACGCATCTGCCATGCGCCTGGCCAGCACCACGCCCGGCTTGTTGCGGTAGTCGCCGTCCTGGCCATGCGTGCCGGCCTGCAGCGGCTCGTACTTGGCGTCGAAACGGTCGCGGGAAACCACCCAGCGGTCGCCGGTGGAGCCGGTGACGACGGCATCGCCCGGCTGGTAGCGGTTGGGGCCTTCCAGGCTGATGAGTTCCCCGGGCGCGGCGGCGAAGGCCACCTGGACGATTTCGTGCTTCTGGTAAGGCGCGGCGGCGGGATCGGTGCGCAGGTCGATCTGGGTCAGGGCGGGCATGGCTGGCAAGAGGAAGTCGGGAAAATGAAAACGGGCGGCGGATGGCCGGACAATGAAGTGTCCGATCATACCGCCGCCCGCTGTTTTTCCCGGTTTCCGTCCGGCGCGGTCCGTCAGAAGTCGAACTGCGCGCTCAGCCCATCACGCGCGGCGCGAAGGCATGGTTGAGCGGGCCGTTGCCGGCGCCCAGTTCCAGGTCGGCGCCGGCGACGATGGCTTCTGCCACGTAGTCGAGCGCCGCATCGACGGCGTCTTCCAGCGCGTCGCCGCGCGCCAGCTGTGCCGCCACCGCGGCCGCCAGCGTGCAGCCGGTGCCATGCAGGTTGCGCGTGTCGACGCGCGGGTGGGAGAACACGCGCACCGTGCCTTCGGCCGTCATCAGCAGGTCGTCCAGGCCGGCGTCGGCCGGGTCCAGGTGGCCGCCCTTGAGCAGCACCGCGCGGCAGCCCAGCGCCAGCAGGTCGCGTGCGGCCTGCTCCATCTCGCCGCGGCGGCTGATCTTGCGGCCCAGCAGCCAGGAGGCCTCGGGCAGGTTGGGCGTGACCAGCACGGCACGCGGGAACAGCAGGCGCACCATGGCCTGGCTGGTGGCGTCGTCGGCCAGCGTGGCGCCGGAGGTGGAGATCATCACCGGGTCCACCACCAGCTGGCGGATGCCGTGGCGGTCCACCGCGGCGGCCACCGCCTCGACGATGGCGGCCGTGCCCAGCATGCCGGTCTTGGCCGCGTCCACGCCGATATCGCTGGCAACCGCGTCGATCTGGGCCGCCACCATGTCGGCGGGGATCGCATGCACGCCGGTGACGCCGAGGGTGTTCTGCGCGGTGATGGCGGTGATGGCGCTCATGCCGAAGCAGCCCAGCGCGGAAAAGGTCTTGAGGTCGGCCTGGATGCCGGCGCCGCCGCCGGAATCGGAGCCGGCGATGGTCAGGGTGCGCGGAGGGCGGTGTGTCGTCTGGGTCATGTGCGGTACGGGGCAGGCCGCGGGGAAGCGGCAAAGAAAAATCGTGCTGGCGGCGGTGCGCAGCGCCGCCGGGCAGGCTACAATACCGCCACTCCGAGGAGCGTTGCAACGAATGTGGTCATTGTGCCCCAATGGGCCGGTAAGCCATTCGCCAGGCTCGGACTGTCTCAACGGCGCTCGCTGATCCGTGGTCCCACGGAGGCGAGTCGACCTATCCGCCCGCTTGGCATTCCTGTTTCGTCCGGAATGCCGGCGCGGCCGCATATCCCCCCGCACTCGTCACCGTCGCGCCACTCTTCACCGGAGTGAAACATGAACGCAGTGACTGACCTGAAGAACGATTACCTGGTCGCAGACATCGGCCTGGCCGGCTGGGGCCGCAAGGAAATCGCCATCGCCGAGACCGAGATGCCGGGCCTGATGGCCATCCGCGACGAGTTCGCCGCCCAGCAGCCGCTCAAGGGCGCGCGCATCGCCGGCTCGCTGCACATGACCATCCAGACCGCCGTGCTGATCGAGACGCTGGTGGCCCTCGGCGCCGACGTGCGCTGGGCTTCGTGCAACATCTTCTCGACCCAGGACCACGCCGCCGCCGCCATCGCCGCGTCGGGCACGCCGGTGTTCGCCTTCAAGGGCGAATCGCTCAAGGAATACTGGGACTTCACCCACCGCATCTTCGACTGGAAGGACGGCGGCACCCCCAACATGATCCTGGACGACGGCGGCGACGCCACGCTGCTGCTGCACCTGGGCGCGCGCGCCGAGAAGGATGCCTCGCTGATCGCCAAGCCGGGCAGCGAGGAAGAAACCTTCCTGTTCGCCGCCATCAAGGAAAAGCTGGCCAAGGACCCGAGCTGGTACAGCCGCAACCTGGACGCCATCAAGGGCGTGACCGAGGAAACCACCACCGGCGTGCACCGCCTGTACCAGATGGCGCAAAAGGGCGAGCTGCGCTTCCCGGCCATCAACGTCAACGACTCGGTGACCAAGAGCAAGTTCGACAACCTGTACGGCTGCCGCGAATCGCTGGTGGACGGCATCAAGCGCGCCACCGACGTGATGATCGCCGGCAAGGTCGCCGTGGTGGCCGGCTACGGCGACGTGGGCAAGGGCAGCGCGCAGGCGCTGCGCGCGCTGTCGGCGCAGGTGTGGGTGACCGAGATCGACCCGATCTGCGCGCTGCAGGCCGCGATGGAAGGCTACCGCGTGGTGACCATGGACTACGCCGCCGAGCACGGCGACATCTTCGTCACCTGCACCGGCAACTACCACGTCATCACGCATGACCACATGGCCAGGATGAAGGACCAGGCCATCGTCKGCAACATCGGCCACTTCGACAACGAGATCGAGATCGCCTCGCTGGAAAAGTACGAGTGGGACGAGATCAAGCCGCAGGTCGACCACGTGATCTTCCCGGATGGCAAGAAGATCATCATCCTCGCCAAGGGCCGCCTGGTGAACCTGGGCTGCGGCACGGGCCACCCGTCCTACGTGATGAGCAGCTCCTTCGCCAACCAGACCATCGCCCAGATCGAACTGTGGCAGGAACGCGATAGCGGCAAGTACCCGGTGGGCGTCTACACGCTGCCCAAGCACCTGGACGAGAAGGTCGCGCGCCTGCAGCTCAAGAAGCTCAACGCGCAGCTGTCCGAGCTGACCGAGGAGCAGGCTGCCTATATCGGCGTGCAGAAGCAAGGCCCGTACAAGGCCGACCACTACCGTTATTGATCGCGGTCGCGGCCAGGGCGGCCGGCTGGCAGCCCTGGCCGCGCGCGGCGCGGTATCCCGCGCCTGTCTGTCGTGGATCTGTCTGTCGTCTGTCCGTCTGACCCGAGCGAAGGAGTCGTCATGAGATTGCTGGCCGTCTGGATCATCAACGCCGCCGCGCTGTTCCTGGTGGGCAACCTGATCAGCGGGATTCACCTGGGCGGCTTCGGCTCGGCCATGATCGCCGCGCTGGTGCTGGGGCTGGTCAACACCCTGATCCGGCCGATCCTGGTCATCCTCACGCTGCCGGTGACGCTGCTCACGCTCGGCTTGTTCATCTTCGTGATCAACGCGCTGCTGTTCCTGTTCGTGGGCAAGCTGCTTTCCGGCTTCGTGGTCACGGGCTTCGGCGCGGCCCTGCTCGGCTCCATCCTGTACAGCGTGATTTCCTGGCTGCTGTCGAGCGTGCTGCTGGGCGAACGTCGCAACGCCTGAGAGGCCGCACCGGACAGCTCCTGTCGTCGTCGCGCGGCCTTGCCGTACCGCCCGACTGTCCGCGGCCGCGCCTGGCCCAGGACCGCTACGCTTCATTTCGAGGCAACCGTCTCGCGCAGACGGGGGATCAAAACCAACTTTCCAGCGCGCCGCGCCACACGCGGCGCGCCACCATCATGCAAGACCGCTACTTCAGCTTCGAGTTTTTCCCGCCCAAGACTGCCGAGGGCGCCGAGAAGCTGCGCAACACGCGTGCGCAGCTGGCTCCCTTGCATCCCAAGTACATCTCGGTGACGTTCGGCGCCGGCGGCACCACCCAGCAGGGCACGCTGGATGCCGTGCTGGAAATCCAGCGCGAAGGCATCGAGGCCGCGCCGCACCTGTCGTGCGTGGGTTCCTCGCGCGAGAGCATCCGCCAGGTCCTGCAGACGTACCGCGACGGCGGCATCCGCCATATCGTGGCGCTGCGCGGCGACATGCCCTCGGGCATGGGCGAGATCGGCGAGTTCCGCTTTGCCAACGAGCTGGTGGAGTTCATCCGCGCCGAAACCGGCGACTGGTTCAATATCGAAGTGGCGGCCTATCCGGAGTACCACCCGCAGGCCAAGTCGCCGCGCGTCGATCTCGAGAACTTCGTGCGCAAGGTCAAGGCCGGTGCCGACTCGGCCATCACCCAGTACTTCTTCAACGCCGACGCCTATTTCCGCTTCGTCGACGACGTGCGCGCCATGGGCGTGGAAGTGCCGATCGTGCCGGGCATCATGCCGATCACCAATTCCTCGCAACTGATGCGCTTCTCGGAGATGTGCGGCGCCGAAGTGCCGCGCTGGGTGGCCAGGCGCCTGGAGGGCTTCGGCGACGACCGCGAATCGATCCGCGCCTTCGGCCTGGACGTGGTCACCGCGCTGTGCGAGCGCCTGCTGGCCGCCGGCGTGCCGGGGCTGCATTTCTATACGCTCAACTCGGCCGGCGCGACCAAGGCCATCTGGCAGCGCCTCAAGCTCTGACGCCATGCCGGCGCGCCGCCCGGATCCCTTCATCGACCACCTGCTCGAGCTGATGGGCCCGCTGGCGGCGCGCATCGGCCCGATCGGCGCGCGCCGCATGTTCGGCGGCCACGGCCTGTACTATGACGGCCTGATGTTCGCGCTGGTGTCGGGCGGGCGCTGCTGGCTCAAGACCGACGACCAGACCCGCGCGCGCTTCGAGGCCGAGGGCGGCGAGCCGTTCCGGTACAGCAGTGCCGGGCGCGAAGTCACCATGCGCCATTACCTGAGCCTGCCGCCGGCCTGCCTGGAATCCGCGGAGGAGATGACCGCCTGGGCGCGGCTGTCGGTGGAGTCCACGCTGCGGCTGGCCAACCAGGCGCGCTGAGCGGCCCGGCGATGGCCTAAACTGGCATATGGCCACAACCGCCGCCGAAGCCACCGCCGTCACCGCCACGTTCCGTTTCTACGAGGAACTGAACGACTTCCTGCCGCGCGCGCAGCGCGGCGTGGACCGTGCTTGCGCCTGCGCGCGCGCCGCCACCGTCAAGCACATGATCGAGGCGCTGGGCGTGCCGCATACCGAGGTCGAGCTGATCCTGGTCAACGGCGAATCGAGCGCCTTCGAGCGGACGCTGGAGGACGGCGACCGCGTGGCCGTCTATCCCCGCTTCGAAACCTTCGACGTCACGCCGCTGCTGCGCGTGCGCACCGCGCCCTTGCGCGAGACACGCTTCGTGGCCGATGCGCATCTCGGCGGGCTGGCGCACCTGCTGCGCCTGACCGGCTTCGATACCCTCTACGACAACCATTTCGCCGACGCCGAGATCGAGGCCATCGCCCTGCGCGAGGGCCGCATCGTGCTCACGCGCGACCGCGAGCTGCTCAAGCGGCGCGGTGTCACCCATGGCTGCTACGTGCGCGCCATCAAGGCGCTGCCGCAATTGCACGAGATCTTCGCGCGGCTCGACCTGGCGCGTAGTGCGCGGCCGTTTTCGCTATGTCTTGACTGCAACGTGCCGTTGCGGCGCATCGACAAGGCCGAGGTGGCGGTGATGGCCGGACGCGTGCCGGCTGGCGTGTTGGCGAGACAGGAGCGGTTTGCTACTTGCGATTGCTGCCAGAGGGTGTTTTGGGAGGGGTCGCATTGGCGGCGGATGCGGGGGGTGGTGGATGATTTGTTGTGGAAGGGGTGATTGGTATGGTTGCTTTTGCGGGCCTGGCGGCGGGGGCCTTTTGGGTCTTTCGGGTGTCTGTGGGCTTGGCGGCCTGGGCCTTTTGGGTCATTCGGGCGCATGCAAGTGCGCCTGCCTCTGTGGGCCTAGCGGCGCGGGCTTGGTAGCCCGTTCGGACACATGTAAGTGTCACTTTTCTTTTCTCGAAAAGAAAAGTAACCAAAAGAAAGCGATTCTTGCAGAAGGCTGGGCGCTCAGACTTTATGGGTGGTGGTGGTTTCGTGGTGGGCGCGTTGGCTTCGATTGGACTGCTGACGCTACCGGCGCTAGCCGCGGGGACATCTCGACTGATGTCCGATTCGTGGTGGCGCTGCATGGTGGCGTTGGCCCAGGTAGTTCAAACTGCTGCCGCGACCGGGGCGGATGGGTGCGGCATAGGAACGGCACTGGATTCGTGGTGGGCGCGGTGGCTCCCGGGCGGGAGCACTCAGCCGCAGCACACCGGCCCACCGGTTTGGGAAGCCGAGGCTTTCGCGTTCGGGTCCACCGCGCCCACCACGAAAACACGAGGGTGCTATATCGCGGCCGCCCGAGCCGGTAACGGCAGAAGCCTGAGCGGCCTGGGCCTCGGCCATCATGGAGCCGTAATGTGAAACGGCCACATCCGGGATGGCACCGCGGCCAGCGCCGGTAGCGTCAGCAGTCGAGCCGAAGCCACAAGACCCACCACGAAACCAGCGAGAGACGAGAAATCTGAGCGCCCAGCCTTCTGCAAGAATCGCTTTCTTTTGGTTACTTTTCTTTTCGAGAAAAGAAAAGTGACACTTACATGTGTGCGAACGGGCTACCAAGCCTGCGCCGCTAGGCCCACAGAGGCAGGCGCACTTGCATGCGCCTGAATGACCCAAAAAGCCCGCGCCGCTAGGCCCACAGAGACAGGCGCACTTGCATGCGCCTGAAGGACCCAAAAGGCCCAGGCCGCCAGGCCCACAGTCTGAACAGCCAATCAAGCTCGGGCCGCCAGGCCCACAGACACAGGCGCACTCCCATGCGTCAAAAAATCCCCCCCTCACTAACCACCCAATCCATCCCCACATCATGCCCCTCCGCCAGGAGCCCGATCCGGCAAGCCTCGAACCCGATGCCAATCGCCACCGGCGGTGTACCGCCAGCGGCAGCCAGCGCCGCCAACGTGCGGTCATAGAAGCCCCCGCCATATCCCAAGCGGAACTTATCGGAGCTGAAACCGACACAAGGAATCAGCAGCGCGTCCGGCACCACGGCCGGCGTGCCGTCGGGGACCGGGATGCCGTAGCGTCCAGTGGCCATCGCGGTGCCGGGTTCCCACAGGTGGAAGTCGAGCGGCGCGCCGGGGCGGCTGACCACCGGCAGGGCCGCCTGGCGGCCGGGCGCGGCGGCCAGCCAGCGCGTTACCGCGGGGCGTGCGTCGAACTCGTGCTGGATCGGCCAGTAGAAACCGAGGCGCCGCACCGCTGCCTGGCGTTCCAGCAGCGTGGCCAGCGCGGCTTCGATGGCGGCGTCGGCGCGGGCGCGCGCGGGCAGGGCGGCGCGCAGCGCCAGCAGGCGCTGCCGCAGGGCGTTGCGTTCCTCGCCGGAGCGGTTGCGATGCTCGTCGCTGGGCATGGCTGCGTGGGATAATGTCTGCTGTTGACCAAATATTGCACGGTCGGAAAAGGCGCGCTCCGAGAAGGCGATGCCGTCCGGCCGTCACAACAAGGAAGCTAAGAATGCCGAAGGGAGTATATCCGCAGCGTGCGGCCAAGGCCGCCCTGACGGCGATCGCGTGCGCGCTGCTTGCCACGCCGGTATTTGCACAAAAGCGCCCGTCGCCGCAGGTCCAGTCCCAGGCGCCCTCGCTGAGCATCCCGAGCAATCCCGACGACGCTTTCGTGGCACTGCGCGAGGCCGCCCGCAAGAACGACGTGGTGCGCACCGATGCCATCTCGGCCACGCTGGTGGACTACCCGATCCCGTCGTACGTCGAGTATTTCCGCATCAAGCCGCAGATGTTCGACGCCAGCGGCCTGGCCCGCATCGACGCGCCGGACGACCAGGTGCGCGCCTTCCTGCAGCGCTACAAGGGCGAGGCCATTGCCGACCGCATGCGCAACGACTGGCTGCTGGTGCTGGGCAAGAAGCGCGACTGGGCCAATTTCGACGCCGAGTACCCGCAGTTCGTGCTCAAGGACGACACCCAGGTGGAGTGCTATGCGCTGCTGTCGCGCGCGCTCAAGGGCCAGAACGTGGCGGCCGATGCGCGCGCCGTGCTCAGCGATCCCAAGTACTTCGGCGAAGGCTGCGTCGACCTGATCGCTTACCTGGCGCAGAGCCGGCAGATCGAGCCCAGCGACGTGGCCTTCCAGGCACGCCAGGCGCTCGAGCAGAATTTTGTGACGCTGGCGGGGCGCATTGCCGCCGCGGTCCCCGACGCGCGCGGCGACAGCAACACACTGGCCACGGTGGTCAAGATGGCGCGCAACGATCCCTCGCAGGCGGCGGCCTACCTGAACGCCAGCGCCGGCGGCCTGTCGCGCGACGAGCAGGGCGCGGGCTGGGGCGTGATCGGCCAGTTCGCCGCCAAGAAGCTGGCGCCCGAGGCGGCCGGCTACTACAGCCGCCAGATGGACCTGGGCGGCAACCAGTGGCTGTCCGACGAGACCCAGGAATGGCGCGTGCGTGCCGCGCTGCGCCAGGGCGACTGGAAGCAGGTGCGCCTGGCGGTGGAACTGATGCGCCCCGAGCTGCGCGCCAAGGACCCGGCCTGGACCTACTGGTATGGCCGCGCGCTCAAGGCGGACAACCGTGCCGGCGAGGCCCAGCAGCAGTTCCAGTCGATCGCCGGCCAGTTCAATTTCTATGGCCAGCTGGCCAACGAGGGACTGGGCAACCGCACGGTGCTGCCGGTGCGCACCCAGGTCGCCGACGCCGATGTCAACGCCATGCGCGGCCGCCCGGGCTTCGTGCGCGCGCAGAAGCTCTATGACCTCAACCTGCGTTTCGAGGGCAACCGCGAGTGGAACTGGGAGCTGCGCGGCATGACCGACCGCCAGCTGCTGGCCGCCGCCGACTACGCGCGCCGCATCGAGCTGCTGGACCGCGCCGTCAACACCGCCGACCGCACCCAGGCCGAGCACGACTTCTCGCTGCGCTTCCTGATGCCCTACCGCGACATCATGCAGCGCGCCACCGACGACGTCGGCCTGGACATGGCCTGGGCCTACGGCCTGGTGCGCCAGGAATCGCGTTTCATCATGAACGCGCGCTCGTCCGCCGGCGCCCATGGCCTGATGCAGGTGATGCCGGCCACCGCCAAGTGGGTCGCGCGCAAGATCGGCATGACGGATTTCTCGCCTTCGATGATGAGCGATCCGAACATCAACATCATGCTCGGCACCAACTACATGAGCATGGTGTTTACCGACCTGGACAGCTCCTGGACGCTGGCTTCGGCCGCGTACAACGCGGGCCCGGGCCGTCCCAAGAGCTGGCGCTCGAGCCTGCCGCGCCAGGTCGAGGGCGCGATCTTCGCCGAGACCATCCCGTTCTCGGAGACGCGTACCTACGTCAAGAATGTGCTCTCCAACGCCACGTACTATGCTGCATTGATGAGCGGCCGGCCGCAGTCGCTCAAGGATCGCCTGGGCTCGGTGTCGCCGTCGCAGATCACCACCACCGCCTTGCCCTGAGGCAGCGCGGGCGGCGCGGTCTGCCGGCCGGTGCGGTCACCGGCGCGTGCTCCATCCCGGGCGCGCGCCAGTCGTCCCTTGCCACGGAGAAATCCATGCAGACCAGCAATGTCCTAGTGATCGGCGGGGCCGGTTTCGTCGGCAGCCACCTGGTGGCGCGCCTGGCGGGTGTCGCCACCGCCTCGGCCACGCCGCTCGAACCGGGCAGTGTGACCGAGCCGCCCCTCGACCCCGAGCGCATCGTCGCCGCCACGCGCGACGCCGAGCACGCCCAGCACCTGCTGCTGCTGCCGCGCGTGGAAGTCACCGAACTGGACGTGCGCAACGAGGCCGACCTGAACGCCGCCATCGGCTCGCTGGGTACCGACGGCATCGTGGTCAACCTGGTCGGCATTCTCCATGGCGAGCGTGCCGAGCCCTATGGTGGCGCCTTCGCCGGCGCGCATGTGGATCTTCCCCGCTGCGTGGTGGAAGCCTGCCGCAGCACCGGCGTGCGCCGGCTGTTGCACATGAGCGCGCTGGGCGCGGACAGCGCGGGGCCGTCGATGTACCTGCGCAGCAAGGGCGACGGCGAGCGCGTGGTGCGCGAAAGCGAGCTGGACTGGACCATCTTCCGCCCCTCCGTGATCTTCGGTCCCGACGATCATTTCCTCAATCTCTTCGCCCACATGCAGCAGATCGCGCCGGTGGTGCCGCTGGCCTGCGCGCAGGCGAGGTTCCAGCCGGTCTACGTGCAGGACGTGGCCCAGGCCTTCGTCAATGCCATGGCCGCGCCCGCCACCATCGGCCGGGCCTACGACCTGGCCGGGCCGCAGGTCTACACGCTGGAGGAACTGGTGCGCTTTGCCGGCCGCGCCAGCGGCCATCCGCGCCCGGTCCTGCACCTGCCCGACGCGCTCGCGCGCCTGCAGGCAGCCGTGCTCGAGCACATGCCGGGCGCGCCGGTGATGACGCGCGACAATCTCGATTCCATGCGGCTGGACAATGTCATGCAGGGCCAGATCGCGCCGGAGCTGGGCCTGCGCCAGCCCGTCAGCCTGGAAGTGGTGATGACCGACGTGCTGGCCGGCCGCGGCCACGAGAGCCAGATGCAGGTGCTGCGGCGAAGCATCTACCGCTGAAGCGGCCCGGGCGGCAGGTCCGCGCGGGGCCTGCCGGTGGCCTGCCCGCGTCCTGCCGCCGGCGGCGCATGTGACCTGGCTTCACATCGCTGCGAGCGCAATTCGCTTGGAGGGGCCCGGCGCCGCTGGCTACAATGACCTGTTTCGCTGGTGTGCTGTCCCGGCCTCTCTTTCCCCATTTCCTGCAAGGATTCCGCGATGAAGCTCGTCATCGGCAACAAGAACTATTCGTCCTGGTCGCTGCGTCCGTGGTTGCTGATGCGCCATGCCGGCATTGCCTTCGAGGAAGTCAAGGTGCGCCTGTTCGCGCCGGGCTTCGAGCAGGAGATCGCGCGCCACTCGCCCACCGGCAAGGTGCCGGTGCTGATCGACGGCGACCTCACCGTGTGGGACACGCTGTCGATCGCGGAATACCTGGCCGAATGCTTCCCCGAGAAGCAGCTGTGGCCGGCCGAGCGCAACGCGCGCGCGCTGGCCCGCTCGGTCTGCGCGGAGATGCATTCCGGCTTCGGCAACCTGCGCAGCCAGCTGCCGCTGAACGTCACCGCGGTGCTGCCCGGCATGGGCTGGAACGTGGCCGTGCAGCGCGACGTGGACCGCATCGCCGCGATCTGGTCCGACCTGCGCGCGCGCTTCGGGGCCGGCGGCCCCTTCCTGTTCGGCGCGTTCACCATCGCCGACGCGTACTTCGCGCCGGTGGTCAGCCGCTTCGCCACCTATGGCATCCACCTGCCCGACGATGCGGCCAAGCCCTACGCCGACTTCATGCTCGCGCTGCCGGCCATGCAGGCCTGGATCGCCGACGCGCGCGAGGAGCGCGATTTCCTCGCATCCGATGAACCCTACCGGCTCGTCCCCGACCGCGACGACGCCATCGTCATCAATCACTGAGATCCGCTTATGCAGGTGTATGCCGTAGGCGGCGCCATTCGCGACGCCCTGCTGGGCAAGCCCAGCCAGGACTGCGACTACGTGGTGGTGGGCGCGACCCCGGCCGGGATGGAAGCCGCGGGCTACAAGCCGGTCGGCAAGGATTTCCCGGTCTTCCTCCATCCGCAGACCAGGGAGGAATACGCGCTGGCCCGCACCGAGCGCAAGACCGCGGCCGGCTACAAGGGCTTCGCCTTCTACTGCGCCCCGGACGTCTCGCTCGAGGACGACCTGGTGCGGCGCGACCTTACCATCAACGCCATGGCGCGCGCGGTCGATGCGGACGGCGCACTCACCGGCCCGGTGATCGACCCCTACGGCGGCCAGCGCGACCTGGCCGCGCGCCAGTTCCGCCATGTCTCCGAAGCCTTCGCCGAAGACCCCGTGCGCATCCTGCGCGTGGCCCGCTTCGCGGCGCGCTTCCACGATTTCACCGTGGCCGCCGACACGCTCGCGCTGATGCGCCGCATGGTCGAAGCGGGCGAGGTCGACGCCCTGGTGGCCGAGCGTGTGTGGCAGGAAATCGCGCGCGGCCTGATGGAAGCGAAGCCCTCGCGCATGTTCGAGGTCCTGCGCGCCTGCGGCGCGCTGGCGCGCCTGCTGCCCGAGCTGGACCGGCTGTGGGGCGTGCCGCAGCGCGCCGACTACCACCCCGAAGTCGATACCGGCGTGCATGTGATGATGGTGGTCGATACCGCTGCCGCCATGGGCGCCTCGCTGGCGGTGCGCTTCGCCGCGCTGATGCACGACCTCGGCAAGGGCACCACGCCGGCAGACATCCTGCCGCGCCATATCGGCCACGAACAGCGCAGCGTGGCGCTGCTCGAGGCCGTCTGCAAGCGCTTGCGCGTGCCCACCGAATGCCGCGACCTCGCGGTCGTGGTCGCGCGCGAGCACGGCAATATCCACCGCTCCGACACCTTCGGCGCCGCGGCGCTCACGCGCTTGCTGGAGCGCTGCGACGCGCTGCGCAAGCCCGCCCGCTTTGCCGAAGTGCTGCAGGCCTGCGAGGCCGATGCCCGGGGGCGTCTCGGCTTCGAGGAACGCAGCTATCCGCAGACCGCGCGGCTGATGGCGGCGCTCGACGCCGCGTCGTCGGTGGATGGGGGTGCGGTGGCCAGGGAATGCGCGGGGAATGCGACGCTGATCCGCGACCGCGTGCATGTGGCGCGGGTGGCGGCGGTGGAGACTGCGCTGGGGGCGTGAGCGGACGCTCGCAGGGGCCGGGGCAGGGGCCGGCGCATGCCGGCGCTATCCCCGCTCCCTCCCGCTCCCGTCCCTAGATCAGCTTGCCCACCAGCAAGGCCACCAGCGACAGCAGGATGGTGGAGGCAAACGGCAGCATGAAATCCCGCCCGAACAGCCGGAACCGCACGTCGCCGGGCAGCCGCCCGAGCCCCAGCTTTTGCAGCCAGGGCAGGGCTGCCGACAGCAAGATGACGGCCAGGAAGATGGTGAGGGTCCAGCGCAGCATGGTGCGTGCCTGAGGGGGTGGATGCCTGACTATAGCGCGTGGCTGCGGTCGCCGCGCGCGAAACCGGCCAGCGGCAAGGTGTCGTCGAGCCCGCGGGTCAGGGCGATGACCTTGAACAGCTCGCCCATTTCCGCCTCGGACAACAGCTTTTGCACCGCATTGGCGGCGGGCAGGAAGCTTTGCGTGTCGTTGGGGTCCAGCGCCATCAGCAATTCGGTGATGCCGGCGTTCATCAGGAAACGCGCCTGCGAGGCGAAACCGGCTACCGTCAGGCCGGCGTCGACGGCGGCGTGGGCGATGCCGCTGAAGTTGACGTGGGCGGTGATGTCCTGCAGGCCGGGGTAGAGGAAGGGGTCCGGGTGCGCATGATGGCGGTAGTGGCACATCAGCGTGCCTTCCATGCGCTGCGGGTGATAGTACTCGGCGGCGGGGAAGCCATAGTCGATCAGGAAAGCGGCGCCGCGCGCCAGCATCGCGCCCAGCGCGCGCGTGAAGCCCTCGGCTTCGGCGTGGGTCTCGGTGACGATGTCGTGGTCGCCGGGGATGGCGTGCAGCGCTTCGGGCAGGGCGTCGGCCGGCAGCGGGCGGTCGGAGAACGCGAAGGCGCCGGCGCCATCGGTAGCCTCCGCGCCATCCTCGCTCTCCCGGCGGATCACGCCGCGTTCGAGCCAGCGGCCGTGGCTGCGGGCGAACAGGCGCACCGGCATGGCGTCGAGTACTTCGTTGCCGACCACGATGCCTTCGAAATGCTCCGGCAGCGTGTCAAGCCATTGCACGCGCGCGGCCAGGTGCGGGGCGCGCCCGGCCAGCGTGGCCTGCTGGCGCGCGCGCAGCTCGCCGGAGAGTTCGACGATGGCGTAGCGTTCGGGCAGCTGGCCTTCCTGTTCCAGGGCCAGCAGCAGGTCGGCGGCGAGGCGGCCGGTGCCGGCGCCGAATTCGAGTACCTCGGACAGGCCTTGCGCCAGCAGCGGCGCGAACTGGCGTGCCAGGGTGCGCGCGAAGAACGGACTCAGTTCGGGGGCGGTGATGAAGTCGCTGCCGTCGCGCGCGTCGCGGCCGAACTTGGCGGCGCCGCCGCTGTAGTAGCCAAGGCCGGGGGCATATAGCGCAAGCGCCATATAGCGGTCGAAACCGAGCCAGCCGCCGGCGTCGACGATGGCCTGGCCGATATGTGCGCTGAGCGCGGCGGACGCGGCCAGCGCGTCGGCGGGGGGAAGGGGTAGACTAGCGCCTTTGTGCATACCGCGATTGTAGCAATGCCAGACTCCGTATCCCCTGACTCCGCCGCGCCCGGCGCGGCACCTGCCGCAGCGACTGCTGCCACCGCCGCCCCGGCGCGCGGCGTCGCGCTCGTCACCGGTGCCGCGCGCCGGCTCGGCCGCGTGATCGCGCTGGAACTGGCCGCGCGCGGCTGGGACGTGGCGGTGCACTGCCACCGTTCGCTGGCCGAGGCCGAGGCGCTGGCCGCGCAGATCCGCGCGGGCGGGCGCCGCGCCGCGGTGCTGCAGGCCGACCTGGCCGACGAAGCCTCCACCGGCAAGCTGGTCGCCGACTGCATCGCGGCGCTGGGCGTGCCGACCTGCCTGGTCAACAATGCCTCGCTGTTCCAGTACGACGTGGCGACCAGCTTTTCCTATGCCTCGCTCGACACCCACATGCGCACCAACGTGGCGGCGCCGCTGCTGCTGTCGCGCGAGCTGCACCGCGCGTTGCCGGACGGGCAGACCGGCGTGGTGATCAACCTGCTCGACCAGAAGCTGGACAACCTCAACCCGGATTTCCTGTCGTACACGCTGTCCAAGTCCGCCCTGCAGACCGCCACCGTGCAGTTGGCCCAGGCGCTGGCGCCCAAGCTGCGCGTGGTGGGCGTGGCGCCCGGCATCACCATGGTCTCGGGCGACCAGTCCAGTCCCGGCTTCCGGCGCGCGCACTGCATGACCCCGCTGGGCCAGTCGTCCACGCCGGAAGATATCGCGCAGGCCGTGGCCTACCTGGCCGACGCGCGCGCCGTGACCGGCACCACGCTTTACGTCGATGGCGGGCAGCACCTGATGCCGCTCGCGCGCGACGTGATGTTCCTGACCGAATAACCCTTTGACGTACCCCGGCGCGCAAGGCCGGCAACCAGCCCGCGCGCCTTTCAGACTTAGCATCCCATCATGACCATGCTCGCCGCCCTTTCACTCCCCAGCCTGCAAGACTGCCGCCGCATGTTCCTGCGCAACTATGAAGTGCAGATCAATATCGGCGTGCACGAATTCGAGAAGAAGGGCGAACAGCGCGTGCTGATCAATATCGACCTGTTCGTGCCGCTGGCGCAGAGCACGCCCCAGGAGGACAAGCTGCAGGAAGTGGTGGACTACGACTTCATGCGCAATACCGTGGCCGAGCGCATGGCGCAGGGCCACGTGCACCTGCAGGAAACCCTGTGCGACGACGTGGCGCGCGCCATGCTCAAGCATCCCAAGGTGCGCGCCGTGCGCGTGTCGACCGAGAAGCCGGACGTCTACCCGGACTGCGATTCGGTCGGTGTCGAGGTCTTCCATATCAAGAGCGAGTAACAGCCGCGCAAGAAGCGCGCGCCGGCGTTCGGCGCGGCCGGGGCGCTCAAGCTAAAATGGCAGGTTATCCGGCTACGGCCCGGCCGGCAGCAACGCAAGTGACGTGACTGCCGCATCGCACGCCGTTCCGCCCCCGCCTTCCCCGATTCGAGCGCCATGACCGCCACCACGCATTCCAAGAACTTCTTCCGCCTGGAGACCTATCTCCAGTCGCAGACGGGCCGCGCCATCGGCGATTTCAAGATGATCGAGGACGGCGACACGGTGCTGGTCTGCCTGTCCGGCGGCAAGGACTCGTACACCATGCTGTCGGTGCTGATGGCGCTGCAGAAGCGCGCGCCGGTCAAGTTCAAGCTGATCGCGATGAACCTGGATCAGAAGCAGCCGGGCTTCCCCGCGGACATCCTGCCGGCGTACCTGAAGTCGGTGGGCGTGGAATATGTGATCGTCGACGCGGACACGTATTCCATCGTCAAGGAGAAGGTGCCCGAGGGCAAGACCACCTGCTCGCTGTGCTCGCGCCTGCGCCGCGGCGTGATCTACCGCACCGCCAAGGAACTGGGCGCCAACAAGATCGCGCTGGGCCACCACCGCGACGACATCGTCCAGACCTTCTTCCTGAACCTGTTCTTCGGCGGCAAGATGAAGGCCATGCCGCCCAAGCTGGCCACCGACGACGGCCAGCACATCGTGATCCGTCCGCTGGCCTACTGCCCGGAAAAGGACATCGCCGCCTACGCGCGCGCCATGGAGTACCCCATCATCCCGTGCAACCTGTGTGGCTCGCAGGAGAACCTGCAGCGCAAGAAGGTCAAGGAGATGCTGGTGGAATGGGAGCGCACGAATCCGGGCCGGACCGACAATATCTTTGCCGCGCTGCGCAGCGTGGTGCCCTCGCACCTGGCCGATACCGCGTTGTTCGATTTCAATGGCCTGGCGACCGGGCTGGCCAAGGTGGACGAGGCCGCGCTGTTCGGCGAGACCACCTTCTCCCAGCAGCCGCTGGTCTTTGCCGGCGGGATGGAGGAGAACAAGCTGGAATTCGTGCGCTTCGAGAAGTCCGCGCCGGCCGCCACGGCGCCGGCCGTCGCAGACTGAGCAGCGGACGCGGCTAGTTCTCTGCCCGCGCCGGCTGCGTGCCGGCCGTGGCGGGCGGTTTTTCGCGCATCAGCGCGTTGGCGTCCTCGATCCATTTCTGGAAGCGCTCGACCGCGTGGTTCTTCTGCTCGGGCGTGGTCAGGTTGGCAATGGAGGCCGTCAGCACCAGGCCCGCTTCGTTGTTGGCGTCGTGGCGCGCATCGCGCTCGCGCGTGGGCGGGTTCTGCCAGTGGTCGCCGTAGCGCCTGAGCATCTCCACGACCTGGGCCTTGGGCGGACGCGTGGCCTGCACCTGCCTGGCCAGGGCCAGCCATTCCTGCTGGCGCTTGACCCGCTCGTCGTAGCGCGCCTCCGCACCCTGCACCACCGGCGCCATGGCGCGCCGGATGACGGCCTCCTGCTCGCTGGAGAAGCGCCCGTAGATCAGGCGGGCATAATCCATCACCTTGTCGAAGCGGGCTTCCTCGCGGGCGGCCGGGTCAGGGCGCAGGTACTCCTTGCGGTACTTGGCGTTGGCTTCGCCGAACTTCTTCTCCATCCGGGCGATCTGCTCGGGCGTGAGCGTCAGCAGCAGGTCGGCCACGTCGGGCGTGGAGCGGTCGAACGCCACGCGCGCCAGGCGCTGGGCGCCTTCCTGGATCCTGCCCACCTCGGCTGCCGTGACCGGCTGCTGCACTTCGCTCTTGGCCTGGCGCAGCAGGCCGGCGATTTCCGGCAACTGGTCCTTGCGGTGCCAGGCGAAGAAGCGGGCAATGGCGTCGCGCGTCAGCGGTTCCTGGCTGGCCGACACATCCACATAGTTGTCAACCCACCAGAAGGCTAGCCGGTCGCCCTGCTGGTAGCCCAGTTTCATGGCGTTGCATGCGCCCAGCGCGGTCAGCGCGATCAGCGCGCCGGCCAGCGCGAACTTGCGCAGGCCGGCACCGTGGCGCTCGTTCCACGACATGAGAATTGGTGACAAACGGCGTAAAACCCGCATGATAGAATCCTTTTCCGCGTGATTTGGGCCCTGAACGCGCCCGCCATTCCCGGTTGCGGCAGCCTTTGCCGCCTGTCGCGGGATCCGGATCACGAAGCCGGCCAGCCTTGCCGGCCCCCGGGCTGTCCCGGGGGCGGTTTCAAACGGGTTTTTGGACACACTCACTTAGGACCCTCCTTGTGAATATCGTCATTCTCGCTGCGGGAATGGGCAAGCGCATGAACTCCGCGTTGCCCAAGGTCTTGCATCCGCTTGCCGGCCAGCCGCTGCTCGCGCATGTGATTGCTACGGCCCGCAAATTGTCGCCGACGCGGCTTGTCGTGGTGGTCGGGCATGGCGCCGAGCGCGTGCGCGAGGCCGTGGGCGCCGCCGACGTCGCTTTCGCCCTCCAGGCCGAGCAGCTCGGCACCGGCCACGCCGTGGCGCAGGCGCTGCCTCTGCTCGACGACAGCCAGCCCACGCTGGTGCTGTACGGCGACGTGCCGCTGACCGAGTCCGCCACGCTGCAGCGCCTGGTGGCCGAGGCCGGCACGGAACGCTTCGGCATCCTGACCGTGGAGATGGACGACCCCGCCGGATACGGCCGCATCGTGCGCGAGGCAGGCAGCATCGTACGTATTGTCGAGCAAAAAGATGCCACTGAGGCGCAGCGCGCCATCCGCGAGATCAATACCGGCATCATCATTGCGCCCACCGGCCACCTGCGCCGCTGGTTGTCCACGCTGCGCAACGACAACGCCCAGGGCGAGTACTACCTGACCGATACGGTCGAGCGCTCCGTCGCCGACGGCATGGAAGTGGTCGCGACGCAACCCGTCGCATTGTGGGAAACGCTGGGCGTCAACAGCAAGGTGCAGCTGGCCGAACTGGAGCGCATCCACCAGCGCAACCTCGCGCAGCGCCTGCTCGAAGCCGGCGTGACGCTGCTGGACCCCGCACGCATCGATATCCGCGGCGAACTCACCTGCGGGCGCGACGTGACCATCGACGTCAACTGCGTGTTCGAAGGGCGCGTGCATCTCGAAGACGGCGCCCATATCGGCGCCAGCTGCGTGATCCGCAACAGCACCATCGGCGCGGGCGCGCGCCTGCAGCCGTTCTGCCATTTCGAAGACGCCAGCGTGGGCGCGCAAGGCCGCATCGGCCCGTACGCACGGCTGCGCCCGGGCACCGTGCTCGGCGAGGATGTGCACATTGGCAACTTCGTCGAGGTCAAGAACAGCGAGATCGCGGCGCACAGCAAGGCCAACCACCTGGCCTACGTGGGCGACGCCACGGTCGGCTCGCGCGTCAATATCGGCGCCGGCACCATTACCTGCAACTACGACGGCGCCAACAAGCACCGCACCGTCATCGAGGACGATGTTTTCATCGGCTCCGATACGCAGCTGGTGGCCCCGGTGACCGTGCGCCGCGGCGCCACCATCGGCGCCGGCACCACGTTGACCAAGGAAGCGCCCGCCGACAAGCTGACGCTGTCGCGCAGCAAGCAGATGACCCTCGACGCCTGGCACCGCCCGGTCAAGCAAGCGAAGAAATAAGCCCCGCCACCGACCGGCCTGCGCCATGGCCGGCGGCATTGGCAAACCGCGGGTGACGGCGCTGCCGTTACCGCGCAATCTATCAGGCGCGGCCATGACCGCACCTGTCGGGAGAAAGTTATGTGTGGCATCGTCGGCGCGGTTTCCTCGCGCAATATCGTTCCGGTCCTGATCGAAGGCCTGCGTCGTCTCGAATATCGCGGCTATGACTCCTGTGGCGTGGCCGTGGTGCGCGAGGGCGCGCTCGAGCGCGCCCGCACCGTGTCGCGCGTGGCGGACCTGGACGAGCAGACCCGCGCCTCCGGCCTCGCCGGCGTCACCGGCGTGGCGCATACGCGCTGGGCCACCCACGGCAAGCCCGACACCACCAATGCCCACCCGCACTTCTCGGGCGAGACCATTGCGCTGGTGCACAACGGCATCATCGAGAACTACGAGCCGCTGCGCGAAGAGCTGCGTGCGGCCGGCTATGGCTTCGAGTCGCAGACCGACACCGAGGTCGTCGCCCACCTGATCCACCAGGCCTACAGCTATCCCAGCAGCGCCACGCGCGGCGACCTGTTCGGCTCGGTGCGCGCGGTGACCAAGCGCCTGCATGGCGCCTACGCCATCGCCGTGTTCGCCAAGGACCATCCCGAGCGCGTGGTCGGCGCGCGCGCCGGCTCGCCGCTGGTGGTGGCGCTGGGCGAGAACGAATCGTTCCTGGCCTCGGACGCGCTGGCCGTGGCCGGCACGGCCAACCGCATCGTCTACCTGGAAGAAGGCGATGTGGTGGAGCTGACCCGCGAGGGCGCCACCATCCGCGACGTGCACGACCACCTGGTCGAGCGCGAAGTGCGCGTGGTCGAGACCCACGCCGCGGCCGTGGAACTCGGCCCGTACCGCCACTTCATGCAGAAGGAGATCTTCGAGCAGCCGCGCGCGCTGGGCGATACGCTCGAAGGCGTCGATGCGATCACGCCGGAGCTGTTCGGCGAGAGCGCGCAAGGCGTGTTCGGCGAGATCGACAGCATCCTGATCCTGGCCTGCGGCACCAGCTACTACTCGGGCTGCACCGCCAAGTACTGGCTGGAGTCGGTGGCGAAGATCCCGACCCAGGTCGAGGTCGCCAGCGAATACCGCTACCGCGAGACCGTGCCCAACCCGCGCGCGCTGGTGGTGGTGATCTCGCAGTCCGGCGAGACCGCCGACACCATGGCCGCGCTGCGCCACGCCAAGTCGCTCGGCCACACCCACACGCTGTCGGTGTGCAACGTGGCCACCAGCGCCATGGTGCGCGAGACCGAACTGCGCTTCCTGACCCGCGCCGGCACCGAGATCGGCGTGGCCTCCACCAAGGCCTTCACCACCCAGCTCGCCGCGCTGTACATGCTGACGCTGGCGCTGGCCAAGGTGCGCGGCAAGCTCACCGCCGGGGCCGAGGCCGCCGCGCTGGCCAACCTGCGCCACCTGCCGGCCGCGCTGCACGGCGTGCTGGCGCTGGAGCCGCAGATCATCTCGTGGTCGGAGGACTTCGCCCGCCGCGAGAACGCGCTGTTCCTGGGCCGCGGCCTGCACTACCCGATCGCCCTGGAAGGCGCGCTCAAGCTCAAGGAAATCTCGTACATCCACGCCGAGGCCTATCCCGCCGGCGAGCTCAAGCATGGCCCGCTGGCCCTGGTGACCGAGGCCATGCCGGTGGTGACCGTGGCGCCCAACGACGCCCTGCTGGAGAAGCTCAAGTCCAATATCCAGGAAGTGCGCGCGCGCGGCGGCCGGTTGTACGTGTTCGCTGACAGCGATACGCATATCCAGTCCAGCGATGGCATCCAGGTGATCCGCCTGCCCGAGCACTACGGCGACCTGTCGCCGATCCTGCACGTGGTGCCGCTGCAATTGCTGGCGTACCACACCGCCTGCGCCCGCGGCACGGACGTGGACAAGCCGCGCAACCTGGCCAAGTCGGTCACGGTGGAGTAAGGGCGGCGCGGCCGGGGGCCGCCGGCCGGTATCACGCCGCGCACGGCGTGCCGGCACCCTGGTCGCCAGGTATCTGTATCTACATGTCTTCATCATGCGCGAGCGGATGACAGGCTTAAAGGCATCATCCAGCGGGCAGGCCAAGGCTTGCCCGTTGACGTTTGCGGCTCGGCCCCGGCGCGGCGCGCGGCACAGAGCCGCCCGCTTGCCGGCTTGCTGTTCAGCATCGCCCCTGGCGCCGGCCCCTGCTGTCGGTGCATTTCCTACTTTGATATCGGCCAACGCCGCGTGCACCGCGGCGCATGTGTTGTCTTCGCCGTGCCATGCAGACGCGCTACACTGTGCGCCCCGGCGGCGGGTACATGCGGCAGAGCGCGCGAAGCGCACCATGTCCCCGCCCCGCGGGAGCAAGCCTGTCGCTGCGCGGGAACACGCAGATTCACCGCGGCGCGGCCGGCACGAAGACAAGAAGCAGGGAGCAGGGATGAGGCAAGGCGAGCTACTGGGCAGATTGGTCGACGGCGCAGTCCTGCGCCTGTCTCGCGATCCCTGGGGCAATCTGCTGCCGAGCGTTTCGCTGACGGAGCCGGGCCCGCAAGGCAAGGCTCAGTTCGTGCATTGCTGGCAGATCCGCAAGATGATGGATTCGGGTTTGCTGATGTACGACAGGGGCGTGGCGGAGGAATCGGACCGGCTGCTGCCGACGGCGGGGGGACTCGCCGCGGGGCAGGCCTGGAACCGCGCGAAGACGCGCGGCGAAGGGCAGTGCGGCTGAACGCCGGCCAGGGCCGCTGCCCTCGGGGGCGGCGACAGGAAAATCTGCCGCCGCCGCTCGTGGCAGCGCGGGCAGGACGGCCGTCATGCGGCCACCATGCGGGCGATGTGGTGCCGACATGGGGCCGAGGCGGGGCCGAGGTGGGGCCGAGGTGGGCCCGATGCGCGCCCGTTATGCGGCAGGGCCTTGCGGCGCGCGCGTCCAGGCGCCGTCCACCTGCCGGTTGATGCCCAGCGGATTGGCATCTTTCAGTGCCTCGGGCAGCAGCGCGTCGGCAAAGTTCTGGTAGCAGACCGGACGCAGGTAGCGGTCGATGGCCAGGCTGCCGACCGAAGTGCCGCGCGCATCCGAGGTGGCCGGGTAGGGGCCGCCATGCACCATTGCTTCGCAGACCTCCACGCCGGTCGGATAGCCGTTCACGAGAATCCGGCCCACCTTCTGCTCGAGCCGCGCCACCAACGCGGCACAATCCGCGATCTCGTCGTCCTCCGCGATCAGCGTGGCGGTGAGCTGCCCGCGCAGGCTGTCGACCAGCCGGCCTAGTTCTTCCGCGTCCGCGGCCTCGACCACCACCGTGGAGGGGCCGAAGACTTCCTCCTGCAGCAGCGCGTCGCCTTCGAGCAGCAGTGCCGCATCTGCCCGGAACACCTGAGCGCATGCCTTGCCGTCGCGCTGCGCCGTGCCTGCCAGCAACGCCACGCGCGGGTGCGTCGCGAGCGCCCGCGAGCCATGCGCGTAGTGGTCCATCCCGCCCGCGCTCAGCATGGTTTGCGCAGGCTGGGCCTCGACCGCCGCGCACAGGTGCCGCACGAACGCGGAGAACGCCTCGCCGCGCACGCCGAGCACCAGGCCCGGGTTGGTGCAGAACTGCCCGGCGCCCAGCGCGACCGACGCCGCCAGTTCCTCCGCCACCTGCCCGCCGCGCCGCGCCAGCGCGAGGGGCATGAGCAGCACCGGGTTGATGCTGCTCATCTCGGCGAACACGGGAATCGGCTGGGGCCGCGCGGCGGCCATGTCGCACAGGGCGCGCCCGCCGCGCAGCGAACCGGTGAAGCCGACGGCCTGGATGGCGGGATGCTTGACCAGGCGCTCGCCCACGCGGTCGCCGAAGATCATGTTGAACGTGCCGGCCGGCATGTCGAGCCGGTGGGCCGCGCGCAGGATGGCGTCCGCGACTTCCTGCGCGGTCGCCATATGGCCCATGTGGGCCTTGAACACGACCGGGCAGCCGGCGGCCAGCGCCGATGCGGTGTCGCCGCCCGCGGTCGAGAAGGCCAGCGGAAAATTGCTGGCGCCGAACACGGCCACCGGGCCGATGCCGGTGCGGCATTGGCGCAGGTCCGGCCGCGGCAGGGGCTGGCGCCCGGGCTGGGCGGTATCGATGCGGGCGCCGAGGAAGTCGCCGCGGCGCAGTACCTGCGCGAACAGGCGCATCTGGTTGCTGGTGCGGCTGCGTTCGCCGCGGATACGGGCGGCCGGCAGGGCGGTTTCGCGGCAGACCAGCTCCACGAAGGCCTCGCCGAGCGCATCGATCTCATCGGCGATGGCATCCAGGAATTCGGCGCGGCGCCGCGGCGCCAGCGCGCGGAATGCCGGAAAGGCCTGCGCGGCAGCCTGCGCGGCCGCGTCGATCTCCCCGGGGGTCGCTTCCACGAAGCGCAGCGGCAGGCGTTCGCCGCTCGCCGCATCGACACTGTAGAGGAAGGCCGAGCCCGCCGCGCGGCGCTCGCCGCCTATGTAGTTGTAGCCCGACATTGCCGGCATGACGATGGTCTCCTGAAGGTGGGGGAACGGATCGGCGAAAGGCGCCGGGCGCGGGTGCGCCGCACCGCGTGCCTCCGGCGGTCGACTGTAGCGGCCGTGCCCGCCCGGGGCCAATGACATCTGGGCGCGGGGCGATAAGCATTCGTTATCGCTTTGCACGCGGGCAGCCGGCCGGCCGATTCTTGCCTGCGGCGCAAGACTGTCTGGATGCGCCGGCAAGAGCGGCGGGGCGCGGCAGCCGATATAGTGGCCACTTCTTTCCCCGATGCCGTCCACATGAGCCACACCGTCCCCTCGCTGCACATCCTCGCCTCCCGCCTGCGGCTCAAGCAGCTGCGGCTGCTGATCGAGCTCGACCGCCACGGGTCGCTGCACAAGGCCGCCGACGAGATCGCCATTTCGCAGCCGGGCGCGACCAAGGTACTGCGCGAGATCGAGAACCTGCTGGGCATGCCGCTGTTCGAACGCCAGCCCAAGGGACTGGTGGCCAACGACCTGGGCCGCTGCGTGATCCGCTATGCGCGGCTGATCTACAGCGACCTGGAGCACTTGCGCGAAGAAATGACCGCCATTGCGCAGGGTCACGGCGGCCACCTCGCGGTGGGCGTGATCATGGGCGCGGTGCCGCTGCTGACCAGGGTGCTGGCGGCGCTGCGCCGCAAGCATCCGACCCTGTCCGTGGAGGTGGTGGAGGACACCAGCGCGCGCCTGCTCGATCTGGTCGACGAGGGCCGGGTGGACGTGGCGATCTGCCGCAGCGGCGTCAGCCGGCGGCCCGACGCCTACGCCTGCCTGCGCCTGGACGAGGAGCCGCTGTCGGTGGTGGTGGCGTGCGGCCATCCGCTGGCCGGCGCCGCTTGCGTCGCGCTGGAGGCGCTGAGCGGCTCCAGCTGGATCGCCTATCCGGTCAACATGCCCATGCGCGTGGCGCTCGAGCGCGAGCTTGCCAACGCGGGCATCAAGGCGCCGCGCTTCCCGCTGGAGACCGCCTCCACCTTCACCACCTTCACCATGCTGCAGGAAGACCCCACGCTGGTTGCCGTCATGCCGCGCGAAGTGGCGCTGTTCGGCGAGCGCTTCGGGCTGGCGGCGCGCCTGCCGGTCACGCTGCCGCCACTGGAAGAGCCGTTCGGCGTGATCAGCCGCGCCGGCTCGACTCCGTCGCCCGGCGCGCGGCTGCTGATCGACGAGTTGTTCGCCGGGCGGCCGGACGGCGGGCAGCAGCCTACTTGATGACGAGCGGATTGACCGGCGCGCCGGTGCCGCCCACGATCTTCAGCGGCGCCGCGGTGTAGAGGAACTGCCACTGGCCGTCGGCGGCGCAATCCTCGGCCAGTGCGTCGAGCTGCGCGACCTCGGCGAAGGCTACGCCGAGATTGCGCATCAGCGCGGCGTGCAGCGGGATCATGACGCCCGATTGCGGGTCCACCGTCACCTCGTTGCCCATGGTGTCGGTCACCAGGTTGGGGATCTCCATGGCGTGGAACCACTCCACCAGTTCGCGGCTGAAGGTCAGGCCCGGCTCGACGAAATCGCTGTAGAACTCGGCGGCCTCGCGCTCGTAGAACGAGCCGATCCAGCCGGTGCGGATGATGAGGATGTCGCGCGGCTCGATGGTGGTGCCCTGGGCCTGCGCCGCGGCCAGCACGTCGAGATGGGTGAAGGTCTCGCCCTTGTCCAGCACGGCCTTGCCGCGATGGCGCGCCATGTCGACGAGCACCGCGCGGCCGGCCACGCCGCGCTCGGCGATGGGGACGATGCTGGCGCGCGCCATGCTGCCGATGGTGCTCATGGCGTCGTAGCCGTTCCACAGCTTGTCGTCGTACCAGACGTGGCCGAGCGCGTCGTACTGCGTGGAGCCCTGCACATGCATGAAGATCACGTCGTCGGAGAACTCGACGTTGCCGTCGAAGTGCGCCTTGCCGGCCAGGTAGTGCCCTTTGTCCAGCACGTTCATGCGCATCGACGGCCGGCGGCCCGGGAACAGCGGCTCGCCCTTTTCGTGGCCGATCGGGATCTGCAGCGTGAAGGTCTTGCCTTGCCTGACCGCCGCGATGCCGCGCAGCACCTGCGCGGCCTGCAGGTAGTTCAGCGCGCCGACCTCGTCGTCCGGGCCCCACTTGCCCCAGTTGGTCGGCAGGCCTTCCAGCAGTTGCTTGATGTCAGGATTGTTGTTCGAACCGTGTACGCACATCGTGGTGTCTCCTCGTGGCGGCCGCCGCCCGCCCGCTGCGACGGCGGCCTTGTCTTGTCAGCGGATGGGCGAAAAGGCCGCGGGCCTGAGCAGTTTCGATTCCTGCCTGATCAGCATGGGGAAGGCCTTGGGCACGAAGCGCTCGAGCCAGTCCGGGTCCCGGTACAGCGCGGCACGGCGCTCGATGCGGTCGTCCAGGCTTTCATAGGCCCAGATGTGCACGACCTGGTTCAGTTCGCCGATCTCGGTGTACCACCAGCCCACCAGCGTGGCGTAGCGGGAGATGACCGGCAGGCCTTCCTTCTCGAAGTGCTGCAGGTATTCCTGCATCTTGCCGATCTGGATGGTGTAGGTGCGCATTTCGTAATGCATGGACAGTTTCCTTGTTGTCGGTGGAATGGGGCGCGCGCGCCGTGGCCGAAGCGGCTACAGCACGCCGTGATAGGCGTTGGTGATGATGCGTTCGATGTCCGCGGCGGTGGTCAGCCTGGGATTGACCAGCACGTTGCCGCTGCGCATCGAATCGCTGACCATCTGCGGCAGGAAGGCGAGGTCGACGCCGAGTTCGCGGATGGTGGCCGGGATGCCCAGCGCCTGGTTCAGCCCGACCACTTGCTGCACGACCGCGCGCGCCGCCTCCTCCGCGGACATGGCGCGGGTGTCCACGCCCATGGCGATGGCGATGTCGCGTAGCCGCTCCGGGCAGGCCGGCGCGTTGAAGGCCAGCACGTACGGCAGCAGCGCCGCGTTGGCGATGCCGTGGGCGATGTTGAACACGCCGCCGAAGGTGTGGGAGATGGCGTGCACATTGCCCAGCTTGGACTGCGAGAACGCCACGCCCGCCAGGAAGGAAGCCAGCAGCATGTTCTCCCGCGCGGCCACGTCGGAGCCGACATAGAAGGCCTTGCGCAGGTTCTCGCTGATCATGCGGATCGCGCCGATGGCCAGGGCCTGGCTGACCGGATTGGCCTGCTTCGATACATAGGATTCGATCGCGTGCGTGAGCGCATCCATCCCGGTGGCGGCGGTGATCGACGGCGGCAGCTTGAGCGTGAGGCTGGCGTCGAGGATCGCCAGCCTGGGGAACAGCGCCGGGCTGATGATGACCGTCTTGAACAGGGTTTCCTTGTTGGTGAACACGGTGGACGCGGTGCATTCGCTGCCGGTGCCCGAGGTGGTGGGAATGGCAAACACCGGCAGCGGCGCGTTCTTCAGGCGGTCATAGCCTTCGTAGTCGAGGATGCTGCCCGGGTTGGTGGCCATGGCGGCCACGCCCTTGGCGGTGTCGATGCTGCTGCCGCCGCCCACACCGATCACGGCGTCGCACTCGTGCGTCTTCAGGAAGGCCACGGCCTGGTCCAGCACGGCGGTGCTGGGGTTCGGCTCCACGCCCGGGAAGACTTCGTAGGCGATGTCCTCGGCGCGCAGCGACTGGAAAAAGCCCTCCAGCAGGCCGGAGCCCGCCAGCCCCGCGTCGGTGACGACCAGCAGCCTGCGGCGCAGGTGCGGCTTGAGCAAGGCGCCGGCCTGCGCAGCCAGGCCGATGCCGGACTTCAGCATGGTCGGAAAGTAATAGTTGAATGCGTTCATGGCGATCTCGTACAGGTTTGCCGCGACGCGCCGGCGGCGCCGAAGGGCATGGACATGGGAAGGCAGGCTGCGGCCAGGCGTGCCTGGGGGCGTGGCAGTCTTTCGGATCTGCTTGTGGGCCGGATGCCGGCGCGCCGTGCGCGGCGCCGGATGTCATCCACGGCCCATACCTTACAAACCGCGCCACCGCGGCGGTAATGAAAAGACCTGATTGGCGGATAACCAGCGCTTATCGCCGGTCCGTCGCGGTGCCGCGCCGGCGCCGCCGGTTATCGGGCGATGACGAACTCTCATTAGGCAAGCCGCCGGCGCGGCCCTACATTGCCGCCAATCCGCCATGGCCGGCACGGCATGGCGCCACCGCGCGCGCTCCGGCCGCGGCAAAAAACACAATCACAAGGACGAGACAACATGAAATCCGTTGATGCCTTCGACACCGGGGCCTCCGACGTGCCCGACGCCGCGGCCGAGATTCGCTCCGACATGCGCGCGCAGCCGCGCGCGGCCGCCCGCCCCAGCAACGTGCGCTGGCGGATCTTCCTCATCATGCTGCTGCTGACGGCGATCAACTACATCGACCGCGCTTCGCTGTCGGTGGCCTTGCCCCTGATCGCACCCGAGTTCGACCTCTCGCCCGCGGCCGAAGGCCTGGTGCTCAGCGCCTTCTTCTGGTCCTACGCGCTGATGCAGGTGCCCGTGGGCGCGCTGCTGGACCGCTATCACACGCGCGGCATCATCGCCGCGGCAACGGTGGCCTGGGGCGCCTTCCAGGCGCTGGGCGCGACTGCCCACAATGGTGTCATCCTGCTGCTTACCCGCATGGGGCTGGGCGTGGCCGAATCGCCCATCATGCCCGCCGGCGCCAAGCTGACCGGCGCGTGGCTGACGCCCAACGAGCGCGGGCGCGGCGCGGTCCTGGTCGACGGCGGCGCGCCGCTGGGCAGCGCGCTCGGCGCCATCATCATCGCGGGCCTGATCGCATGGCTGGGCTCGTGGCGCATTGCCTTCGTCATCTCGGGCGTCGGCACCATGCTGGCGGGCTGGCTGGCCTGGTACTACATCCGCAACCATCCGGCGGATCACCCCGGCGTCAACGCGGCCGAGCTCGAACACATCACGCGTGCCAACGGCGAGCGCGAGGGCGGCACGGCAGCCGCGCCGCCGCTGCGCGAACTGCTGCGCGACCGCTCCATCCTCGCCATGTTCGGCGGCTACAGCTGCGTGCTGAGCGTGTTCTACGGCCTGCTGACCTGGATGCCGAGCTATCTGCACAAGACGCACGGCCTCAATATCTCCAGCATGGGCGGCGCCACGTTCGTGATCTTCATGTCGGGCTTCGTCGGGGAACTGGTCGGCGGCTATATCGGCGACAAGTGGAAATCCTCGGGCGCGTCGCCCAACCTCGTGATGCGCAGCATGTTCAGCGGCTCCTCGCTGGTGGCGGCGGCCTGCATCCTGGCGGCGGCCTACACGGCCGATGCCGCCCGGGTCATCGTGCTGCTTTGCACCGCCATGTTCTTCATCCGCTGGTGCGGGATGTACTGGTGCCTGCCGGCCCTCATCGGCGGCACGGAGCGCACCGGCGTGCTGGCCGGCATCATGAACTTCTGCGGCAACATGGCCGGGGTGGTGGTGCCGCTACTGATCGGCGTGATCGTGCAGTGGTCCGGCTCCTACTTCCTGGCGCTGCTGTTCTTCGTGGTGATGGCGGTGCTGCTGGCTGTCTGCTCGAGCCTGATCGACTACCGGCAGCGTCCGCTGGCCTGAGGGCCACGCTGCGTTCGCCGTGGGGGCATGCCCACGGTCCGGCAGGCGTCTGACTTAGAATGGTGCGCCAGACGACAACGGATAACGAACAAGGGAGACCGTGCATGTTGTGGAAATCGACCCCATCGCTGGAAACGCTCCAGGCTCGCCACGAGGACACCGCCGTGGCGCAGCTCGGCATCGAGTTCACCGAGGTAGGCGAGGCGTCTCTCAGCGCGCGCATGCCGGTGGACCGTCGCACCGTGCAGCCCTATGGCATCCTGCACGGGGGTGCCTCCGTGCTGCTGGCGGAGACGCTCGGCAGTTGCGCGGCCAGCCTGTGCCTGGACAACGAGGCGCAGTACTGCGTGGGGCTCGACATCAACGCCAACCATGTGCGCGCGGTGCGCAGCGGCTTTGTGACGGGCACGGCCACGCCGGTCCATGTGGGCCGTACCACCCACGTGTGGGCCATCGAGATCCGCGACGACGAAGGCCGGATGGTGTGCATCTCCCGCATCACCATGTCGATCTTGTCGCGCTGATCGCCCGCGGCCGCGCCCGCCGAAGGCGTGCCGTGCAGAGTTTCCCGTTTCCGGATACACTGCGCCCGCACTGAACGAGGACGCGCATCGCAGCGTCCTCCAACAGCGGCGGGGTGGCAGAGTGGTTATGCGACGGTCTGCAAAGCCGTACACGGCGGTTCGATTCCGTTCCCCCCGCCTCCAGCACCTGGCGGTAGCGCAGGTCCAGGGCCGGATGCCGCGCCGGTGCATGCCGCGCGCGCCATGTTTGCCATGCGAGCTACGTGTACCGTGCGTGGCCGTTGCATCCCGCCAGCGGCCACCGCGCCAGCACTTTTTCCTTTCCCCCAAGTCCTCCCCGCCACGTCCTTTCGCCTCACGTCCCCCAAACGCGTGATGCATGCCGGTATTCGCACAGCATGGAAGAGCACGCCCCGATTCCTGCCGTATTCCCGGCTGGAACAAGTCCGCCGAATCATGTAGTGTGAAGTCAACGCAGTCCATCCATGACAACCTCCGCCATCGTGCGTGGCGGATAGATAATTGCAATGACAAGAGATCTGCGTGTCCGCGCAGCACAACCGGCCGACTGGCCGGCAATCGCGGAAATCCTGGAATCCTGTGGCCTCGCCAGCGACGACCTCGATCCCTCGCTGGCGCTGTTCCATATTGGCTTGCTCGACGGCAAGATCGTCGGCTGCGCCGGCACCGAGGGGTATGACGAGACCGTGGTGGTGCGCTCGGTGGCCGTGCTGCCTCCCTACCGCGACCGGGGCATCGCATCCCATATGGTTGCCGCCGCGCTGATGCGCGCACGCTCCAACGGCTGTACGCGCGCGGTGCTGCTCAGTGCCAGTTGCCCCAACTATTTTGCCCGCTATGGATTCTCGCTGATCGCGGCCGAGCGCCTGCCGCCCGCGGTGCGCGCCTCGCGCGAGTTCCAGCGCCAGGAAGGCTTGCCGCTTTGCATGTACTGCGAACTGAAGTAGGCGCATGCCCCGGGATATCCGAAGTATGAAGTCCGATGTCATGAAGACGAAACACCGATGACCTTGCCCACGCCGACGGCGCCCGCCGCCCAGCCGGATCCGGCGCCATTCGACTGCCTGGTGTACATCGGCCGTTTCGAGCCTTTCCATGACGGGCACTTCGCCATGCTGCGCCAGGCGCTGTCGCAGGCGCGCGTGGTGATCGTCGTGCTGGGCTCGGCAGGTGGGGCGCGCACGGTAAAGAATCCGTTCACCGGCGACGAGCGCCGCCGCATGATCGAGGCCGCGGTGGCCGCATGGGACGCTGCCCGCGTGCCGGATCTGCGCTTCGTGGCCGTGCGCGACTACTACGAGGGCCCGCGCTGGGCTGCCGCCGTGCGCGCCGCCGTGGGCGCGGTCCTGGGCGAGTTCCTGGGCGAGTTCCCGGGTGCGGAGCCGGGCCTGCGCGCCGAGGCGCGCGTCGGGCTGTTCGGGCATTTCAAGGATGCATCCTCGGGCTATCTCAACGACTTCCCCGGCTGGCCCCTGGTGCCGCAGCCCAGCTTCGGACAACTCAATGCGGCCGATGTGCGCGGGCAGTGGTTCGCACAGGCGGGCGCGCTCGATGGCGTGGAGCGCGTGCTGCCGCCCCCGGTCGCTGCCTTCCTGCGCGAGTTCGCCGCGCGCGAGGCCTTCGCCGTGCTGCTGGCTGAGTACCGCTTCCTCGAGGACCATCGCCACCGTTGGGCGGCCGCGCCGTATCCGCCGGTCTTCGTCACCGTGGACGCGGTGGTGCGCTGCTGCGGCCATGTGCTGCTGATCCGCCGCGGCGGCCAGCCCGGGCGCGGCGCATGGGCGCTGCCGGGCGGCTTTCTGGACCAGCACGAGCGCGTGGCCGACGCGGTCCTGCGCGAGCTCGACGAGGAAACCCGCTTCAATCTGCCAAAGGCCGAGTTGCAGCAGGCATGCCGCAGCCAGGCGCTGTTCGACCACCCCGAGCGCAGCCAGCGCGGGCGCACGCTGACCCACGCCTTCTTCTTCGACCTGCCGCTCGATGCACTGCCCGGGGTGGACGCCGCCGACGACGCGGCGGCGGTGCGCTGGCTGCCGCAGCAGGAGTTGCTGGCGCTGGAAGGGCAGATGTTCGAGGATCACCTGCTGATCCTCGACCACTTTCTCCACCTGTTCGAAGCAGGGCCCGCCCGGCCTCGCTGACCGCCCGGGTCGGCCAGCGCCAGGGCCAGGGGCGCCGTCTGGTCCACCAGCCGGATGCCGATCGGGGCCTCGCGGGCCCGCAACCGCCCGCATCCCGATTCATCCGTGCCGGTGCGCCAGCCTTTCATCCTCCCCATGTCCGCATCGGTGAATTTCCACCGTCACATGCACAAGCTCCTCGTGCACGGATAGTGCCTCCCTGACCTGCGCCGGCGTGAGCGCATTGTCGTGCGTCACCAGGCTGGCAATCACCGCGAACTTCTGCTTGCCCACGCGCCACACATGCAGGTCGGTCACGCGCGTGCCTTCGGGTCCCTGGTCGAAGCTGGCCAGTACCTCGCGCACTTCGTCCACCACCGGGTGGTCCATCTCGCGGTCCAGCAGCACGGTGCCGGTCTGCCTGAGCAGGCCGAGCGCCCAGTGGCCGACCAGCGCCGCGCCGACGAGGCCCATCACGGGGTCCAGCCAGGCCAGCCCGAGCCACCAGCCACCGGCCAGGGCCAGCACCGCCAGTACCGAGGTGGCGGCATCGGCCAGCACATGCAGGTAGGCGGAGCGCAGGTTCAGGTCGTGGTGGTGCGCACCGCCGTGACCGTGGTCGTGATCGTGATCGTGGCCGTGGTGATGGTCATGCCCGTGTTCATGCCCGTGGTGAGCGTCGCCCAGGATCAGCGCGCATGCCAGGTTGACCAGCAGCCCGACGATGGTCACCGCCATCGCTTCGCGATAGTGGATGGCCTGCGGGCTGAACAGCCGCTCCACCGAGCCGTACACCATCAGCGCGGCCACGCCGAGCAGGACGATGGCGCTGGCAAAGCCGGCCAGCACTTCGATCTTCCACGCGCCGAAGGCAAAGCGCTTGTCGCCGGCGTAGCGGCGGGCGGCGGCGTAGGCAAAGGCGGCCAGGCCGATTGCCAGCGCGTGCGAGCTCATATGCCAGCCGTCGGCCAGCAGCGCCATCGAATTGAACCACAAGCCGGCGGCGATCTCGGCCACCATGGTGGCGGCGGTGATGAGCATCACCAGGCGGGTGCCGCGTTCGGCGGCGCGATTGCCTGTGTCGAAGACGTGGCTGTGGGTCCAGCGGGAGAGGTCCTGGGTATGCATGATGGCTTTGCCCTGCGTGGCGAAATGATGTGATTGGCGCAAGCGTAACAGCGCCGGCGCGGCAGGCCGCCTTCGTCCATGCCGGCAGCGTGGTGTTGGCCCGTGCCGCCTCGCGCGGGGTTGCCCCCGGGCTGTCACGCCCATCTGCTATTGTTGGCACGCTGCCTGCCACCGTGCAAGGCCCCGACAGCCCCACACAACCCAATGCACGCCACCACCCTCGCTCCCGCGGCCGCCCCGGCGCCCATTTCCCTGCGCCAGGCTTTCTGGTACTGGCTCAAGCTAGGCTTCATCAGCTTCGGCGGCCCCGCCGGGCAGATCGCCATCATGCACGAGGACCTGGTCGAGCGGCGCCGCTGGATCTCCGAGGCTCGCTTCCTCCATGCGCTCAACTATTGCATGGTGCTGCCCGGGCCCGAGGCGCAGCAACTGGCGACCTATATCGGCTGGCTGATGCACCGTACCTGGGGCGGCGTGATGGYGGGCGGGCTGTTCGTGCTGCCGTCACTGCTGATCCTGATGCTGCTGTCGTGGGTCTACCTGCGCTTCGGCGAGGTGCCCGCGGTGGCCGGCGTCTTGTACGGCATCAAGCCGGCGGTGACGGCCATCGTGATGTCGGCGGCATGGCGCATCGGCTCGCGCGCCCTGCGCAACGGCTGGCTCTGGGCCATTGCGGCGGCCTCGTTCGTCGCCATCTTCGCGCTGGCATTGCCGTTCCCGCTGATCGTGGTGGGCGCCGCCCTGATCGGCCATGTGGGCGGGCGCCTGGCGCCTGCGCGCTTTGCTGGCGCGGGCGGGCACGGCGCCGCCAGGGCGGGCCACGGCCCCGCGCTGATCGACGACGGCACGCCGACGCCCGAGCATGCCAGTTTCACCTGGCCGCGCTTTGCGCGCGTACTCGGCGTCTTCCTGGCGATCTGGGCGCTGGCGCTGGGCGCGCTGGCATGGCGCTACGGCTGGCAGGGCACGCTCACGCAAATGGGCTGGTTCTTCACCAAGGCGGCGCTGATGACCTTCGGCGGAGCCTATGCGGTGCTGCCCTATGTGAACCAGGGCGCGGTCGAGCATTTCCACTGGCTCACCGCGCCGCAGATGATCGACGGGCTGGCGCTGGGAGAAACCACGCCCGGCCCGCTGATCATGGTGGTGGCCTTCGTGGGCTTCGTCGGCGGCTGGACGCACGCGGTGCTTGGCGCCGGCAGCGAACTGGCCTCGGGCGTGGCGGCGGCCGCACTGGTGACCCTCTTCACCTTCCTGCCGTCCTTTCTGTTCATCCTGCTCGGCGGGCCGTTCGTGGAGAGCACGCACGGCAACCTGAAGTTCACCGCGCCGCTGACCGCCATCACGGCGGCGGTGGTCGGGGTGATCGTCAACCTGGCGGTGTTCTTTGCCTCGCACGTGCTGTGGCCGGCCGGGCTGCAGGGCCGCTTCGACTGGCCTTCGGCCCTGATCGGGCTGGCCGCGGCGGTGGCACTGTTCCGCTTCAAGGCGGGGGTGATCCCGGTGATCCTCTGCTGCGGGCTGGCGGGCATGGCCATCACGCTGCTGCGCTGAGCGCCGCCAGCCGCCACCGACCGCTACCAGCCGCTGTGGGGCACGCCGGGCTCGCGGTGCGCGGCGAAGTGCTGCGCGAGGTAGTCCACGAAGGCGCGCACCTTGGCGGTGAGCTGGTCGCGCGTGAGGAAGACCGCGAACACATCGGCGGGCGGTGTCGACCAGTCGGGCAGCACCTGGCGCAGCCGCCCTGACCTGAGCATCGGCGCCACCTCCCATTCCGAGCGCATCAGGATGCCGTGGCCCTGCAAGGCCCAGCCTAGCGCCACCTCGCCATCGTTGGTGCTGGCGGGCCCGCGCACCTTCACGGTTTCCTGGCGGCTGGCCGAGCGCAGGTGCCAGGTGCCGTAGGTGGCGTCGCTCTCGCGGATCACGATGCAGCGGTGCTGCTGCAGCTCGCGCGGCGAGGCCGGCTCGCCGTGGCTGGCCAGGTAGCGCGGCGAAGCGCACAGCAGGCGGCGGTTATGTGCGATGGGGCGCGCGCTCAGGCGGGCATCGGGCAGGTCGCCCACGCGGATGCCCACGTCGAAGCCGGCCTCGGCCAGGTTGAGCGGCCGGTCGGTCAGTTCCAGCTGCACCTCCACCTCGGGGCAGGCCAGCAGGAAGGCGCCCACCGCGGGCGCCACGTGGCGCCTGCCGAAGCCGAGCGTGGCGTTGACCCGCAGCAGGCCGCGCGGTGCCACGCGGCTGCCGCCCAGGCCTTGCTCCAGCTCCTCGAGCTCGGCCAGGATGCGCGCGCCGCGTTCGAGGTAGGCCTCGCCTTCCTGCGTCACGCTCAGCCGGCGCGTGGTGCGGTTGAGCAGGCGCACGCCCAGGCGGGCCTCCAGCGCGGCCAGCCGCTTGCTGGCCGCGGATGGCGTGATGCCGAACTGCTGCGCCGCGCCGGCCAGGCTGCCGCGCTTGACCAGGGTGACGAAGAAGGCGAGGTCGGAGAAATTGTCCACGTGGCGAGCGGCGGTCGATGGCGGCGGCAAGGCGCCAGGATTGCTGAAAATGAAGACCGAATGAAAGTCTGTGAATGAAATTATAGCGGCGGGTTCAATGCTTACACTGGCATCTACGCGGATCTGCACCTGATCCCGACAGGAGGACGAATCGTGTTCGAAGGCTTCACCCCGCGCCGCGTGCAATGCGGCGACGTCGAGATCCATGCCGTGGTGGGCGGGCAGGGCCCGGCCCTGCTGCTGTTGCATGGCCATCCGCAGACACATGTGATCTGGCACAGGGTGGCCGCCACGCTGGCGCGCCATTTCACCGTGGTCGCCACCGACCTGCGCGGCTACGGCGACAGCGGCAAGCCCGCCGGCCTGCCCGACCATGCCAACTACAGCAAGCGCGCCATGGCGCAGGACCAGGTCACGGTCATGCGCACGCTCGGCTTCGAGCGCTTCCTGGTGATGGCGCACGACCGCGGCGGCCGCGTGGCCCACCGCATGGCGCTGGACCATCCCGATGCGGTGCGGCGGCTGGTGACGCTGGACATCGCGCCCACGCTGGCCATGTACGAGCAGACCAGCCTGCAGTTCGCCACCGCCTACTGGCACTGGTTCTTCCTGATCCGCCCGGCGCCGTTCCCCGAGACGCTGATCGAGGCCGATCCCGCGCTCTACCTGCGCAGCACCATGGGCAGTCGCAGCGCCGGCCTGGCGCCATTTACCGACGAGGCCATGGCCGAGTACCTGCGCTGCCTCAGGCAGCCCGGCGCGGCGCACGGGCTGTGCGAGGACTACCGGGCCAGCGCCTCGGTCGACCTCGAGCACGATCGTGCCGACATCGCCGCCGGGCGCCAGGTCGAGTGCGGGATGCTGGCCTTGTGGGGCGAGCAGGGCGCGGTGGGCCGCTGCTTCGCGCCGCTGGAGGAATGGCGCAAGGTGGCGCGCAACGTACAGGGCAAGAGCCTGCCGTGCGGCCACTATATCGCCGAGGAAATGCCGGAACTGCTGCTGGAAGAAACGCTGCCGTTCCTGCTGGCGGAGCGCTGACGCCGCGCGGCCGGGTGCTGCGCGATCGGCCGGGCTGGCATACACTCGCTGGCTTCATCCGCCGGCCAGGCGCCGGCCAACCGCACGCGATTCCGCCCATGCCGCCTCGCAAGACCGCCGCCCGTCCGGCCGAAACCCCCGTCGCCGAGCCCGCCGAAGGCCGCGCCACCAGCGACCAGGCCATCCAGCTGCTGGATGGCGCCGTGCGCCATGTGCTGGAGCACGGCATCGGCGATCTCTCGCTGCGCAGCGTGGCCGAGGCGCTCGGCACCAGCCACCGCATGCTGATCTACTACTTCGGCTCGGCCGACGGCTTCTGGGAGGCCGTGCTGCGCCGCATCCGCCATGCCGAACTGGAGTCGCGCGCCAGCCTGGCCACCGCCGAGACCGATCCGGCCCGCGCGCTCGAATTGGCCTGGGCCCGCTACTCGGCGGACAACTACCTGCCGGTCATCCAGCTGCTGTTCGAGATCTACGGGCGCGCCATCCGGGATCGCGAGCGCTTCCAGGCCTTTCTGGACGACGTGATCGGCAGCTGGATCGGCGCGCTGAGCGAGCGCTTCCACAAACAGCACGGACTGAGCGCGAGCGAGGCGAAGCTGCGCGCGCGCGTCGAGCTGGCCACGGTGCGCGGCCTGCTGCTCGACCTGGTCACCACCGGTGACCGCAAGGGCACCACCGCGGCCCTCAAGTATTTCGCGCGCATGCTCAATGCGCCGGGGGCCGCGCAGGCGTCTGACGCCTGAGCGCCTGACGACCTGATGCCACGCGGCGCCTCGATGGCGCCGCGCTGCTTTCTGGCGCGGCCACCCTCTCCGGTTCCTGCCCGGTTCCTCTCCGGTCACTTGCCTGCCGCGCGCACGCGGCCCGCGTCCGGCCGTCTTCTCTTCTTCGTGTACCACGTGGTACAGTAAACCGCATGCCGCCCTGAAGACCATGGCGGCGCGGAGGAAAAAGGAGACCGATGTGAAGAGACGCAAGCTGATGCTGGCTGCCGTGCTGGCAGCCGCGGGATGGACGTGCGGCGCGCCCGCGTACGCGCAGGACTGGCCGCAGCGCCCCGTGCGGCTGGTGGTGCCGCAGGCCGGCGGCAGCGGCAACGACGTGCTGGCGCGCGCGCTGGCCGAAGCGCTCGGCAAGCGCTGGGGCCGCGCCGTGGTGGTGGAGAACCGCCCCGGCGCCAACGGCGTGCTGGCCATCAACTACGTGCTGCAGCAGCCGGCCGACGGCTACACGCTGTTCTTTGCCGGCGTGTCCAACCTGGCCTTCAATCCCTTCCTGTATCCGTCGCTGCCCTATGTGCCGCAGCGCGACCTGGCCGGCGTGGCGATGCTGGCCAGCTCGCCGTTCGTGCTGGTGGTGGCGCCGTCGCTGCACGTGGCCAGCTTTGCCGAATTCGTGCGCCAGGCCAAGGCGCGTCCGGCCGCCATCAGTTTTGCCTCGGGCGGCATCGGCAACTCGACCCACCTGGCGATGGAACTGGTGGCCGAGCGCGCCGGCATCCGCCTGCAGCATGTGCCGTTCAACGGCGCGGGCGGCTCGACCAGCCTGTTGTCGGGCGAGACGCCCGCGATGATGAACGTGGTCGCCGGCGTGCAGCCGTATATCGCCGGCAAGAAGCTGGTGCCGCTGGCGGTGACCGGGGAGAGGCGCCTGCCGGCGCTGCCGGACGTGCCGACCTTCCGGGAACTCGGCTATGACGTGGCCGTGCCCGGCTGGTATGCCATCGTGGCCAAGGCCGGCACGCCGGCGGCGCTGGTCGGCAGGATCAACGCCGACATCAACGCGGCCCTGGACGAACCCGCCTTCAAGGAGAAGCTGGCCAGCCAGTTCCTCGACCCCATCAAGGGCCCGCCCGCGGAAGTGGAGCGCCATATGCGGCGCGACGCCGAGGCGTGGGGGCCATTCATCCGCAAGCTCGGCATCGCGCTCTGACGCACAGGGCGCAGGACACAGGACACAGGAGACAAGACATGCCCCGTATCACCACCGCCGTGCGCGACTACCGCATGGCCATGATGCACCAGCTGATGGACCGCCTGCGCGTGGACGCGCTGGTGTTCGGCACCCCGGACTTCTTCCAGTTCGCCACCAACTTCCAGCTCGACGTGTGGCCGTGGGAGCGGCCCGTGTTCGTGTTCGTGCCGCGTAGCGGCGAGCCGTTCGCGGTGATGAACGAGCTGTCCACCAACCATATGCGGCTGAGCACGGAGAACGAATCGGTGTGGCTGCGCGATGTGACGTACTACGCCGAGCATCCGCGCGTCTCGCGGCGCCTGCCGCTGGCGCCGCAGCTGCCCGAGGTGGTGGCGTCGCTGCTGGCCTCGCACGGGCTCGGCGGCGCGCGCATCGCGGTGGACGTAAGCCACCCGGTCCTGGCCGCGGCGCAGCGCCATCTGCCGGAGCTGGTGCTGCGCCCGGCCATGGCCGAGATGCGCGGCATGCGCTGGGTCAAGCATGCCGAGGAGCTGGAGGTGATGCGCGCGCTAGGCGCGCTCACGGACTGGGTGCAGGACCGCTATCGCGAGCATATCCGGCCGGGACGGCTGGTGCAGGAGCTGGACCATGCCATGTCGGCGCTGATGGTGGAAGAGGCGGCGCGCCGCTTTCCCGGCGAGGATTTCGAGATCCTCAAGTGCTGGACGCTGACCGGCGCCGCCTCGGCCTCGCCCCACGGCGACGGCGCGTCGTGCGGGGCGCGCATCGCATCCGGCGATACCATCGTCAACCTGATCCTGCCACGCCTGAACGGCTACTACGTGGAGAACGAGCGCACCTGGTTCTGCGGCAAGCCCGGCGAGCGGCAGGCGCATTGCTACCAGGTGGCCGCCGAAGCCACCGATGCGGCGGTGGCTGCCGCGGTAAGCGGGCGCCGCGTGTGCGACATGGACGCTGCCGCGCAGGCGGTGATCGAGCGCGCCGGCCTGGGCGAATACATCTTCCACCGCACCGGGCACGCGGTCGGGCTGATGCTGCACGAGTATCCGGAGGACATGGCCTTCAACACGCGGCCGTTGCTGGCGGGCGAGGTCTATTCGGCCGAACCCGGCATCTACGTGTATGGCCTCGGCGGCTTCCGCCTCGACGACACCGTGGTGGTGGGCGAGCGGCCCGAGGTCATCGTGAAGACGCCGAAGACGCTCGCCTACGCCACCGTGGCGTAGGCCTCGACCGGTCCCTTGTCGCCCCGCCCGGCCGCGCGGTGATTGCGCGGGGTGATCGCGCAGGCGCGCCCGCCGGGCCTGAGCAGCCCCGCTGATGAAGTGGATGTTGGAGCGCAAAATCGACTTCCGGCCGAGGAAGCCTGCGACGCCGCCCGGGGCAATTTGCTCGGCAGGCCGCTGCCGCCGTCGGCGTCTGCCAGCCTGGTGCGGGCGGATGCGCTCCCTGACGCGGCACGGCAACAGGGACCGGGATGGGCCGAGCAGGATGCAGCCCGGAGGTGCATAATCGCTCACCAGTACGACGAGCCCTAGCCGGAGTGGTCGACCGGCGTCCAACATACATTCATGAATGGATGTATAATTCCGGAATTATTCGCCTGGCGACAGGCGTTTGTTGCGGAATTTGACCATGACTTACCGTTTTATTGCCGGATGTATTGGCACCTGGCTTGCGATCGCCGTGACCGCGGGCTTGGTGGTGGAACGTCTCTGGTCCTGAGTACGGGTGGTCGGCCTTGCCGCGGGAGAGGTGGCAAGGTTTTCGCTAGGACTTGCCACTCTTCGCGGTAAATACCACCCACCATGCTCATGACCAATCAGAAGAAGACCGGCCTTGCCCGCCGGTTCGCATCGCAATTCAAGGCGCTTGCCGCCGTTGCCGCTTTCGGCGCCTGCGCGTCCGCGTACGCCGACCCCGCCGTCCACTTTGCCTTCGGCCGTGATCCGGGCCACAACATCAACAAGTACGAAGTCGGCGTGAACTGGGATTCCGGCTTCAACTGGGGCAACCCGCAGGGCTGGCTGTTCAAGTTGCAGTGGGAGGCCGAACTGGCCGAATGGAACACCCTGAGCGGCACCAACCACCATAACGTGACCGAGTTCGGCTTCTCGCCGATCTGGCGCCTGGAAAAGCGCGGCGGCGCCTGGGTACCGTTCCTCGAAGCGTCGGTCGGCGTGCGCATGATGAGCAGCAAGTACACCTCGGAAGAGCACCGCTCCGGCAGCCTGTTCCAGTTCTCCGACATGCTTGGCCTGGGCGTGGCTTTCGGTCCCAGGACCGCCTATGAAGCCGGCTTCCGCTACCAGCACGTCTCCAACGCCGGCATCAAGCAGCCCAATCCGGGCAGTGGTTTCTACACGGGCTACGTGCGCTATCGCTTCTGATCGCGCTTGCGGCGCCCCGGCGGCCGCGGCGCGACCCGCGGCCGGGCCGGCCTGACACTCAGGCCAGCCGCGCCAGCCCCGCTCGCGCGTTGCGCGCACCGCGCCCGATGCCCTCGGCGCTCCCTGGCGGCGTGGCCGGGCTTTGCACGCCACGCAGCGCATCGAAGAAGCGCCACAGCGCTGGCGCATCGCTCGTTGCCACATTGAAGCGGATCCACGGCGAATCCCCTTCCTCCGGCACGAAATACGAACCCGGCGCCAGCCAGATGCCATGCTCCAGCGCCTGCGTGGCCAGCCGGTTGCCGGACAGCGCGGCCTCGCCGCCGCTTTCGTCGGCGCGCACGCGCGCCCAGGCAAACATCCCGCCTTCCGGGCGCAGCAGCACTTCCAGCCCGTGCGCCTCCATCTTGTCCGTGATGCGGTCCTGCTGGCCGCGCAGCCGCTCGGCCAGCGCCGCCACGTGGCGGCCGTAGTGGCCGCTGGTCAGCACCGAGTACACCAGCCGTTCGGTCACTTCCGACGACGTCAGCCCCACCGCCATCTTGGTACGCGCCAGCGCCTTGGCCAGCTCCGGGCTGGCGGCCAGGTAGCCCACCCGCAGCGACGGCGTGATGGTCTTGGAGAAGCCGTTGACGTAGATCACGTGCGAGAGGCCGTCCATGGCCGCCAGCATCGGTGAGCCGGCCGGCGCCAGCTCGCGGTAGATATCGTCTTCCACCACCAGCAGGCGGTATTGCTCGGCCAGCTGCAGCACGCGGTGCGCGTTCATGCTGGTGAGCGTGCCGCCGGTGGGGTTCTGCAGCACCGTGTTGACGAACAGCGCGCGCGGCGCATGGGTGCGGATGGCGTGGTCGAGGGCGTCGGTGTCGAGCCCCGCGGCGGTGCGGCGCACGCCGATCACCTGCAGGCCCGCCACGCGCAGGATCTGCAGCAGGTTGCAGTAGCAGGGATCCTCCACCAGCACCGTATCGCCGGGACGCAGCAGCGTGCGCACCACCAGGTCCAGCGCCTGCGTGGCGCCCTGCGTCAGCACGACCTGCTGGGCCTGCACCGGCATGCCGTACTGGCTGAGGCCGGCGGCGATATGCTCGCGCAGCGCGGCAAAGCCGTACGGATGGCCATAGCCGGACACCTGCGCGGCGGGCACGCGCGCGGCGGCGCGCATGGCCTGGTGCAGTCCCTCTTCGTTGAGCCAGTCGCCTGGCAGCCAGCCCGCGCCCGCCTTGATCGGCACCGAATGATCGGCGAACACATCGGACAGCAGCCACGCGGCATTCAGCCCGGGCGCCTCCCAGCGCGCGGCAGGGGCCTGGCCGGCGGGGGCATGCCGATGCGCCACCGTGTAGCCCGAGCCCACCCGCGCGCTCAGGTAGCCCAGCGCGGTCAGGCGGCCGTAGGCCTCGGCCACGGTGAAGGTGCTCACGCCATGCTGCCGGGCGAAGCGCCGCACCGACGGCAGCGCCACGCCGGCGCGCAGCACGCGGCGCTCGACCAGGCTGGCGATGCCGGCCACGATCTGTTCGGTCAGGGTGTCGCCGCTACGGCGGCCGCGCACGAGTTCCAGGTTAAGCATGCATCACGCGTGGTGGGTTGGACCTGTACAGTTTAATCGCGCGGCGCGCTGGGCGGGAAGCGAGATCTTTCTCGCGTTCCATGTGGCAATGCAGCGGAATCCCGCTGCGGGCGCGGCTTTCCATGCCGCACCGCGCCATGGCACACCCGCCGGCGATGCGGCCCGGCAAACCGCCTCGTTCCTGATCTGTACGGTTGTTATAGTCGAACCTGTACGGTCAGGCGATGTTTTGTCGACCGTATATTCTTTATGGGAGGGCCTCCCGCTACAGTGGCCACATTCACCGGCAGTGCCCAAGGCAATGCCGGGATGCCCAGCGAAATAAACCGGGCGCGGCGCCGATCGCCGCCGCCCAAGACGAACCCCCTGAGGAGGAACGTATGGATGCCGCCAAGACCGTGATCCCCGATCTCGATGCCCTGTGGATGCCGTTTACCGCCAACCGCCAGTACAAGGCGGCGCCGCGCCTGCTCGCCTCGGCCAGCGGCATGTACTACACCACGCACGACGGCCGCCAGGTCCTCGACGGGTGTGCCGGCCTGTGGTGCGTGGCCGCCGGCCACTGCCGCACGGAGATCACCGAAGCGATCACGCGCCAGGTGCAGACGCTGGACTACGCGCCGCCGTTCCAGATGAGCCATCCGCTGACCTTCGAGGCCGCCACCAAGGTGGCCGCGATCATGCCGTCCGGCCTCGACCGCATCTTCTTCACCAACTCGGGTTCGGAATCGGTCGACACCGCGCTGAAGATCGCGCTGGCCTACCACCGTGCGCGCGGCGAAGGCCAGCGCACCCGCTTCATCGGCCGTGAGCGCGGCTATCACGGCGTGGGCTTCGGCGGCATGGCGGTTGGCGGCATCGGCCCGAACCGCAAGGCCTTCGCGGCCAACCTGATGCCCGGCACCGACCACCTGCCGGCCACGCTCAATATTGCCGAGGCGGCCTATTCCAAGGGCCAGCCGCAATGGGGCGCGCACCTGGCCGAAGACCTGGAGCGCATCCTGGCGCTGCACGATCCGTCCAACGTGGCGGCCGTGATCGTCGAGCCCCTGGCCGGTTCGGCCGGCGTGCTGGTGCCGCCGGCGGGCTATCTGGAAAAGCTGCGCGAGATCACCAGCCGCCACGGCATCCTGCTGATCTTCGACGAAGTCATCACCGCCTTCGGCCGCCTGGGCGCCGCTACCGCGGCCGAGCGCTTCAAGGTCACGCCGGACCTGATCACGATGGCCAAGGCCATCAACAACGCAGCCGTGCCGATGGGCGCGGTGGCGGTCAAGCGCGAAGTGCATGACACCGTGGTCAACTCCGCCGCGCCGGGCGCGATCGAGTTCCTGCACGGCTACACCTACTCGGGCCACCCGCTGGCGGCAGCCGCGGCCATCGCCACGCTGGACCTCTACAAGCGCGAGAACCTGTTCGGCCGCGCCGCCGACCTGGCTCCGGTTTTCGAGACCGCGGTGCACGGCGTGCGTGGCGCGCCGCATGTCAAGGACATCCGCAACCTCGGCCTGGTGGCCGGCATCGAGCTCGAGCCGCGTCCGGGCCAGCCCGGCGCGCGCGGCTACGAAGCCTTCCTCAAATGCCTGGAGCGCGGCGTGCTGGTGCGCTACACCGGCGACATCCTGGCCTTCTCGCCGCCGCTGATCATCACGGAAGAGCAGATCGGCCACATGTTCGATACCGTGAAGCAGGTCCTGCAGGACGTGCAGTAACGGCAAATCGCCGCGGATGCCTGCAAGGATCCGCGGCGGCAAGACAAGGAATACTGACGTGAACATCGCAGAAAACCGGCAGATCGCCGACATCCAGCATTACATCGGCGGCATCGCGCGCGCCGGTTCGTCGGGCCGCTTCGCCGACGTCTTCAACCCGGCCACCGGCGCCGTGGCCGGCCGCGTGGCGCTCGGCACCGCGCAGGACGTGGCCGCCGCGGTGGCGGCCGCGCACGCTGCCTTCCCGGCCTGGTCCGAGACCGCGCCGCTCAAGCGCGCGCGCATCCTGTTCAAGTTCAAGGAACTGCTGGACCGCCACCATGACGACCTGGCCGCGCTGATCACGCGCGAGCACGGCAAGGTGTTCTCCGACGCCAAGGGCGAAGTCACGCGCGGCATCGAAGTGGTGGAATTCGCCTGCGGCATCCCCAACCTGCTCAAGACCGATTTCACCGACAACATCGGCGGCGGCATCGACAACTGGAACCTGCGCCAGCCGCTGGGCGTGGTGGCCGGCATCACGCCGTTCAACTTCCCGGTGATGGTGCCGATGTGGATGTTCCCGGTGGCGCTGGCCTGCGGCAACACCTTCGTGCTCAAGCCGAGCGAGCGCGACCCCTCGCCCTCGCTGCTGATCGCCGACCTGCTCAAGCAGGCCGGCCTGCCCGACGGCGTGTTCAACGTGGTGCAGGGCGGCAAGGAAGCCGTTGACGCGCTGCTCGCGCACAAGGACGTGCAGGCGCTGTCGTTCGTCGGCTCCACGCCGATCGCCGAGTACATCTATACCGAAGGCACGAAGCACGGCAAGCGCGTGCAGGCCCTGGGCGGCGCCAAGAACCACCTCGTGGTGATGCCCGACGCCGACCTGGACCAGGCCGTGGACGCGCTGATCGGCGCCGCCTACGGCTCGGCCGGCGAACGCTGCATGGCGATCTCGGTCGCCGTGGCGGTGGGCGAGGTGGCCGACCAGCTGGTGCCGCGCCTGGCCGAACGCGCGCAGGCGCTGAAGATCCGCAACGGCATGGAAGCCGATGCCGAGATGGGCCCGCTGGTGACCGCCGCCCACAAGGCCAAGGTGGAAGGCTATATCGCCCGCGGCGTGGAAGAAGGCGCCACGCTGGTGACCGACGGCCGCGGCCACAAGGTCGAGGGCCATGAGGAAGGCTTCTACGTGGGCGGCACGCTGTTCGACCACGTCACGCCGGACATGACCATCTACAAGGAAGAGATCTTCGGCCCGGTACTGTCGGTGGTGCGCGTGCACGACTTTGCCCAGGCGGTGGACCTGATCAACGCGCACGAGTACGGCAACGGCGTGTCCTGCTACACCAGCGACGGCGGCGTGGCGCGCGCGTTCTCGCGCCAGATCCAGGTGGGCATGGTCGGCATCAACGTGCCGATCCCGGTGCCGATGGCGTGGCACTCGTTCGGCGGCTGGAAGCGCTCGCTGTTCGGCGACCACCATGCCTACGGCGAGGAAGGCATCCGCTTCTACACGCGCTACAAGAGCGTCATGCAGCGCTGGCCGGACAGCATCGCCAAGGGCGCGGAGTTCACCATGCCGGTGGCGAAGTAGTCCCCGGGCTGTTGCCGGGTGACAAGGAAAGCACGGGTTTGCGCCCGTGCTTTTTTGTTTTCCGGCTGGTGGCGGGCAAGCGCGGTGCCGCGGCAGCCCGGATACGGCGGCACCGCGCGAAGTGACGTCCGCGCACGGAGGCCAAGGTAAACTACGCCGCTTTTCAGAGCCGAGAAGCGCCAGGAGTGCCCGCCATGAGTCTGTTCCGCACCAAGAACATCGAGGCCATGCTGGCCGCCGCGCGCGACGACGGCCTGAAGAAAGTGCTGGGCCCCGTCGACCTGATCATGATGGGCATCGGCGCCATCATCGGCACCGGCATCTTCGTGCTGACCGGCACCGGCGCGCTGACCGCCGGGCCCGCCCTGACGGTCTCCTTCGTCATCGCCGCGCTGGCGTGCGGGTTTGCCGCGCTGTGCTACGCCGAGTTCGCGTCCGCGATCCCCGTCTCCGGTTCCATCTACACCTACAGCTACGCCACGCTCGGCGAGATCGTGGCGTGGATGATCGGCTGGGACCTGCTGCTCGAATATGGCCTGGCCACCTCGGCGGTGTCGGTGGGATGGTCGGGGTATTTCCAGTCGCTGATGGGCGGCTTCGGCATCCACCTGCCGGCGGCGCTGAGCGCCGCGCCGGGTGCGGTGCCGGGCGTGGAGACGCTGTTCAACCTGCCGGCCGCGGTGATCATGCTGGCGATCACCTGGGTGGTGTCGTACGGCGTGCGCGAATCGGCGCGGCTCAACAATGTGATGGTGGCCATCAAGATTGCGGTGGTGCTGCTGTTCATCGCGGTGGGCGTGTGGCATGTGAAGCCAGCCAACTGGCATCCGTTCGCGCCGTTCGGCCTCGACGGCATCTTCAACGCGGCGGCGCTGGTGTTCTTTGCCTTTATCGGCTTCGACGCGGTGACCTCCGCCGCCGAGGAAGTGCGCAACCCGCGCCGCGACCTGCCCATCGGCATCATCGGCTCGCTGGCGGTCTGCACCGTGCTGTACGTGACGGTGGCGGCGATCATGACCGGCATCGTGCCGTTCGCCAAGTTTGCCGGCGTCGATCACCCGGTCTCGCTGGCGCTGCAGTACGCCGGGCAGAACTGGGTAGCCGGCTTCGTCGACCTGGGTGCGATCCTGGGCATGACCACGGTGATCCTGGTGATGACCTTCGGCCAGACCCGCATCATCTTCGCCATGTCGCGCGACGGCCTGCTGCCGGAGCGGCTGTCCAGGGTGCATCCGGTGCATGCCACGCCGTTCTTCGCTACCTGGACCGTGGGCATCGTGTTCGCGGCGATCGCCGCCTTCGTGCCGCTCAACGTGCTGGCGGAGCTGATCAATATCGGCACCCTGTCGGCCTTCACGCTGATCTCGGTGGCGGTGCTGGTGCTGCGCAAGACCCGGCCCGAACTGCCGCGCGCCTTCCGCTGCCCGGGCGTGCCGGTGGTGCCGCTGCTGTCGGTGGGCTTCTGCCTGTTCCTGATGGCCCACCTGCAGGCACTGACCTGGATCGCTTTCCTGGCCTGGCTGGTACTGGGCCTGGCCATCTACTTCCTCTACGCGCGCCGCAACGCCGTGTTGCACGGCGGCTGAGGGCCGGCGCCGCAATGCTTCGCAGGCGCGGGCATCGGCGAGTCCGGGCACCTGCGGGCGTGATAAGGTTCGCATGCGAAGCGCTTCGCGCACGCTCATGTGCAACCACGGATTCGGAGACGACAAGTTGAAGGACGATTCGGAACGGCGGCTGGTCTACCTGCTGAACGTCGGCCAGCGGCGGCTGCAGCGCTGGACGCAGGCGCGCACGGCGCTCGGCGGCGTGACCGCCGCGCAGGCGGGATTGCTGTTCTTCCTGGGCAAGAACAACGGCGTGCTGATGAGCGAAGCGGCCGCCGCGCTCGACATGGGCGCGCCCGGGATGAGCGGCCTGGTGGACAGGATGGCCGTGGCGGGCCTGGTGGAGCGTCGGGCCGATGCCGCCGACGGCCGTGCTTCGCGCGTCTGGCTGACACCGGCGGGCCGCGCCGCGCATGGCCGCTCGAAGGCGGGCCTGGTGGAGCTGAACGCCCGGCTGTCCGATGGCTTCAGCGAAGCGGAAATGGCTGTCGTCGCGCGCTGGCTGCAGAGCCTGCAGGATAAATTCCCCGCAGTCGAGGACTGAGCCGCGGCGGTACCCAGGCATTCAGGGCGCAGCCGGCGTGCGCCCTGAATCTGGCCTGAACGTGGCCTAGGTGCGTGTCACCCGCGAGAAATCCGCGGGCCGGCGCTGTGCGAAGGCCGCAAAGGCTTCCTTCGCTTCCGCGCTCATCAGGCGCTCCTCGAAGCAGGCGCTCTCCGCATCCATCTGCGCAACCAGCGCCTGCCCGTTGCGCATCAGCCGCTTCATGGCCTGGAGCGCGCCGGATGGCTTCGCGGCGATACGCCCGGCCATTGCCGCCGCCTCGGCATGCAACTGGCCTGCCGGCACGGTCCGGTTGGCGATGCCCCAGGCCAGCGCCTGCGTGGCCGCGACCGGTTCGCCGAGCGCGAACATCTCGAACGCGCGGGCATGGCCCACCCGCAGCGGCATCAGCAAGCTCGACGCGGCTTCCGGCACGAGCGCCAGGTTGATGAACGGCGTGATCAGCTGGGCATCGTCGGCCAGCAGCACATAGTCGCAATGCAGCAGCATGGTGGTGCCGACGCCGACCGCCTTGCCCTGTACGGCGGCGATCAGCGGCAAGCTGGTGGTGGCAAGGCTGCGCAGGAAGCGGTGCACATGCCGCTCGGCGGGGCCGTCGCCGGCGGCCTGGGCGGCGAATTCACTGACGTCGTTGCCTGCGCTGAATGTGTCGCCGGCGGCACGGATGACGATGACGCGGACCTCCGGGTCACCCGGTGCGCCTTCGATGGCATCGGCGAGTGCGCAGTACATGGCGTTGGACAGCGCATTCTTCTTGTCGGTACGCGAGATGGTCAGCGTGAGCACGCCGCCGGCGAGGTCGGTTTCGAGTTGCGGAATCACTTCGGTCTCCTGAGATAATGTTCGCATGCGAAGTATATATGTTTCGCATGCGAAGTAAACCTCGGGGCCGCCGCCGTCGCCGCCGCTTGATGGCTGGCGGGGCAGGGGCGTTCCGCCCTATTTCTCGAGCGCGCCGGCCTCCTGCAGGAAGGCCAGCGCGCGCGGCTCCTCCACGAACGCCGAGTTGATGCGGATCCAGGGCGAGGTCTCGCCGCCGGGGCGGAAGTAGTTGCCCGGCGCCAGGGTCACGCCATGCCGCTCGGCCAGCGTCACCAGTTCGCGCGAATCTTCCACGCCGCGCGTGCGCGCCCACAGGAAGTTGCCGCCCGCGGGTTCGCAATACACCTCCCAGCCCGCGCCGTGGAGCCGCCGCACCGCGCCCGCGGTGGCCTGGCGCACGCGCAGGCGCAGGCGCTCCATGTACTTGCGGTAGGCACCGCGCTCGAGCAGCGCCGCCGTCACGGCTTCGGCGAAGTGCGAGCCGGCCACGCTGGTCAGCACCTTCACATCCACCAGATCCTTGACCAGCGCCTTGTCGGCCACCAGGTAGCCAATGCGCAGCGAGGCGGACACGGTCTTGGAGAAGCCGCCGATATAGATCACGTGCTCGAGCTGGTCGAGCGTGGCGAGGCGGTCGGTGTAGTGGGTCTGGAAGTCCGAGAAGATGTCGTCCTCGACGAAGCGGAAGCCATGCCGCCGCGCCAGCTCCAGCAGGCGGAACGCCACCGGCGGCGCCAGCGTCGAGCCGGTGGGGTTCTGCAGCACGCTGTTGGTGAAGAACAGCTTGGGCTTGTGCTCGCGCAGCAAGGCCTCGGTGGCGTCCGGGTCGGGGCCGTTGGCGGTGTGCGGCACGCCCACCAGGCGCACGCCCTGCAGGCGCAGCAGCCCGAACAGGTTGTAGTAGCCGGGATCCTCCACGAATACCGTGTCGCCCGGCTTGAGCAGGCGGCGCACCACCAGGTCCAGCGCCTGGCTGGCGCCGCTGGTGATCAGCACCTGCGGCAGCTCCGCCGTGATGCCGAGCTGCCGCACGCGCGTGAGCACATGCTGGCGCAGCTCCGGCAGGCCCATCGGCGTGGCGTAGTGGATCACGCTGGCCACCTCCGTGCGTGAAACCTGGCGGATGGCCTGGGTCAGGCCCTCGAGGTCGCGCCAGTGCTCCGGCATGAAGCCGCCGGCCAGCTTGAGCATGGTGCTCGGGTGGTTGAACTGCTCCAGGATATGGTCCGACAGGTCCTCCGCCAGGCTCGGGTCGGACCAGCCGTTGGCCGCGCGCGCCAGCAACGGGCTGTCGGCGACGAAAAAGCCCGAGCCGTGGCGCGAATCGAGCAGGCCTTGCGACACCAGCCGGTCATAGGCCTCGATCACCGGGAAGCGGCTGATGCCATGTTCCGCCGCCATCTGACGGATCGACGGCAGGCGCGCGCCGGGCCGCGCGTCGCTCGAACTGATCCAGCTTTTGACCTCGTTGACGATCTGGTCGGTGATGGGCACGCCGGTGGAGGGGACGAGGGTCAGCTTCATGGTGTCGGGGCGCCGGGGCGCGGCCCCAGCCATCGAAGTGTCAGGAAAAACTACTGAACAGTGCATGGAAAACTGTTCACAACTGTTCATGTGATTGTAGTTGCCGCCGTGAATAATAGAAGGCATGCGGAGGAGGTACCCGCGCCGGCCCCATCGGTGGTGCCGGCAGGGCCCGGAGCACACCGCAATGCAGAGACAGGAGCGGCAAAATGCGTGAACTACGAATCTTCGAACTGGATGAACCCGGCCGGCCGGTGGGCTGGCGCGCCCGCGAAGGGCAAACCGTCAAGGCGATCGAAGGGCGCCTGTGGCTGACCGTGGAAGGCCATCATGCGGATATCTGGCTGCTGCCCGGCGCCACCTGCGCGCTGCCGGCCGGCGCCATGGTATGGCTCTCCGGCGAGAGCGAGGGCGCGCGCTTCACGCTGGCCGAGAACCCGGCGCCGCTGTCGTGGCGCTGGCTGGGCGGGATGGCGCGTGCGCTGGGGCATCGGCTGGGACAGCGGCGCGCCTTCACGCAGTGCCCGGAACCCGGGATGTGACCTGACCGTGCGCCGGCGGCGAGTTGATCGCCAGCCAGGCGCGCTGCATACGCAGAGCAGCCAGGCTTGCGCCCGGACCGCCCGTCCGGCGCAGGCCGCCATTGCGCCGGCTCCGGCGGCCATCGCCGCCATGCCCGGTGTCTCGCCTCCCCCCGGTCCTCCCCCCGAACCTCCCCCCGAACCTCCCCCCGACTGTACCGGCACATTCGCCGCCAACTGTGCGACGATAGCCACCATGGTCGCCTGGGCGGCACGGCGGGCAATGCCTGTGTCGCTTGATTGCCGTTAACGTTAACGTCATATAATCAAGCGGCAGTGCCGGCGCCAGCCAGATTGCCCGCATCGCGAGCCGAGCCGCCACCAGAGCGGCCGCCGCGCCAGACCCTGCGGAAGGCCCGAACACCGAACCAGGTGGAGACAATGACCGATCTTTCCGATGTGCAGAAGGGTTCGCAGCCAGGCGCCGCCCGTCCGGCGCAGGGACCGAAGGGTCCCGTCAACAAGGTGCGTTTCGTCACCGCGGCCTCGCTGTTCGACGGCCACGACGCGTCCATCAACATCATGCGGCGCATCCTGCAGTCTTCCGGCTGCGAGGTGATCCATCTCGGGCACAACCGCTCGGTGCAGGAAGTGGTCAGCGCGGCGCTGCAGGAAGATGTGCAGGGCATCGCCATTTCCAGCTACCAGGGCGGCCACCTCGAGTATTTCAAGTACATGATCGACCTGCTGCGCGAGCGCGGCGGCGAACATATCCAGGTGTTCGGCGGCGGCGGCGGTGTGATCGTGCCCGACGAGATCCGCGCGCTGCAGGCCTACGGCGTGGCGCGCATCTTCAGCCCAGAGGACGGCCAGCGCATGGGCCTGGCCGGGATGATCGCCGACATGGTGCAGCGCTGCGATATCGACCTCGCGCGCTACGCCCCCACTACGCTCGACGCGGTGAAAGGCGGCGACCGCCGCGCGCTGGCGCAGCTGATCACGGCGCTGGAGAACGGCAAGGCCGATCCTGCGCTGGCCGAAGCGCTGCGTGCCGAGGCGGCGCACGTGAAGACGCCCGTGCTGGGCATCACCGGCACCGGCGGCGCCGGCAAGTCCTCCCTGACCGACGAGCTGATCCGCCGCATCCGGCTGGACCAGCGCGATGCGCTGTCCATCGCCGTGATCTCGATCGATCCCTCGCGCCGGAAATCGGGCGGCGCGCTGCTGGGCGACCGCATCCGCATGAATGCGATCAACCACCCGCACATCTTCATGCGCTCGCTGGCCACGCGCGAGGCCGGCTCGGAGATCTCGCAGGCGCTGCCCGATGTGCTGGCCGCGTGCAAGGCGGGCGGCTTCGACCTGATCATCGTGGAGACCTCGGGCATCGGCCAGGGCGACGCCGCCATCGTGCCGCATGCGGATCTGTCGCTATACGTGATGACGCCCGAGTTCGGCGCCGCCAGCCAGCTCGAGAAGATCGACATGCTGGACTTCGCCGATTTCGTCGCCATCAACAAGTTCGACCGCAAGGGCGCGCAGGACGCCTGGCGCGACGTGGCCAAGCAGGTGCAGCGCAACCGCGAGCAATGGCACGGCAAGCCCGAGGACATGCCGGTCTACGGCACCCAGGCCTCGCGCTTCAACGACGACGGCGTCACCATGCTCTACCAGGGCCTGCTCGCGGCGCTCGCCACGCGCGGCCTGCGCGCCGCCGCCGGCGTGCTGCCGCAACTGGCCGGGCGCGTCTCCACCGGGCAGAACGTGATCGTGCCGCCCGCGCGCAACCGCTACCTGGCCGAGCTGGCCGATGCCGTGCGCGCCTATCACCGCCGCGTGGACACGCAGAGCCGGCTGGCGCGCGAGCGCCAGCAATTGCGCGAGGCGCGCCGCATGCTGCTGGCAGCGCCCGGGCAGGCCGCGGACAGCGCAGGAGATGCCCTGCAGGCGCTCGCCGCCGGGCGCGACGCCGCGCTCGGCGCGCACGAGCGCAAGCTGCTGGCGATGTGGCCAGAGATGCGCCGGGCCTATGGCGGCGACGAATACGTGGTGAAGATCCGCGACAAGGAGCTGCGCACCACGCTGACCAGCACGACCCTGTCCGGCACCACCATCCGCAAGGTCGTGCTGCCGCGCTTCGAGGACGACGGCGAGGTGCTCAGGTGGCTGATGCGCGAGAACGTGCCCGGCAGCTTCCCGTACACCGCCGGCGTGTTCGCCTTCAAGCGCGAGAACGAAGATCCCACCCGCATGTTCGCCGGCGAGGGCGACGCCTTCCGCACCAACCGCCGCTTCAGGCTGGTGTCCGAGGGCATGGACGCCAAGCGCCTGTCCACCGCCTTCGACTCGGTCACGCTGTACGGCGAGGACCCGCACACGCGCCCGGACATCTACGGCAAGGTGGGCAACTCGGGCGTGTCGATCGCCACGCTGGACGACATGAAGGTGCTGTACGACGGTTTCGACCTGACCAGCCCGTCCACCTCGGTGTCGATGACCATCAACGGCCCGGCCCCGACCATCCTGGCGATGTTCATGAACACCGCCATCGACCAGCAGCTCGACAAGTTCCGCGCCGACAACGGCCGCGAGCCTACCAACGGCGAGGAAGCCAAGATCCGCGCCTGGGTGCTGCAGAACGTGCGCGGCACCGTGCAGGCCGACATCCTCAAGGAAGACCAGGGCCAGAACACCTGCATCTTCTCCACCGAGTTCTCGCTCAAGGTGATGGGCGATATCCAGGAGTACTTCGTGCACCACCAGGTGCGCAACTTCTACTCGGTGTCGATCTCCGGCTACCACATCGCCGAAGCCGGGGCCAACCCGATCTCGCAGCTGGCCTTCACGCTGTCCAACGGCTTCACCTACGTGGAAGCCTACCTGGCGCGCGGCATGCACATCGACGATTTCGCGCCCAACCTGTCGTTCTTCTTCTCCAACGGCATGGACCCGGAATACAGCGTGCTGGGCCGCGTGGCGCGCCGCGTCTGGGCGGTGACCATGCGCGACAAGTACGGCGCCAACGAGCGCAGCCAGAAGCTCAAGTATCACATCCAGACCTCGGGGCGCTCGCTGCATGCGCAGGAGATCGACTTCAACGACATCCGCACCACGCTGCAGGCGCTGATCGCCATCTACGACAACTGCAACTCCCTGCACACCAACGCCTATGACGAAGCCATCACCACGCCCACCGGCGAATCGGTGCGCCGGGCGCTGGCCATCCAGCTCATCATCAACCGCGAATGGGGCGTGGCCCGGTGCGAGAACCCCAGCCAGGGCAGCTTCCTGATCGAAGAGCTCACCGACCTGGTGGAAGAGGCGGTGATGCAGGAGTTCGAGCGCATCGCCGAGCGCGGCGGCGTGCTCGGCGCCATGGAGACCGGCTACCAGCGCGGCAAGATCCAGGAAGAATCGCTGCACTACGAACAGCTCAAGCACGACGGCACGCTGCCCATCATCGGCGTGAACACCTTCCGCAACCCGGCTGGCGACCCCACCCCGCAGTCGCTGGAGCTGGCGCGTTCCAGCGACGCGGAAAAGCAGAGCCAGCTCGCCCGCCTGGCCGATTTCCACGCGCGCAACGCGTCTGCCGCGCCGGCCATGCTGCAGCGCCTGCGCCAGGCGGTGATCGACAACGAGAACGTGTTCGCCGTGCTGATGGACGCGGTGCGCACCTGCTCGCTGGGGCAGGTCACGCACGCGCTGTTCGAGGTGGGCGGACAGTACCGCCGCAATATGTGACGTGCCGGCGCAGCCGCTTTTTCGGGCAATGCGCAGGGCCAGGTAGCGCTATGTAGAGACATTGCCCTGCGTTAAACTTCAAGGCTGCGCCCGCCAGAGCCGCCCGGCAAGCCAATCAGCAACGAGACCAGACATGAGCAAGACGTACGATCCCAACAATATCTTCGCCCGCATCCTGCGTGGCGAACTGCCCTGCAACAAAGTCTATGAAGATGCCGATACGATCGCCTTCATGGACATCATGCCGCAGTCCGACGGCCACACGCTGGTGGTGACCAAGGAGCCCGCCGCCGAGATCTTCGACTTGTCCGAAGCCGCGGCGGGCGCCGCCATCCGCACCACCCAGCGCATCGCGCGCGCGGTGCGCGCCGCTTTCAACCCGGACGGCATCTCGATCGGCCAGTTCAACGGCGCCGCCGCCGGCCAGACGGTGCCGCACGTGCATTTCCATATCGTGCCGCGCTACGCCGACCGTGCCCTGCGCGGCCACGGCACCGACATGCAGGACCCGGAGATCCTCGAGCAGCACGCCGAGCGCATCATCGCCGCGCTGCGCGAAGCCTGAGCGCGCGCCTGCAGCCCGGATCGGACAAGCTGAATCAAGCAATCAGAATCAAGCAACCAGCAACAAGGAAGAGAAGATGGGAATCAGGACAGTTGGCATCGTAGGCGCCGGCACCATGGGCAACGGCATCGCGCAGGCATGCGCCGTGGTGGGCCTGAACGTGGTGATGGTGGACATCAGTGAAGCGGCGGTGCAGAAGGGCATCGCCACCGTCGCGGGCAGCCTGGACCGCCTGATCAAGAAGGACAAGATCAGCGAAGCCGACAAGGACGCTGCGCTGGCATGCATCAAGGGCTCGACCGCCTATGACGATCTCAAGGCCGCCGACATCGTGATCGAAGCCGCCACCGAGAACTTCGACCTCAAGGTCAAGATCCTCAAGCAGATCGACGCCATCGTCGGCGACGACGTGGTGGTGGCATCCAACACGTCCTCCATCTCGATCACCAAGCTGGCGGCAGTCGTCAGCCGCCCGGCCAACTTCATCGGCATGCACTTCTTCAACCCGGTGCCGATGATGGCCCTGGTCGAACTGATCCGCGGCCTGCAGACCAGCGACACCGCGCACGCACTGGTCGAGGCGCTGTCGAAGCAACTCGGCAAGTATCCCGTCACGGTCAAGAACAACCCGGGCTTCGTGGTCAACCGCATCCTCTGCCCGATGATCAACGAAGCCTTCTGCGTGCTGGGCGAAGGCCTGGCCGCGCCGGAAGAGATCGACGAAGCCATGAAGCTGGGCTGCAACCACCCGATCGGCCCGCTGGCGCTGGCCGACATGATCGGCCTGGATACCATGCTGGCGGTGATGGAAGTGCTGTACACGGAGTTTGCCGATCCGAAGTACCGCCCGGCGATGCTGATGCGCGAGATGGTGGCCGCGGGCTACCTGGGCCGCAAGACCGGGCGCGGCGTGTACGTCTATAGCAAGTAAGACGGCAGGCAGACGCCAGGCGCCAAAAAGGAAAGGCCGGCGACGGGATGCCCGTCGCCGGCCTTTTTTTGTGCAGGGGGCTTGCGTCCCGCTTGACACGGTTGCTCTACCACGCGCGGGAGAGCCGTGCGCCGCGCCGTCCTCCCGGGCGATACAGCGGCCTGGAACCCGCCTACGAAGCCGGCGTCCCCGCCGCAGGCGCCGGTACCACCGACGCAGCCTTCCACCCGCCGCCAAGCGCCTTGTACAGGTTGACCTCGCTGCTCAGCTGGTTGAACCGGTTGCCGATCAGGATCTGCTGCGCATTGAACAACTGGCGCTGCGCGTCGAGCACGGTCAGGTAGTTGTCGACACCCGTGCGGTAGCGTTCCTCGGCAAGCTTGTAGTAGTCCTGCGTCGCATCCACCAGGCGCAGCTGCGCCGCGAGCTGGTCGCCGAAGGTGCCGCGCGCGGCCAGCCCGTCGGCGACTTCGCGGAACGCCGTCTGGATGGTGCGCTCGTACAGCGCGACGTTGATGTCCTTCTGGATGCGCGCGTAGTCGAGGCTGGCCTGCAGGCTGCCGGCCGTGAACAGCGGCAGGTTGATGTGCGGCTGGAACAGCCACGTGCCGGAGCCCGCATCGAACAGGCCGGAGAGCTGGTTGCTGGCAGTGCCGGCCGACGCGGTCAGGCTGATGCTGGGGAAGAATGCCGCCCGTGCCGCGCCGATGTTCGCGTTGGCCGACAGCAGCTGGTGCTCGGCCGCGAGGATGTCGGGCCGGTTCTGCAGCAGATCCGAAGGCAGGCCGGCGGGAACGTCGGCGATCAGTTTCTGGTCCAGGGCCAGGCCCGCGGGCAGGTCGGCCGGCATGCTGCTGGTGCCGAGCAGTTGCAACAGCGCGTTCTCGTCCTGCGCCACCTGCCGCGTGTAGCGCGCCAGGCTGGCGCGCGCGGTCTCGACGCTGGTCTGCGACTGGCGCAGGTCCAGGCGCGAGGCAATGCCTTCGTCGTAGCTGCGCCTGGTCAGGCGGTAGGTGCGCTCGTAGGTGCCGAGCGTGTCGCGCGTGAGCTGCAGCAGCGCCTCGTCCGCGCGCAGTGCCAGGTAGGCATCGGCCACGCTCGCCACCAGGGCGATATGGGTGCTGCGCATGGCCTCCTGGCTGCTGAAGTAGCGCTCGAGCGTGGCGGTGCTCAGGCTGCGCACGCGGCCAAACAGGTCCAGCTCCCACGCGGTGGTGCCGAGCGACACGCCGTAGCTGCTGCTGATGAGGCGCCGGCCCGTGGTCGACAGGTCGGCGGGCACGCGCTGGCGCAAGCCGGACGCGCTGGCATCCACCTCGGGGAACAGGTCCGCGCGCTGGATGCGGTACTGCGCGCGGTAGGCTTCTACGTTGAGCGCGGCCACGCGCAGGTCGCGATTGTTGTCCAGCGCGGCTTCGATGAGCCGGCGCAGGCGCGGATCGGCAAAGTAATCGCGCCAGCCGAGGTCGGCCGCTGCGGGTGCCGCCGCATCGGCCGGCGGGTAGGCCGGGCCTTGCGGGTAGGCCGCGTCCACGGGCGCGGCCGGGCGATCGTAGTGCGGGATCAGGCTGCAACCGGACAGCGCCGCGAGCGCCGCCGCGGCGGCCAGGCAAATCACGTGTTTCTTCATTGGAGCGCTTCCTTGTTGAGCGTGCCGGCGTCGTCGCGCTTCTTGCCCTTGAACAGCGAGCCTACCGCGACGAAGAACAAGGGCACCCAGAAGATGGCCAGGATGGTCGCGGTGATCATGCCGCCGATCACGCCCGTGCCGATGGCGTGCTGGCTGCCGGCGCCGGCGCCGCTGGAGATGGCCAGCGGTGCCACGCCGAGCATGAACGCAAGCGAGGTCATCACGATCGGGCGCAGGCGCATGCGGCAGGCCTCGATCGCCGCTTCGACCATGCCCTTGCCCTGCTCGTGCAGCTCCTTGGCGAACTCCACGATCAGGATCGCATTCTTGGCCGACAGGCCCACCGTGGTCAGCAGCCCCACCTGGAAGAACACGTCGTTGGACAGGCCGCGCAGTAGCGTGGCGAGCAGCGCGCCGATCACGCCCAGCGGCACCACCAGCATCACCGAGAACGGGATCGACCAGCTCTCGTAGAGCGCGGCCAGGCACAGGAACACCACGAGCAGCGACAGCGCATACAGCGCGGGCGCCTGCGAGCCCGACAGCCGTTCCTCATACGACAAGCCGGTCCACGCGTAGCCGATGCCCGGGGGCATCTGCTTCATGATCTCCTCCACCGCGGCCATCGCCTCGCCCGAGCTGCGGCCGGCGGCCGGCTCGCCCAGCACTTCCACCGCCGGCACGCCGTTGTAGCGCTGCAGCTTGGGTGAGCCGAAGCCCCACTTGCCGGTGGCGAACGCCGAGAACGGGACCATGGCGCCCTTGTCATTGCGCACGAACCACTTGTCGACGTCGTCCGGGTTCATGCGCGAATTGGGCTCGCCCTGCAGGTAGACCCGCTTGACGCGGCCGCGGTCGACGAAGTCGTTGACGTAGCTCGAGCCCCAGGCGATCGACACGGTGCTGTTGACGTCCGTCAGCGACACGCCGAGCGCGCGCGCCTTTTCGTCGTCGATATCGAGCATGTACTGCGGCTGGTCGTTCAGGCCGTTCGGGCGCACGCGCTGGAGCACCGGGTTCTTCGACGCCAGTTGCAGGAACTTGTCGCGTGCATTCATCAGCGCCTGGTGGCCCAGGCCGGCCTGGTCCTGCAGGTACAGGTCGAAGCCGGTGGCGTTGCCGAGCTCCTGCACGGCGGGCGGCGCGAACGCGAACGACAGCGAATCGCGGAACGACATGAACTTGCGCTGCGCGCGCTTGGTGAGGTCGAACACGCTGGTATCGTCTCCGCCGCGCTCCTCCCAGGGCTTGAGCAGGACAAACGCGAGGCCCGAGTTCTGGCCGCGGCCGGCGAAGTTGAAGCCGTTGACCGTGAACAGCGAGTCCACCACCTTGCCCTCGTCCTTCAGCAGGTAGTTGCGCATCTGGTCGAGCACCTTCTGCGTGCGCTCGGCGGTCGCGCCCGGCGGTGTCTGCACCTGGGCGTACAGCACGCCCTGGTCTTCTTCCGGCAGGAACGAGGTCGGGATGCGCGTGAACAGGAAGGCCATCCCGGCCACGATCGCGACATAGAGCAGCAGGAACGGCACGCGCCGGCGCAAGATCCCCTTCACGCTGCGCTCGTAGCCCTGCGTGGTCGAGATGAACTTGCGGTTGAACCAGCCGAAGAAACCTGTCTTGTGCTCGCCGTGGTCGCCCTTGTCGATTGGCTTGAGCATGGTCGCGCACAGCGCCGGCGTCAGGATCAGCGCCACCAGGACCGACAGCACCATCGACGAGACGATGGTGATCGAGAACTGCCGGTAGATCACGCCGGTCGAGCCACCGAAGAATGCCATCGGCAGGAACACCGCCGACAGCACCATCGCGATGCCGACCAGCGCGCCCTGGATCTGCCCCATCGACTTGCGCGCGGCCTCCCTGGGCGAGAGCCCTTCCTCGGCCATCACCCGCTCGACGTTCTCCACCACCACGATCGCGTCGTCCACCAGCAGGCCGATCGCCAGCACCATGCCGAACATGGTCAGTGTGTTGATCGAGTAGCCGAACGCGGACAGCACGCCGAAGGTGCCGAGCAGCACCACCGGCACGGCGATGGTGGGGATCAGCGTGGCGCGCACGTTCTGCAGGAACAGGTACATCACCAGGAACACCAGCACGATGGCTTCCAGCAGCGTCTTCACCACCTCGTGGATGGAGCCCGCGATCACCGGCGAGGTGTCGTACGGGAACACCACTTTCATGCCCGACGGGAAGAACGGCTGCAACTGGTTCAGCGTGGCGCGGATTGCCTTGACCGTCTCCAGCGCGTTCGCGCCGCTGGCCAGGCGCACGGCGATGCCGGATGCCGGCTGGCCGTTGTACTGCGCGTTGATGTTGTAGTCCTGCCCGCCCAGCTCCACCTTCGCGACGTCCTTGAGCCGCACCTGCGAGCCATCCGGGTTGACTTTGAGCAGGATGTTGCCGAACTGCTCGCTGGTCTGCAGGCGGGTCTTGCCGATCACGCTGGCGTTGAGCTGCTGGCCGCTGACCGCCGGCAGCCCGCCCAGCTGGCCGGAGGCCACCTGCACGTTCTGCGCCTTGATGGCGTTGCTGACGTCGAGCGGGGCGAGCTGGTAGCTGTTGAGCTTGGCCGGATCGATCCACACCCGCATGGCGTATTGCGAGCCGAAGACCTGGAAGTCGCCCACGCCGTAGGTGCGCGACAGCGGATCCTGGATGTTCGAGACGATGTAGTTCGACAGGTCTTCGCGCGTCACCTTCGGATCGCTGGAGACCAGGCCCACGATGACCAGGAAGTTACGCACCGACTTGGTGACGCGGATGCCTTGTTGCTGCACTTCCTGTGGCAGGAGCGGTGTCGCCAGCTGCAGCTTGTTCTGGACCTGCACCTGCGCGATGTCGGGGTTGGTGCCCTGCTCGAACGTCACGGTGATGGTCATGCTGCCGTCGGAGTTGCTCTCCGACGAGATGTAGCGCAGGCGGTCCAGGCCATTGAGCTGTTGCTCGATGACCTGCACGACCGTGTCCTGCACCGTCTCGGCGGAAGCGCCGGGGTAGTTGACCGAGATGGCGATGGTCGGCGGCGCGATCGCCGGGTACTGGCTGATCGGCAGCGCCCGGATCGAGAGCACGCCGGCCAGCATGATGACCAGCGCGATCACCCAGGCGAAGATCGGGCGATCGATGAAGAAATTAGACATGGAGGATCCTTATCCCTTGTTCCTTACCCTGCGTGCGGTATCAGGACTTGGCCCGCGCGGCGGCGTCCGATGCCCCGCCAGCGGCCGTCGTGGCTGCCGGCACGGGCCTGACCTTCGCGCCCGGGCGGACGAACTGCAGGCCGTCGACGATGAGGCGGTCGCCGGCATTGAGGCCACTGGTCACGAGCCACTTGTCGCCGACCGCGCGGTCGGTCGTGAGCGGGCGCAGCTCGACCTCATCCTTCGCGTTCACGACCAGCGCGGTGGCCTGGCCCTTCAGGTCGCGCGTCACGCCGACCTGCGGCGCCAGGATCGCGTTGGCCTTGACGCCTTCGCTCAGGCGCGCATGGACGAACATGCCCGGCAGCAGCACATGGTTCGGGTTCGGGAACACCGCGCGCAGCGTCACCGAGCCGGTGCCCTGGTCGACCGACACCTCGGAGAATTCAAGCCTGCCGCTTTCCGGGTACGCGGTGCCGTCCTCGAGCTTCAGGCTTACCCTGGCCGCGTTCGAGCCCGCGCCCTCGAGCTTGCCGTCGGCCAGTTCGCGGCGCAGGCGCAGCAGCGTGGCCGACGGCTGGGTCACGTCGACATAGATCGGGTCGATCTGCTGGACCGTCGCCAGCGCGGTTGCCTGGCCATTGACCGCGAGCGCGCCCTCGGTGACGTTGGAGCGCCCGATGCGCCCGGAGATCGGCGACAGGACCTTGGTGTAGCGCAGGTTGATCTCGGCACGCTGGACCGCCGCCTGCGCCTGCAGGAAGGACGCCCTGGCTTCGGCCGCGGCCTGCTTGCTGACCGCTTCGTCGGCGACCAGCTTGCCATAGCGCTCCGCCAGCAGCCGGGTCGATTCCAGCGTGGCCTGCGCGCTCTTGTAGGTGGCCTCGTAGGTCGAAGGATCGATCTGGTACAGCTGCTGCCCCTGCTTGACGTCGCTGCCTTCCTTGAACAGGCGGCGCTGGATGATGCCGTCGACCTGCGGCCGCACTTCGGCGACCAGGTAGGCCGAAGTCCGGCCCGGCAGTTCGGAATTGACCATGACCGATTCCGGTGCCAGCGTCACCACGCCCACCTGTGGCGGCGGCGGGGTCCCGGCTTGTTCCTTTTTGCCGCATCCGGCGAGCGTCGCCAGGGCAATCCCCAGCACGCCCGGAATCAAAGCACGCATGGTGCGCGATCGTTGCATTGCGATTTCCTAGAAGATTGAAAGACTGCGGAACCATGACGGCCGTGCGCCGCCGCGACAGTCCGTGATGCGGTCGCAGCGGTAAGCCGGCACGGTAAATTGCGTGCGCCGCCGGCGCGCGGCGGCGTGGGCGGCCCGGACGCCAGGTGCCCTCGGGACTGCGCCGGTCCCCGGCGAATCCATCAAGGAATATGCCGCCCCGGCTGTTGCCAGGGCTGGCCTGACGCTTGCCTACCGATGTACAGGTAGGCGATTCTATCCCGCCTATCGAGGGTTTTCCCGGGGATTGTCTTGCCGGAATATTTCAAACGATTAATGGCCCGTAACAAACCGGGACGACCTGCGGCAAGATGCCGCAGATTTCGCCTGCGGCCGGTCCCAGGTGCCTGATCAGGCAGCCCGGACGGCACGATTCAGGTGCGGTTTTGCCGCATTTTGCAGCTTGCCGGTGCGGCCGGGCCTTCAATCACGCCGCCGGCGCAGGCAGCTTCAATTAATTTCAATATCTGCATCAAAGGCTTTGACCCCCGGGGTCGGCAACCCGCGGTGGTGACCGGTGCGCACCGCAGGGGGCGGAGCGGAAGGCCCGAAGTGCGCATCGTGCGCATCGTGTGGATCGTGTGGATCGTGTGCATCGTGTGCATCGCCGGGAAACATGCCCGTCCCGCTCGCAGCCATTCCCGCTTCATTCACTCCCCATACTGCCGCAAGCCGTCCAGGTCGAGTACCTCGATCACCCCGTAGTCCACTTTCACCAGGCCCTGCTGCTCCAGCACCTTCAGCGCCTGGTTGGCCCGCTGCCGCGATATGCCCGCCAGCAAGCCGATCTCTTCCTGCGAAATCTCGAGCGTGGTGCCCAGCCCGGGGTACAGGTGTTCGTTGAACAACGAAGACACCGCGCGCGCCACGCGCGAATCGATGTCGAGCAGGCGCTCGTATTCCACTGCTGCGATGAACTGCCCGAGCCGCTCGTTGAACTGCGTGAGCAAGAAGCGAGTGAACGGCAGGCTGGTATCGAGCAGCCACTGGAAGGTGTCGAGCGGAAGGAAGGCAATGCGCGAGCGGCGCAGCGCCATCACGTCGTACTTGCGGATCTCGCGCTTGAGCACGGCGCCTTCGCCGAACCAGCCACCGGTGGGCACGCCGGTGAAGGTGACCGACTTGCCCGAGGGCGAGACGGTGGTGATCTTCACGATCCCCTCGAGCACGCCCATCCAGTGCTCGGCCACGTCGCCCTTGTGGCAGACGTAGTCGCCCTGGCTATATTCGCGCACACACATGGCGCGGCGCACACGGTCGCGTTGCTCGGGACTGAGATCGGCTGCCCATACGCAGCGATCCACAAAATCGTTAAGCATTAGCTGAAAACCCTTCCCGTAGGGATTAACCCCGAATTGTCACCGGCGTGACAACCGGGGGAAATGGCATGAACTATCTTACGATCACCACGAACCGCGAGTGCGCGCCAGGAAAGGCGCGGCGGGCTTGATGCGCTGCGGCGAACGCATGTTTGCGTCGCCGGGCAAAACTGGCCAAGTATAACCAGCGGATGCAGGCTTGACACCGGTGGCGGATCCCCGCCACCGAGGGACAGGAGACAGCGATGCAGGAACCGTCGGCGACGACCTTCCCGCGCCTGCTGCTGGCGCATGCCCAGCAGCGGCCCGGAAGCCCGGCTTACCGCGAGAAGGATCTCGGAATCTGGCAGACCTACAACTGGGCGCAGGCCGCGCAGGAGGTGCGCGCGCTGGCCTGCGGCATGGCAGCGCTGGGCTTTACGCGCGGCATGAACCTGGCAGTGGTCGGCGACAACCGCCCGCGCCTGTACTGGGCCATGAGCGCCGCGCAGGCGCTCGGCGGCGTGCCGGTGCCGCTGTACCAGGACGCCATCGGCGGCGAGATGGTCTATGTGCTCAACGACGCCGAGATCGATTTCGCCATCGTCGAAGACCAGGAGCAGGTGGACAAGCTGCTCGAGGTGCAGGCCCAGCTCGCGGAGCAGGGCCGCACCGTGCGCCACGTCATCTATGAAGACCCGCGCGGGCTGCGCGGCTACGATCATCCGGCGCTGATGTCGTACCAGCGCCTGCAGGAAATCGGCCGCGAGTTCGACCGCGCCAACCCCGGCTACTTCGACGCGGCCGTCGAGGCCGGCTCGCCCGACGACACCGCCATCATCCTCTACACCTCCGGCACCACCGGCAAGCCGAAGGGCGTGTGCCACTCGCACCGCGGCCTGATCGGCGCGGCGCGCAACGGTTGCGCGTTCGACGGGCTGGTGGCCGGCGACGATGTGCTGTCCTACCTGCCGATGGCATGGGTCGGCGACAACCTGTTCTCGTACGCGCAAGCCCTGGTGGCCGGCTTCACGGTGAACTGCCCGGAGTCGCGCGATACCGTGATGACCGACCTGCGCGAGATCGGCCCCACCTATTACTTCGCGCCGCCGCGCATCTACGAGAACCTGCTCACGCAGGTGATGATCCGCATGGAAGACGCGGGCTGGCTCAAGCGCCGCTTGTTCCACTGGGCCATGAACGTGGCGCGCCGCTGCGGCACGGACATGCTGGACGGGCGCCCGGTGCCGCTGGCCGACCGCCTGCGCTACCTGGCGGGCGAGGTGCTGATCTACGGGCCGCTGCGCAATGTGCTTGGCATGAGCCGTATCCGCGTGGGCTATACCGCCGGCGAGGCSATCGGGCCGGACCTGTTCCGCTTCTACCGCTCCATCGGCGTCAACCTCAAGCAGTTCTACGGCCAGACCGAGACCTGCGCCTATGTCTGCCTGCAGCCCGACGGCAAGGTCAAGTTCGACTCCGTGGGGCCGGCCGCGCCGGGCATGGAGATCCGCATCGCCGACAACGGCGAGGTGCTGGTGCGCGGCGTGGGCCTGCTCAAGTCCTACTACAAGCGCGACGACGCCACCCGCGAGGCCATCAACGACGAAGGCTATTTCATGACCGGCGACGCCGGCGTGATCGATGCCGACGGCCACCTCAAGATCATCGACCGCGCCAAGGACGTGGGCAAGCTCGCCGACGGCTCGATGTTCGCGCCCAAGTACATCGAGAACAAGCTCAAGTTCTTCCCCTACATCAAGGAAGCCGTGGCCTTCGGCACGGGCCGCGACAATGTCTGCGCCTTCGTCAACATCGATTTCGACGCGGTGGGCAACTGGGCCGAGCGGCGCCACCTGCCGTACGCGGGCTATATCGACCTGGCCGGGCGGCCGGAAGTGATCGAGATGATCGGCGAGTGCGTGGCGCAGGTGAACGCGGACCTGGCTGCGGACGCCATGCTGGCCGGCTCGCAGGTCGCGCGCTTCCTGATCCTGCACAAGGAGCTGGACCCCGACGACGACGAACTGACGCGCACGCGCAAGGTGCGGCGCGGCTTTATCGCCGACAAGTACGCGGTGCTGGTCGACGCGCTGTTCGCGGGCAAGGCGGAACAGTTCATCGAGACGCGCGTGAAGTTCGAGGACGGGCGCGAAGGCAGCGTCTCGGCCACCTTGAAGCTGGTTGACGTGAAGCGCTTTCCGCCCGCCGCCGGCGCGGCGCGCGCGGCATGAGCGGGGGCGGGAGGATGACGCAGATGGCATGGCAAGGCGTAGCGCGCGGCGGCGATGGCCAGCCCGCATGGAGCGGCGCGTCCGCGGTGGCGACCGAGGCGGAACTGCCGCAGGACAGTGCGCAGGCCGCGGCCGCGCAGGCGCAGGAGCGGCACGCCGGCGAGGTGATCCTGGACCTGCAGCATATCTCGCTGTCGTTCGGCGGCGTGAAGGCGCTCACGGATATCTCGTTCGATGTGCGCGAGCATGAGATCCGCGCCATCATCGGCCCCAACGGCGCGGGCAAGAGTTCCATGCTCAACGTCATCAACGGGGTCTATCACCCGCAGCAGGGCCGCATCGTGTTCCGCGGCGAGGAACGCCGCAAGATGCATCCCACCGAGGCCGCGCGCCAGGGCATCGCGCGCACCTTCCAGAACATCGCGCTGTTCAAGGGCATGACCGTGCTCGACAACATCATGACCGGGCGCAATACCAAATTCCGCAGCGGCCTGCTGGCCAACGCGCTGTGGTGGGGGCCGGCGCGCAACGAGGAAATGCAGCATCGCCGCAAGGTCGAGGAAGTGATCGACTTCCTGGAAATCCAGGCCATCCGCAAGACGCCGGTGGGACGCCTGCCCTACGGCCTGCAAAAGCGCGTGGAGCTGGCGCGCGCGCTGGCGGCCGAGCCTTCCATGCTGCTGCTCGACGAACCCATGGCGGGCATGAACGTGGAAGAGAAGCAGGACATGTGCCGCTTCATCCTGGACGTGAACCACCAGTTCGGCACCACCATCGTGCTGATCGAGCATGACATGGGCGTGGTGATGGATATCTCCGACCGCGTGGTGGTGCTCGACTACGGCAAGAAGATCGGCGACGGCACCCCCGACGCGGTCAAGGCCAATCCGGACGTGATCCGGGCCTACCTCGGCGCTGGCCACTGAGCACGCACCGCGCGGTACGGCAAGACACAAGAAGCAGAAAACAGGGAACAAGGAACAAGGAACACCATGACGTTCTTCTTCGAGATCCTGATCGGCGGCCTGCTGTCGGGACTGATGTATTCGCTGGTGGCGCTGGGCTTCGTGCTGATCTACAAGGCGTCGGGCGTATTCAACTTCGCCCAGGGTGCGATGGTCTATTTCGCCGCGCTGGCCGTGGTGGGGCTGATGGACAAGGGCCTGCCGATGTGGGCCGCGGTGATCGGCGCGTTCGGCGTGATGCTGGTGGTCGGCATCAGCACCGAGCGGCTGGTGCTGCGCAAGCTGGTCAACCAGCCGCCCATCACGCTGTTCATGGCCACCATCGGGCTGTCCTTCTTCCTCGAGGGGCTGGGGCCGCTGCTGTTCGGCAACGAAGTGCGCCCGATCAACCTCGGCATCGTCGACGAGCCGATCGAGGCCATCCTGACGCGCTTCAATATCGTGCTGTCCAAGTTCGACCTGGCGGCAGCCGCCATCGCCGGCATCCTGGTGGGTGCGCTGGCGCTGTTCTTCCAGTTCACCAAGGTGGGCCGCGCGCTGCGCGCGGTGGCGGACGATCACCAGGCGGCGTTGTCGCTGGGCATTCCGCTGCAGCATATCTGGGCCATCGTGTGGGGCGTGGCGGGTTTCGTCGCGCTGGTGGCGGGCATGTTGTGGGGCTCGCGCAATGGCGTGCAGTTCGCGCTGACGCTGACCGCGCTCAAGGCGCTGCCGGTGCTGATCCTGGGCGGCTTCACCTCGGTGCCGGGCGCCATCGTCGGCGGGCTCATCATCGGCGCGTCGGAGAAGCTGGCCGAGATCTATATCCCCCCGGTGTTCCAGTCCGCCTTTGGCGGCAACTTCGGCGGCATCGAAGGGTGGTTCCCATACGTATTCGCGCTGCTGTTTCTCCTCGTCAGGCCGGAAGGATTGTTCGGCGAGAAACATATCGACCGCGTCTGAGCGGCACGGCCCCAACAGGAGACAACCCCATGTTCTATCGTGAAGCCGGCCAGTTCAAGACCAGCTATGTGGCCGACAGCCAGGTATTCCCCATCCGCCAGGATCGCATCGGCGTTGCGGTGCTGATGGCGGTGGCCTTCGTGGCGATTCCGTTCACCGCATCGGAATACTGGTTCTCCGCCATCCTGATCCCGTTCCTGATCTTCGCGCTGGCGGCACTCGGCCTGAACATCCTCACCGGCTACGCCGGCCAGCTCTCGCTCGGCACCGCTGCCTTTATGGCGGTGGGCGCCTATGCCGCGTACAACTTCCAGTTGCGCATCGAGGGCCTGCCGGTCTTGCTGACCTTCATCCTGGCCGGCTTGTCCGCCGCGGTGGTGGGCGTGGCGTTCGGCCTGCCGTCGCTGCGCATCAAGGGCTTCTACCTCGCCGTGGCCACGCTGGCGGCGCAGTTCTTCGTGGTGTGGGCGCTGACCAAGTTCCCCTGGTTCTCCAACAACAGCTCCTCCGGCGTGATCACCGCGCAGAAGCTCGCGCTGTTCGGCATCGCCATCGACACGCCGGTGAAGAAATACCTGTTCGTGCTGGCGCTGGTGACGGTGCTGGCGGTGGTGGCCAAGAACCTTGTGCGATCCAGCACCGGGCGTGCATGGATGTCGGTGCGCGACATGGACGTGGCGGCGGAAGTCATCGGCATCCCGCTGATGCGCACCAAGCTGCTGGCCTTCGCCGTCAGCTCGTTCTACTGCGGCGTGGCCGGCGCGCTCTACGCGTTCTGCTACCTCGGCTCGGTGGAGCCGGACGGCTTCTCGCTGGACCTGTCGTTCCGCGTGCTGTTCATGATCATCATCGGCGGCGTGGGCAGCATCCTGGGCTCCTTCCTCGGCGCGGCGTTCATCCTGCTGCTGCCGATCTTCCTGGACAACCTGCTGCCGCCGCTGGCCGCGCTGCTGCACCTGCCGTTCACCAACGCGGCGGTGTCGCATATCCAGCTGATGGTGTTCGGCGCGCTGATCATCTTTTTCCTGGTAGTGGAGCCACACGGCCTGGCGCGGCTGTGGCAGATCGCCAAGGAGAAGCTGCGCCTGTGGCCGTTCCCGCATTGAACAACGGAGCAAGCTTTCGAGGTCGGACCAAGCAGAACGGGTATTCCATAACAAACACACACCTTTCAAGGTGAAGGAGACTGTCATGACCATCCTGATTCGCAATCTGCAGCGCATCGCGCTCGCGGTGAGTGCGTCGGCCGCGCTGCTGGCACCGCTGGCCGCGCAGGCCCAGAGCGGCGAGCAGTTCGTGGCGCTGCCCAGCTACCGCGTGGGGCCGTACGGCGCCAACGGGCAGTCCTTTTACGGCGGTTTCATCGATTACCTGAACTACGTCAACCTGAAGGACGGCGGCATCAATGGCGTCAAGCTCTCGTGGGAAGAGTGCGAGACCGAGTACAACAACGCCAAGGGCGTGGAGTGCTACGAGCGCCTGAAGGCCAAGAGCGCGGCCAGCAAGGGCACGGCCTACCACACCATGTCCACCGGGATTTCCTACGCGCTGGTGGACAAGACCTCGGCCGACAAGGTGCCGCTGGTGATGATGGGCTACGGCCGCACCGATGCGGTGGACGGCTCGGTCTTCCCCTATGCCTTCCCGCTGGTCACCACCTACCAGATGCAGGTCTCGGCCATCGTCAAGTTCCTGGCGGGCAAGAACGGCGGCTCGCTGGCCGGCAAGAAGATCGTCTACCTGTATCACGACTCAGCCTACGGCAAGGAGCCCATCGTGGCGCTGGAAGCCGAAGCCAAGCTCGGCAAGTTCAACCTGGTCGAGATCCCGGTGGCGCACCCCGGCAACGAGCAGGGCGCGCAGTGGCTGAAGATCCGCCAGGAGAACCCGGACTACGTGATCTTCTGGGGCTGGGGCGTGATGAACCAGACCGCGCTCAAGGCCGCGCAGAAGGTGGGCTTCGCGCGTGACAAGATAATCGGCTCCTGGTGGGCCGGCTCCGAGGAAGACACGGTGCCCGCCGGCGACGCCGCCAAGGGCTATATGAGCGCTACCTGGAATGTGGCCGGCAAGAACGTGCCGTTGATCGCTGACATCGACAAGGTCGTGTACGGCGCCGGCAAGGGCAATATGCAGGACCGCAACAAGGTCGGCTCGGTGCTCTACAACCGCGGCGTCTCCGCTGCGGTGGTGACCGTGGAAGCCATCCGCGTGGCGCAGGGCAAGTTCGGCAAGGGCAAGGTCATGAGCGGCGAGGACATGCGCTGGGCCTTCGAGAACCTCAATCTCACCAACGCGCGCCTGCAGCAGCTCGGCGCCACCGGCCTGCTGCCCGAGATCAAGACCAGCTGCGACAACCACGAAGGCTCCGGCAAGGTGAAGATCCAGCAATGGGACGGCACCAAGTGGACGGTGGTGTCCGACTGGATCGAAGGCAACAAGAACCTGATCCACCCGCTGTTCAAGGCGACCGCGGCGCAGTATGCGAAGGAGAAGGGGATTGCGCCGGCCTGCATGAAGTCTTGAGCGGCTGACAGGCATGTTGCCTGTCGGCTCCCCCTTTCCCGCAGGCGGGAGGGGGGAGCCGCAAACAAGCGAAGCAAGCGAAACAAGCAACGCAAGTCAGGAACACACCCACCGAGCCGTACCATGACCCTCTTGTCCGTCAACAACATCGAAGTCATCTACGACCACGTCATCCTGGTGCTCAAGGGCGTTTCGCTCGATGTGCCGGAAGGCCGGATCGTGGCGCTGCTGGGCGCCAACGGCGCGGGCAAGACCACCACGCTCAAGGCCATCTCCAACCTGCTGCACGCGGAGCGCGGCGACGTTACCAAGGGCTCGATCGAATACCGCGGCGACCGCGTGGACCGCCTCACCCCCAACGAACTGGTCAAGCGCGGCGTGATCCAGGTGATGGAAGGGCGCCACTGCTTCGCCCACCTGACGCTGGAGGAGAACCTGCTCACCGGCGCCTACACGCGCGGGCTGTCGCGCGCCGAGACGCGCGACGCGCTGGAGCGCATCTACGCCTATTTCCCGCGCCTGAAGACGCGCCGCAAATCGCAGGCGGGCTACACCTCCGGTGGCGAGCAGCAGATGTGCGCGATCGGCCGGGCCATGATGGCCAAGCCGAGCATGATCCTGCTCGACGAACCCTCCATGGGTCTGGCGCCGCAGATCGTCGAAGAGATCTTCGAGATCGTGCGCGACCTCAACCAGCGCGAGAAGGTCAGCTTCCTGCTCGCCGAGCAGAACACCATGGTGGCGCTGCGCTACGCCGACTATGGCTACATCCTCGAGAACGGCCGCGTGGTGATGGATGGCGAGGCCGAAGCGCTGCGCTCCAACGAGGACGTGAAGGAGTTCTACCTCGGCGTGGCCGCGAACGATGGCGAGGGCGGCGGGCGCAGTTCCTTCCGCGATGTCAAAAGCTATCGCAGGCGCAAGCGCTGGCTCGCCTGAGACGGGCTCATGGTTCTGCCGTGCGCCTCGGATGCGCGGCGAGCCGCTCGTTGCGAACCTTGAGCCCCGAGCCTTGAGTCTTGAGCCTTTCCCGGTGTGATTTCCCGGGCTGGGCGGAATTCTTTTTTCACAGTGTTAGCCGCTTATTCACACGCGACCCCAAGCCAAACCATGTCTGAACACTTCGATTCGCTGGAAACGCGCGCGCCGGACGTACGCGCGCAGGCCCTGCTGGCGGACTTGTCGCGCCAGGTAGCCCATGCCAAGGCGCATGCGCCGTACTTCGCGGATCTGCTGCGCGAGGTGGACCCGCGTGCGCTGGACTCGCGCGCCGCGCTGGCGGCGCTGCCGGTGACGCGCAAGTCGGAGCTGACGCAGCGGCAGCGCGCGATGCCGCCGCTGGGCGGGCTCAACGCCACGCCGCTGGGCGGCCTGCGGCATATCTTCCAGTCGCCCGGCCCGATCAATGAGCCGGACGGCCACGGCGCGGACTGGTGGCGCATTGCGCGCGCGATGTTCGCCGCGGGCTTTCGCGCCGGGGACCTGGTCTACAACACGTATTCCTATCACTTCACGCCGGCCGGCATGATGATGGAGTCGGGCGCGCACCGGCTGGGCTGCTGCGTGTTCCCGGCAGGCGTGGGGCAGACCGAGTCGCAGGTGCAGGCGCTGGCCAGCCTGCAGCCGGCGGCCTACGCCGGCACGCCGTCGTTCCTGCGCATCCTGCTGGAGAAGGGCGACGAACTGGGCTTGCCGTGCACCGGCCTGCGCAAGGCGCTGGTATCGGGCGAAGCGCTGCCGCCGTCGCTGCGCGCGTGGTTCGGCGAGCGCGGCATCCGCGTGCAGCAGATGTACGGCAGCGCGGACGTGGGGCTGATCGCCTACGAAACCGAAGGCGGCGACGGCTGGGTGGTGGACGAAGGCGTGCTGGTGGAAATCGTCGAACCCGGTGGCACGCAGCCGATGCCCGAAGGCGAGGTCGGCGAGGTGGTGGTCACCGTGCTCGGCAATGGCGACTATCCGCTGATCCGCTTCGGCACCGGCGATCTCTCCGCCTTCGTGGCAGGGTCCGGCGAGCGCGCCAGCCCGTGCGGGCGCACCAACCTGCGGCTCAAGGGATGGCTTGGCCGGGCTGACCAGACCACCAAGGTCAAGGGGATGTTCGTGCATCCCGGGCAGGTGGGGGAAGTCATGCGGCGGCATCCCGAGGTGCGCGCGGCGCGCCTCGTGGTCACGGGGCGCGTTGGGGCCGATGTGATGACCTTGCATTGCGATGCCGCGGGGGATGATGAAAACCTGGCCCGCGCGATCGGGGAATCGGTGCGGGAGGTGTTGCGCTTGCGGGGGGAGGTGCGTTTTGTCGCTGCGGGGTCGTTGCCGCAGGATGGGAGGGTGATTGAGGATGCCAGGAGTTATGAGTGAGGGGGGGTGGTCTGGGGATGAGAGGGCGCCTGTGTCTGTGGCTGGGCCTTTTGGGTCATTGAGGCGCATGCAAGTGCGCCTGCCTCTGTGGGCCTGGCGGCCCGGGCCTTTTGAGTCCTTCAGGTGTATGCAAGTGCGCCTGTGTCTGTGGGCCTAGCGGCGCGGGCTTGGTAGCCCGTTCGGGCACATGTAAGTGTCACTTTTCTTTTCTCGAAAAGAAAAGTAACCAAAAGAAAGCGATTCTTGCAGAAGGCTGGGCGCTCAGATTTTATGGGTGGTGGTGGTTTCGTGGTGGGCGCGTTGGCTTCGATGGGACTGCTGGCGCTACCGGCTCGCTCGCCTGCGGCATCGTGGGTGGCGTTCGATTCGTGGTGGCGCTGCATGATGGCGCTGGCCCAGGTGGTTCAGGCTGCTGCCGCGACCGGGGTGGATGGGTGCGGCATAGGAACGGCGCTGGTTTCGTGGTGGGCACGGTGGCCCCTATTTGAGCTCGGTGCCCGGGGGCTCCTGACAGGTCCACAGGTCCGCTCAGTGCCCAAGGGCACCGGCTTGAGAAGTAACCCAGCACACCCGCGCCCCGGTCCACCACGCCCACCACGAAAACACGAGGATGCTATATCGTGGCCGCCCGAGCCGGTAACGGCAGATGCCCGAATGGCCTGGGCCTCAGCCATCATGGAGCCGTAAYGTGAAACGGCCACMTCCRGSATGSCAKCGCGGCCAGCGCCGGTAGCGTCAGCAGCCCAATCAAAGCCAACGCGCCCACCACGAAACCAGCCTCAGACGAGAAGTCTGAGCGCCCAGCCTTCTGCAAGAATCGCTTTCTTTTGGTTACTTTTCTTTTCGAGAAAAGAAAAGTGACACTTACATG
>NZ_JBFRFX010000018.1:0-149686 GCF_052115045.1 Cupriavidus sp. 2TAF22
TCCTGGAAGCCTACAAGGCCAAGACCATCATCGTGAACAAGCGCTCGATGGCGGCCGGCTATGCCGGTCTCGACAACGAGTTGTTCTACATGGACAAGACCATGATGGTGTTCGGCGACGCCAAGAAGGTGGTCGAGGACATGGGCAAGGCCGTCGACTGAGCACGCCAGGGCGCCGGGCGCGGGCCACGCCCGTGCCCGGCGCCGCTGCCCGCACGCCACACGCGCCACGCCCCGGCGTCACCCCCCTCCTTCAACCCCGCCGCACTGCGGTTGCGCGGGGGCGCGAGCGCGCTATACTGGTTCCGGTCTTCGGCCACGGAGTGTTCGCGGGCCGATCCGCCACCGGCCCGGCCGCACAGGTCCGTCCCCTGCCGCGCCGAACCCACCCGCCCGAAGTGTCCGAGAGACGCTCAAGCCGAACGCAACATGACATTCAACCCCCAGGACAGGAATCTGTCGGTCTTCCACCACCCGATCCTGACGGTGCTCGTCGACGACAGCAAGTCGTTTATCGACAGCCTGGCGTTCCAGATGGATCCGTCGCGGCCGGTGGTGACCTTCACCGACCCGCGCGAGGCGCTGCAGTGGATCCGCGACACCTACGCGCGCTTCACCGGTTTCCTGCCGGTGCGGGTGACGCACGATGACCTGACTTTCCTGACCGAGCGGCGTACCGTGCAGCTCGATATCGACCGCATCTACCGGCAGATCCACGACATCAACCGCTACGTGCAGCCGGGCGTGATCGTGGTCGATTATTCGATGCCGCAGATGAACGGCCTGGAGTTCTGCCAGGCGCTGCAGGACCTGCCGTGCAAGACCATCCTGCTGACCGGCACCGCGGACGAGAGCATTGCCGTGCAAGGCTTCAATCACGGCCTGATCGACCGCTACGTCAAGAAGCACGACAGCAATATGGTGGAGCGGCTGGACCAGGAGATCGATGCGTTGCAGCAGCAGTATTTCGCCACGCTGTCGCGCACGCTGCGCGACCTGCTGACGCGGCATTCGTTTTCCTTCCTGTCCGATCCGGTGATCTGCGACCGGGTGCGCCAGATCACAGCGCGCTATGGCTTCGTGGAGTACTACCTTTACCCCAACCCGGCCGGCATCCTGATGCTGACGGCGCAGGGGCATGCCACGCTGATGGTGATCGAGACGCGGGCCGGGCTGATGAACCAGGTGGAGTCGGCCGAGGCCTACGACGCGCCCGCGGCACTGATCGAAGGCCTGCGCGAGGGCCGCATCGTGCCCTTCTTCTGGCCCGGTAACGGCATGTACACGCCGGCCTGCATCGACTGGGAGCAGTACTGCCTGCCGGCCGAGCATTGCGCCGGCCGCGAGGATTATTTCTACGCGCTGTTCGACCTGCCGCGCCACCTGCTGCAGGAACCCATCGTCAGCTTCCAGGACTTCCTGAAGGACTTCGCCCGGGAACCCGAGCGCATCACCGGCCGCGGACACTGATCCGGCGCCAGGCCGCCGCAGGCAGCGGCACACGGCATCACGGGCGGCAGGGGATCCCCCCTGCCCTCATCCCTGCTACCACCCTCTGCGCGGGGCGTCAGGCCGAAGCCGCGCCGCTGTCGCCGTTGCCGTTGTTGCTGCGATTGCCGCCACGCACCATGTCGAAACGGAACAGCCGGCATTCGATATTGCCGTTGTAGAGGGGCGTGCGGCGCGACTCCTTGAGCCGCAGCCGACGCGGCAGGCCGAGGTCGCCGGTGAAGATCCAGGCCTGCCAGCCGGCGAAATTCTGCTTCAGCGTGGTGGCAAAGGCGCTGGCAAACTGGTTGGCGGCCTCGTCCTCGACCCCATTGTCGGGCGCCTCCTCCAGCGGGCGGCGGCGCTCGCCGCGCACGGCGATCCGCTCCCCGTAGGGCGGGTTCATCAGCAACATGCCCGGCGTCGCGAACGGCGGCTGCGCAAAGCGCGCGTCCACCTGCTTGAGCTGCGGCTCGCCGGGCAGGCCGGCGCGTTGCCAGTTGGCTTCGGTCATCGACAGCAGGTCGGTGGAAATATCGCTGCCGGCAATCTCCAGCGGCTCTGCCACGGCGCGCGCGCGCGCGGCCTCGATGTCCGCCTGTGCGGCCGCCTTCAGGGCCTGCCAGCCGCGCGTATCGGCGCCCTTGAGCCATTCGAAGGCGAAGCTGCGCCCGGCGCCCGGCGCGATGCCCAGGGCGACCTGGGTCGCCTCCACCAGGAAGGTGCCGCTGCCGCACATCGGATCGTAGAAGGGTTGTTCGGTCTGGCCCGGCACCCAGCCGGCCAGGCGCAGGATGCCGGCGGCAAGGTTTTCCTTCAGTGGCGCCTCGCCCTTCTCCATGCGCCAGCCGCGCTTGAACAGCGGCTCGCCGGAGGTGTCGAGATAGAGCGTGACGTCGTGCTCGGTCAGGTGGGCATAAATGCGCACATCGGGACTGACGGTATCCACGCTGGGCCGCGCGCCGAGACGCTCGCGCATGGCGTCGCACACCCCGTCCTTCACGCGCAGCCCGATGAAGTTCAGGCTCTGCAGCGGCGAGCGGTGTGCCGTCACGTCCACCCGCAATGTCTCGTCTGGCGAGAACCATTGTTCCCAGCGCTGGCCGCGCGCCAGGTCGTAGATATCGTCCTCGCGGCGGTAGCCGCGTGCGGCCACGCGCATGAGCACGCGGCTGGCAATGCGCGAATGCAGGTTTACTGCGTAGGCCGCCACCATCTCGCCCGAGAACGTGACGCCGCCCGGCATCTCGCGATGGACCTGGAACGGCGCGAGCGCGGCCATGCCGGGCCGGGCTGCGATTTCGCGCAGCTCTTCGGCGAGCGCGCTTTCCAGACCGCGCGGGCAAGGGGCAAAGAAGGCTTGGGACATGGATTGGGTATTCCTGCAAACAAAAACGTCCGCCGTGGCGGACGGGGTCGGATAGCGCGCAGTGTACCGCGCCGCGGGGCTTCAGCCAGCCGCGAAGGCGCGCTCGAGGAAGTCCAGGCGATCCTGGCCCCAGTACGACTGGCCTTCGTAGACGAACCATGGCGCGCCGAAGGCACCGGCGGAGATCGCATCCTGGGTGTGCTGGGCGTAGTCCGCCTGCACGGCCTGGGCCTCGCTGGCCTTGAGCATCGCGGCGCCATCCAGGCCGATGCCGTCGGCAAGCTGGACCAGCGTGGGGGCGTCGGCGATATTACGCTGCTCGGCCCACAGGGCGCGGCCGATCGCGCCGACCAGCTCCATGGCGCGCGCGGTGCCGTGCGCCAGCTGCACGGCGATGATCAGTTTGCTGGCGGCGTCGCCGGACACCGGGAAATAGGTCGGGTGCAGGTTCAGCGGCAGGCCCAGGAATTCGCTCCAGCGGGCCAGTTCCACCAGCCGGTAGGCCTGGCGCTGGGGCGGGCGCTGCGCCAGCGGCAGTCCGCCCGAGACCGAAAACACCTTGCCCAGGTCGCTGGGCTTGAGATTGACCTGCACGCCGTACTTGGCCGCGAGCGCGGTGAAGCGTGCGTGCCCAAGGTAGACGAACGGCGATTGCGGGGAAAGATAGTAGTCGACCTGCTTGCTCATCATGTCCTCTGGACGGGGGCGGCGCGCGTCAACAGCGCCTTGGACTGTGGGGAAAACGGCAATGCGAACAGCGATCCGGAAACCGAACCGGGAACAATACGGGAAAACGCCGCGCCGTGCTTGCGGCCGCCGCGCGGCTTCCCCTGCGTTTCACGCCGGTCGGCTCAGAACGGCTTGACCACCACCAGGATCACCACCGCCAGCAGCACCAGCACCGGCAATTCGTTGAACCAGCGGTAGAAGGTATGCGAACGCGTGTTGCGCCCGCCCTCGAACTTCTTCAGCAGCACGCCGCAGCCGTGGTGATAGCCGATCAGCACCAGCACCAGCGCCAGCTTGGCGTGCATCCAGCCCTGCCCCGGGCCGCGCCCGATGCCGTAGCCGAGATAGAGCCACAGGCCGAACACCAGCGCCGGCACCGCCAGCATGGTCATGAAGCGATAGAGCTTGCGCGCCATCAGCAACAGCCGCTGCACGCCGGCGGCGTCGGTCTCCATGGCGAGGTTGACGAAGATGCGCGGCAGGTAGAACAGGCCGGCAAACCAGGAGACGACGAAGACGATATGCAGCGCTTTGACCCAGAGCATCTGGCTTCTTGTGTGGGGTTGATGGTGCGGCCAGGACGATGACCGTGATGCGTGACGACTGCAAGGCACGTCCGGGCCGGAAAAGGCGCCGGACAGGCGCCGGCAGGCGGCGGGACAGCCCGCCAGCCAGGCCGAACTCAGGTGCGGATCTCGCCGTGCCCGAACACCACGTATTTCAGCGAAGTGAGGCCTTCCAGCCCGACCGGGCCGCGCGCGTGCAGCTTGTCGTTGGAGATGCCGATCTCGGCACCGAGGCCGTACTCGAAGCCGTCCGCGAAGCGCGTCGAGGCATTGATCATCACGCTGGCCGAGTCGACTTCGCGCAGGAAGCGCATGCCGGTGCTGTAGTTCTCGGTGATGATGGAATCGGTATGCGCCGAGCCGTAGGTGTTGATGTGCGCGATGGCCTCGTCCAGCCCGGCCACGGTGCGGATCGCCAGCACCGGCGCCAGGTATTCCAGGCGCCAGTCTTCCTCGGTGGCGTCGACCAGGCCGGTGAAGCCGGCGGCTTCCAGCGTAGCGCGGGTGGCGGCGCACACGCGCAGCTCGACGCCCTTTTCCTGGTAGATGCGGCACAGCGGCGGCAGCGCGGCGGCGGCCACGCCGGCGGCGACCAGCAACGTCTCCATGGTGTTGCAGGGGGCGTAGCGCTGGGTCTTGGCGTTGTCACAGACGCGCACGGCCTTGTCCAGGTCGGCGTCGGCGTCGATGTAGACGTGGCAGATGCCGTCGAGGTGCTTGATCATCGGTACGCGCGCTTCTTCCATCAGGCGCGCGATCAGGCTCTTGCCGCCACGCGGCACGATCACGTCGACGTATTCGGTCATGGTGATGAGCCGGCCGACCGCGGCGCGGTCGGTGGTCTCGATCACCTGCACGGCCTGCTGCGGCAGGCCGGCGGCCGCCAGGCCCTCGGCCACCAGCGCGGCCAGCGCGGTATTGGAACCGATGGCCTCGGAACCGCCGCGCAGGATGGTGGCGTTGCCCGACTTCAGGCACAGCGCGGCCGCATCGATGGTCACATTGGGACGCGACTCGTAAATGATGCCGATGACGCCCAGTGGCACGCGCATCTGCCCCACCTGGATGCCGGTGGGACGGAACTTCATGTTGCTGATCTCGCCGATCGGGTCGGCCAGCGCGGCGATCTGCTCGAGACCGGCGGCCATGGTGTCGATGGCCTTGTCCGACAGCGTCAGGCGGTCGATGAAGGCGGCGTCCTGGCCGTTGGCGCGGGCACGCTCGACATCGCCGGCATTGACTGCCTTCAGGTGCGCGGCATCGCGGCGGATGGCGGCGGCGATGATCAGCAGCGCGCGGTTCTTGTCGGCGGTGGAGGCGCGCGCCATGGCGCGCGAAGCGGCGCGAGCCTGCTGGCCGACGCGTTCCATGTATTGCTTGAGATCGAGCTCGTTCATAGTCCTGGCCGGGCGATACCGGCCCTCAATGCGTGTTTTTTGCAGGCGATGGGCTGGCAGGAACGCGTGCGCGGTGCGCAGGGCGTACCTGGCGCGCAACCTACCTGGCGATAAGCAAAGCCAGCTGCAGCAGGCCGTCCCAGGGTTCGGCCGGCATGCCCTCGGCGCGCAGGCCCTTGACCTGGCGGTCCAGCCGGGCGGCCATGGCGAGCGCGCTTTCGAGCTGCGCCGTTGAAAGCCGCTGTGCTGCCTGTGGCACCAGCTTCTCGCGCGGGCCCCAGATACGCAGTTCGCGGGTCAGCACGCCGATCGGCTTGCCTGCCGCCAACCCTTGCCGGACCTTGGATAATACGCGAATTTCCTCGGTCAGCGCCCACAGCACCAGCACCGTGGCCTGGCCTTCTCCGCGCAGCCCTTCGAGCATGCGCACCAGGCGCGGCACGTCGCCGCCGAGCATCGCTTCAGATAGCTTGAACACGTCGTAGCGCGCCACATTGAGCACCGCATCGTGCACTTGCTCGAACGTCAGCGCGCCGGCCGGATAGAGCAGGCCCAGCTTCTGGATTTCCTGGTGGGCCGCCAGCAGGTTGCCCTCCACCTTGTCGGCGACGAACTGCAGCGCGCGCCGGCCCGGCTCGCCCGGCTCCACGCGCTGCTGCTGCAGTGCCAGCCGCTCGCCGACCCACGCCGGCAGGCGGGTGCGGTCGACCGCATCGATCTTGAGCGAGACGCCGGCGCCTTCGAGTGCCTGGAACCAGGCCGACTTTGCCGTGGCGAAATCCAGCCGCGGCAATGTGACCAGCATCACGACATCCGGCGAGGGCTGGGCCGCCACCGCGCGCAGCGCTTCGCCGCCGTCCTTGCCGGGCTTGCCGGAAGGAATGCGCAGCTCGACGATCTTGCGGTCACCGAACAGCGACATCGATTGCTGCGCCTGGACCACCTGGCCCCAGTTGAAGCCGCGCTCGGCGGACAGCACCTCGCGCTCGGTGAAGCCAGACTCGCGTGCCGCCTGGCGCAGCCGGTCGACCGCCTCCAGCACCAGCAGGTGTTCGTCGCCGTGCACCACGTAGAGCGGCGCCAGGCCACGTCCCTTGGCCTGGCGCAGATGGGCGTCGAGTCCGTCGAGTTTGAGCTGCATGCCGGGCGTGGCTCAGATCGCCTTGACCGCGGCCAGCCGGCGGATCAGCTGCTGCACGATATCGCGCTGCATGTCGCGGTAGAGCTGTTGCTCTTCGTAGTCCTTGGCCAGCGTGTTGGCTTCGTTGTAGGTCAGGTCGCGCGTGAGCACCAGTTGCGACGGGGCGATCAGTTCCTGGCCGCCGGCATCGCGCAGGCGGAAGGTAAAGCGTTGCGTCAGGCGGTATTCGCGCACCACGCCGGTGGTGGTGAGCGACAGCACCGTCTTGGTACGGGTGTCCTGCAGCACGTCCAGCAGCGCGTCGGCTTCCTTGGGATCGGCCACGACCTGCGTATCCGAGCCATTGCGGATGGCGCGGCGCAGGTCCGAGCCCATCAGCGTATTGGGCGGGATGCTCAGGTACAGCTTCTTGAACACGAAATCCGCGTTGCCCCGCATGTGAAAGCCGCAGCCGGCCACCAGGCCGGCCGCCAGCAGTGCCGCCAGGGCCATGCGGCGGCCCCGCACGGGCTCACCCGGCGTCTTTCGATCCGTCTGCCGGTCGGCCTGTCGGTCGGTCGGTCGATCGGCTTGTCGATCGGATTGTCGATCCATACCGGGCAACTCCCTCGTTGGCTTGGTCACGGGCATGAGCTTGGCGGCAGCGTCTTACAACACCACGTTGACGAGACGCCCCGGCACCACCACGATCTTCTTCGGCGCGGCGCCGGCGGCGAACTTGGCCACGATCTCGCTGGCGGCGGCCATGGCCTCGATGGCGGCACGGTCGGCACTGGCCGGCACCGTCAGGCTGCCGCGTACCTTGCCGTTGACCTGCAGCACGAGTTCGAGCTCGCTCTGCACCAGGGCGGACTCGTCCACCTGCGGCCACGGAGCGTCGAGCAGGTCGCCGTACTGCGTGGCGTAGCCCAGTTCCTGCCACAGGCCGTGGGTAATGTGCGGCACCACTGGATACAGCACGCGCAGCAGGATGCCGAAGCCTTCGCGGCGCGCGGCCGGGGTGGCGGCCTTGGCGTCTTCCAGCGCATTGAGCATCTTCATGGTGGCGGACACCACCGTGTTGTACTGGATGCGCTGGTAGTCGTAGTTGGCCTGCTTGAGCACGCTGTGCAGCTCGCGGCGCAGCGTGCTGTCGCCATCGCCATACTGCGCGCCATTGCCGGCCGCCGCGATTGCCTCGGCATTGGCATGGCCGTAGTTCCACACGCGGCGCAGGAAGCGCGACGCGCCTTCCACGCCGGAGCCGCTCCACTCGAGCTGCTGCTCGGGCGGCGCGGCGAACATGACGAACAGGCGCGCGGTGTCGGCGCCATACTGGTCGATCAGCGCCTGCGGGTCGATGCCGTTGTTCTTGGACTTCGACATCTTCTCCACGCCGCCGATCACCACCGGCTGGCCGTCTGCGTTGAGCACGGCGCCCAGCGGACGGCCACGCTCGTCGGTGCTGACGTCCACCTCGGCCGGGTTGTACCAGGTCTTCTTGCCGGCCGCGTCCTCGCGGTAGTAGGTGTCGTTGAGCACCATGCCCTGGGTGAGCAGGTTGGTGAACGGCTCGCCGAACTTGACCAGGCCCATGTCACGCATGACCTTGGTCCAGAAGCGGGCGTACAGCAGGTGCAGGATGGCGTGTTCGATGCCGCCGATGTACTGGTCCATCGGCATCCAGTAATCGTTGCGGCCATCGACCATGGCAGCCGCGTCCGGGCTGGTATAGCGCATGTAGTACCAGCACGAATCGATGAAGGTATCCATGGTGTCGGTCTCGCGGCGCGCCGGCTTGCCGCACGACGGGCAGGTGCACGCGAGGAAGCGCGGATCCTTGGCCAGCGGGTTGCCGGTGCCGTCCGGCACCAGGTCCTCGGGCAGCACCACCGGCAGGTCCTGCTCGGGCACCGGCACCACGCCGCAGTCCTCGCAGTGGATCAGCGGGATCGGCGTGCCCCAGTAGCGCTGGCGCGAGATGCCCCAGTCGCGCAGGCGCCAGGTGGTCTTCTTCTCGCCGATGCCTTTCTCTCCGAGGTCGGCGGCGATGGCCTCCACCGCGGCCTGGTAAGCCAGGCCGTCGTACTTGCCGCTGTGGACGCAGACGCCGTGCTCCTTGTCGCCGTACCACTCCTGCCAGGCTTCGGTGGAGAAGGGCTGGCCCTTCACATCGACGACCTGCCTGATCGGCAGGCCGTACTTGTTGGCGAAGGCGAAGTCGCGCTCGTCGTGCGCGGGCACGCCCATCACGGCGCCGTCGCCGTAGCTCATCAGCACGTAGTTGCCGACCCACACCTCGACCTGCTCGCCGGTGAGCGGATGCACCACCTTCAGGCCGGTGGGCATGCCCTTCTTTTCCATGGTGGCCATGTCGGCTTCCATCACCGAGCCGTGCTTGCACTCGTCGATGAAGGCAGCCAGCGCCGGGTTGGTGGCAGCCGCGTGCGTGGCCAGCGGATGCTCGGCGGCAACCGCGCAGAAGGTCACGCCCATGATGGTGTCGGCGCGCGTGGTGAACACGTACAGCTTGCCGTCGCCGATCAGCTTGCCGTCATCGCCGGCAATCGCGTGCGGGAAGGCGAAGCGCACGCCGACGCTCTTGCCGATCCAGTTCTGCTGCATGATCTTGACGCGCTCGGGCCAGCCCAGGCCATCGAGGTCGCCCAGCAGCTCTTCGGCGTACTGGGTGATGCGCAGGTAGTACATCGGGATCTCGCGCTTCTCCACCAGCGCGCCCGAGCGCCAGCCGCGCCCGTCGATGACCTGCTCGTTGGCCAGCACGGTCTGGTCGACCGGGTCCCAGTTGACGGTGCCGGTCTTGCGGTAGGCGATGCCCTTTTCCAGCATCTTGAGGAACAGCCACTGGTTCCAGCGGTAGTAGTCCGGGCTGCAGGTGGCGACCTCGCGCGACCAGTCGATGGCCAGGCCCATCGACTGCATCTGGCGCTTCATGTACGCGATGTTGTCGTAGGTCCAGGCCGCCGGCGCCACGCCGTTGTTGAGCGCGGCGTTTTCGGCGGGCATGCCGAACGCGTCCCAGCCCATCGGCATCAGCACGTTGTGTCCCGTCATGCGCAGCTGGCGCGCCATCACGTCGTTGATGGTGTAGTTGCGCACGTGCCCCATATGCAGCTTGCCCGACGGGTACGGCAGCATCGAGCAGGCATAGAACTTGGGCTTCTCGCTGCCGTCGGCCAGCTTCGCCTGCTCCGTCACGCGGTAGGCATCGATCGCTTGCCAGTGTTGCTGGGCGGCTTGTTCAACGGCGGAGGGAAGGTATTTGTCTTGCATGTTCAGGACAGCGGGCGAAGCGCGTTGGCGGGCCAAAGCGTGGAAAAGAAAAGCGGCGGGCTGCCTTGCGGCGCCCGCCTGCGCTGGAATGCCGAAAACGCCGATTATAACCGTCGGGGCAGACGGCGCGGCGGGCCCCGTTACTTCAGGCCCAGCACGTCCTGCATGTCGAACAGGCCGGCGGGCTTGTCGGCCAGGAAGCGCGCCGCGCGCACCGCGCCGTCGGCGTAGGACTGGCGGCTCGACGACTTGTGGGTGATCTCGATGCGCTCGCCGATGCCGGCGAACATCACGGTGTGGTCGCCCACGATATCACCGCCGCGCACGGTGGCGAAGCCGATGGAGTTGGGGTCGCGCGGCCCGGTATGGCCTTCGCGCGCAAACACGCCGCAGGTCTTCAGGTCGCGGCCCAGCGCCTTGGCCACCACTTCGCCCATCGCGAGGGCGGTGCCGGACGGCGCGTCGACCTTGTGCCGGTGATGCGCCTCGATGACTTCGATGTCGTAGCCGGAGGACAGCAGCTTGGCGGCCATTTCCAGCAGCTTGAACGTGGCATTGACACCAACGCTCATATTGGCGGCGAAGACCACGCCGATGCGCTTGGCGGCCTCCGCCAGCGCGGCGCGGCCGGCTTCGTCGAAGCCAGTGGTGCCGATCACCATCTTGACGCCGAGCCGCGCGGCCACCGCGACGTGCGCCAGCGTGCCCTCGGGGCGGGTGAAATCGATCAGGCAATCGGCGCCGGCCAGTGCCGCTTCGATGTCGGAAGTGATCGTCACTCCGGTGTTGCGGCCCAGCACCAGCCCGGCGTCCTGGCCCAGGGCCGGCGCGCCCGGCACATCCAGCGCGCCCGACAGGGTCACGCCTTCGGTGGCGAGGACGTGTTCGATCAGCATGCGGCCCATGCGGCCGGAGGCACCTGCGATGGCGATATTCATGGCGTGTCAGCAATCATAAAAAAGCCGGCGGTGAGGCCGGCCGGTATTCGGGGGTCGGCAAGCCCGCCTGGCCGCCTGCACTGGCGGCCGGGCGGACTGCCTTGCGGGCTGCTCAGTTGGCGGAGTTCGGGCCGGCTACCGGCGCCGATGCCGATTCTTCGGTCAACTTGCTGCCGGCGGCGGTCGCGCTGCCAGCGGGGGCCGCGGCAGCGCCTGCCGGCGCGGTGTCGGCAGGCACGGACGGGCTGGCTGCGCCCGGCGCAACGGCGGCCGTCGAATCCACCGGCGCCGCGGCAGGCGCCGAAGCCGGCGCAACCACATCCATGTCCTTGCGCAGCGGGCGCTGGTTGGCCTGCATGGCCTTGTAGCCGTCGATTTCCGCGATCAGCTCGTATTCGGACGGGAGTTCGTCCCCGCCGAACTTGGCCAGCTTGTCGCCGTCGAAGAACACCGTGTAGCGGCGCTGCTGCACCACCGGGGTGTTGCCGCGGCGGAACGAGAAGACGTAATCCCAGCGATTGCCGTGGAAGACGTCCGCCAGCAGCGGCGTGCCGAGCAGGAACTTGACCTGGTCGCGCGTCATCCCTTCACGCAGCTGGGACACGGCCTCGCGCGAGACGAAGTTGCCTTGCACGATATTGATACGGTACGGCGTGATCGCGTTGGCGACTTTGCGTGACGTATTGTCGTAAGTGGAGCATGCTGCAGTCAGCAGAGCAGCAGCCAGCACAGAGGTAACCAGCGTCGGACGCATGGCGGACGAACGAAATGAACGCATGTATCTCGCTTCTAGAAGGGAGAGGAAAGTGCCGATTCCGGCCCTCGCGGCGTTTGCCACGAGACGGCTGGGGCGATGCATCATCGCGGGAGCAGCCTAGGGCAGCCGGCGGCGCCCCAGGCAACCCCCGAGGCGACTTTTACCGCCAAAACCCTTATGATTCAATAATCCAGACATTGTACTCTAGGGAGTCACGCCCATGCCGAGTCCGGCGGACCTCAAAAATATCGGTCTCAAAGCGACCGTTCCACGCCTGAAGATCCTCGAGATCTTTCAGACCAGCGAGCAGCGCCACCTGAGCGCGGAAGATGTTTACCGCATCCTGCTCAGCGAACAGATGGATATCGGCCTTGCAACCGTCTATCGCGTTCTCACCCAGTTCGAGCAGGCAGGCCTGCTCTCACGCAACAACTTCGAGTCCGGCAAGGCCATCTTCGAACTGAACGAAGGCAAGCATCACGACCACCTGGTCTGCATCGACTGCGGCCGCGTGGAGGAATTCTACGATTCCGAGATCGAGCGCCGCCAGCAGAGCATCGCCAGCGAGCGCGGCTTCGCGCTGCAGGAACACGCGCTGTCCCTGTACGGCAACTGCACCAAGCACGACTGCCAGTTCCGCCCCAAGCGCTGACACTGGCCTTCCGGCGGTAACTGCATCCGCCGCGGACGAACATAAAAAAAACCGGCGCACCGCGCCGGTTTTTCTTTGCCTCGGGCAATCGCCCCCGGGGCTGTGCTCAGGTCTCGCGCTCGTCCTGCTCGGCCACGATATGCAGGCCGCCACGCGCGGCGGCCGGCACGCCGACGAATTCGCCGACGACCTGGCGGAACAGGCCGCGCGCCCACACCAGCATCGGATGGGTGTTGCGGCTGCGGTGCCAGAACATGTTCAGGCCCAGCGTGGTATTGAGCTCGGCGGGTAACGGGAAGGCCTTGAGGCCGTAGGTCTCGCAGGCCATGTCCTTGGTCAGCGCATTGACCGTAAAGATCATGTCGGTCTGCGCCGCCAACTCGGACTGCGCGCGCCACGAATGCACCGTCAGCGTGGCGTTGCGCTTGAGCCCGCGCTGCTGCAAGGCGTAGTCCAGCGGGATCAGCGACGGCGCGGGACGGCCGCTGCCACCCGAATGCGCCATGAAGATGTGGCCGCAGTCGAGGTATTGCTCCAGCGTGCAGGTGCCCTTGAGTACGGGATGGTTCTTGCGCGCGCAAACCCAGAGGTTCAGCGAGGTCACCATCTCTTCCACGATCTCGGGATGCCGGGTCGGGAACGGCGAGAACGCCAGGTCCAGTTCGTTGCCGCGCATGGCGGCCACGTCGGATTCCCACGAGTGGGACTCGACCAGCTTGATATGCAGTTCCGGCGCCAGTTGCTTGATGCGCAGGATGAAGCGGTTGAACACCGTATCGCCCAGTTCGGCGGCGAAGCCGATATTGAGCGTGCCAGTGGCAACGGCGGGATCGAAATTGTCGGCGTCGCCCTCGTTGATCGAGGACCACAGGTCGAGCATGTCGCGGATCTTGGGGCCCAGCTCCAGGGCCCGCGGCGTCGGCGTCAGGCCGTGCGGCACGCGGATGAAAAGGGGATCGTCGAAGATCTCGCGCAGGCGACCCAGCGAATGCGATACCGCGGGCGCGGTCATGTGCATTTTTTCCGCGACATAGGTCGCGTTTCGCTTGCTCAGCAACTCGGTGAAAATCACGAGAAGCTTGGTATCCACATTCACCATGATCTCGCCCAGGTTAGATTGGAAGTTGCAAATGAATTATGGGTCACTTGCATAGGCTGCACATTGGTATTTCCAGCACTTTATCAGTGTAAGAGCAAAGCCGGGAGCGGAACAGCGTTTCCACTGGCATCGCCGGCCACGCCCCAGCGCACGATCGCCGGAATTGCCGGCAGGAAGCGAGCATGATGATCCGCAAACCCCGGACCACGGCGGCGCCTACTTCCTGCCGGCGCAGGCAGCCTTACAGCTTACTTGGCCACCACGCGGGCCATTTCCAGCACCTTGTTGGAATAGCCCCACTCGTTGTCGTACCAGCTCACGACCTTGACGAAGGTCGCGTCCAGCGCGATGCCGGCTTCGGCATCGAAGATCGAGGTGCGTGCATCGCCGCGGAAGTCCGTGGCGACCACCTTGTCTTCGGTGTAGCCCAGCACGCCCTTGAGCGCGCCCTGGCTCTGTGCCTTCATTTCGGCGCAGATCTCGGCGTAGGTTGCGCCCTTTTCCAGCTCGACGGTCAGGTCGACCACCGACACGTCGGAGGTCGGCACGCGGAACGACATGCCGGTCAGCTTCTTGTTCAGCTCGGGGATCACCACGCCCACGGCCTTGGCGGCGCCGGTGCTCGACGGGATGATGTTTTCCAGGATGCCGCGGCCACCGCGCCAGTCCTTGTTGGACGGGCCATCGACGGTCTTCTGCGTGGCGGTGGTGGCGTGCACGGTGGTCATCAGGCCGCGCTTGATGCCCCACTTGTCGTTCAGCACCTTGGCCACGGGCGCCAGGCAGTTGGTGGTGCAGCTGGCGTTGGAGATGATCGCCTCGCCCTTGTACGTCTCGTGGTTCACGCCGTACACGAACATGGGGGTGTCGTCCTTGGACGGCGCCGACATGATGACCTTCTTGGCACCAGCGTCGATGTGCTTCTGCGCGCCTTCCTTGGTCAGGAAGATGCCGGTGGACTCGATCACCACGTCGGCGCCGATCTCGCCCCACTTCAGCTCGGACGGATCCTTGACCGCGGTCAGGCGGATCTTCTTGCCGTTGACGACCAGGGTATTGCCGTCGACCGACACTTCGCCGTCGAAGCGGCCATGCACCGAGTCGTACTTCAGCATGTACGCCAGGTAGTCAGGCTCGAGCAGGTCGTTGATGCCGACCACTTCGATTTCCTTGAAGTTGGCGGCGGCGGCGCGGAACACCATGCGCCCGATGCGGCCGAAGCCGTTGATGCCGATCTTGATGGTCATGTCTATCTCCTGAGTAGGCTAACGATCGATGGATGCAAGAAAGCGTTTGCCGGACCGGGCGGCCGCGGCCGCCACATCGGTCCGGAGCTGCGTATTACTGGCCGAGCGTGTCGCGCACCGTGCGCACGACGTTCTCGACCGTGAAGCCGAAGTGCTTGAACAATACGCCAGCGGGAGCCGATTCGCCGAAGGTGTCGATGCCGACCACGGCCTGGACCTGGTACTTCCACCAGAAATCGGTGATCCCAGCCTCGACTGCCACGCGCGGCACGCCCGCCGGCAGCACCGAGGTCTTGTAGGCGGCGTCCTGCTTGTCGAACACCGTCGTCGCCGGCACCGAGACCACGCGCACGTGCACGCCGTCGATGGCCAGTTGCTCGGCCGCGCCCACGGCCAGGCCGACTTCCGAGCCGGTGGCGATGACCACGGCGTCCGGCAGGCCGGTCCTGGGATTGTTGCCTTCGCGCAGCACATAGCCGCCGCGCGCGATATTGGCGCGGGTGGCGTCGCTGCGCTTCTGGAACGGCAGGTTCTGGCGGCTGAAGATCAGGCAGCTCGGGCCGTTCTCGCGGCGCACGGCCTGGGCCCACGCCACCGCGGTTTCCGTGGTGTCGGCGGTACGCCAGACATCCATGTTGGGGATCAGGCGCAGGCTGGCGACATGCTCGATCGACTGGTGGGTCGGGCCGTCTTCACCCAGGCCGATGGAGTCATGGGTGAACACGAACAGCGTGCGGATCCTCATCAGCGCCGCCATGCGCAGCGCGTTGCGGCTGTAGTCGGAGAAGGTCAGGAAGGTGCCGCCGTAGGGAATGTAGCCACCATGCAGCGTGATGCCGTTCATGATGGCGCTCATGCCGAACTCGCGCACGCCGTAGTTGATGTGATTGCCCCAGGCTTCGGCGCGCACGGCCTTGCTGCCCGACCAGTTGGTCAGGTTGGAGCCGGTCAGGTCGGCCGAGCCGCCCAGGAACTCGGGCAGCACCGGGCCGAAGGCCTCGATGGTGTTCTGGCTGGCCTTGCGGGTGGCGATGGTCTCGGCCTTCTCTTCGCACTTGGCCAGGAAGGCGTCCACGGCAGCGTCGAAGGCGCCGGGCAGCTCGCCGCGCATGCGGCGCTGGAATTCGCCGGCTTCGTACGGGAAACGCTCGGCATAAGCCTCGAACAGCGCGTTCCAGGCCTTCTCGAGCGAGCCACCGCGGGCCTTGGCGTCCCACGCCGCATAGACTTCGGCAGGCACTTCGAACGGGGAATGGGTCCAGCCCAGGGCCTCGCGCGTGGCCAGGATTTCAGCGCCACCAAGCGGCGCGCCATGCACATCGTGACCGCCTTCCTTGTTGGGCGCGCCCTTGCCGATCAGGGTGCGGCAGCAGATCAGGGTCGGGCGGTCGCTGGACTTGGCCTGCGCGATGGCGGCGTCGACGGCGGCGGCGTCATGGCCGTCCACCGCGCGGATCACGTTCCAGCCGTAGGCTTCGAAGCGCTTCGGCGTGTCGTCGGCGAACCAGTGCTCGACGTCGCCGTCGATCGAGATGCCGTTGTCGTCCCACAGGGCGATCAGCTTGTTCAGCTTGAGCGTGCCGGCCAGCGAGCAGGCCTCGTGGCTGATGCCTTCCATCAGGCAGCCATCGCCCATGAACACATAGGTGTGATGGTTCACGATGTCGAAGCCTGGGCGGTTGAATTCCTCGCCCAGCAGGCGTTCGGCCAGCGCCATGCCGACCGCGTTGGTCAGGCCCTGGCCCAGCGGGCCGGTGGTGGTCTCGACACCCGGCGTGATGCCGTATTCCGGATGGCCCGCGGTCTTGCTGTGCAGCTGGCGGAAGTTCTTCAGCTCGGCCAGCGGCAGGTCGTAGCCGGTCAGGTGCAGCAGCGCGTAGAGCAGCATCGAGCCGTGGCCGTTGGACAGCACGAAGCGGTCGCGGTCGGCCCACTTGGGATTGACCGGGTTATGCTTCAGATGACGGCCCCACAACGCCACCGCGATATCCGCCATGCCCATGGGCATGCCGGGATGGCCTGAATTGGCCTGCTGGACGGCGTCCATGGCCAGGACGCGGATGGCGTTGGCCATGAGTTGGACGGGCTGCGAAGCGTGCGGACTGGCGGCGGGATGAGCGAGGTGGGACATGCGGCGGGAACCTGGCGGCGGGAAAAGCGCAATTTTACCAGAAGGAACGCGGCAGTCTGGCCCCCCGGCGGGGCCGCCCGGGGGCCGCCTGCAGTGGACCGGATGGCTCTCGCCCGGCATCGGCACGACGCCGGGCCCGATCCGGCTGCGGCGCGCTGCGCTGCCACCACGTGGCGCCCCACCCGGCGCTGTTCGCCCTGCCCCTGCACCTGCAGGCCCTCTTCGACAGCGCTGGCGCACCCGCGTAAGATGCTCATTCGCACCGCCGGTCTTGCCGCCCAGGCAGGCCCCGCGCGGCTTCCCGCAACCGGAGATGACAGGAGACGATCATGACAAGACCGGCCAACACCCCCTGGCTCACTCCCTACCTGACGGTGGGTAACGGGCGCAGCGCGCTCGACTTCTATCACCGCGCCTTCGGTTTCAGTGCGGGGAACGTAGTCGACGAAAACGGTGTGCCCACCCATGCCGAGATGCACTATCGCGGCGAACTGGTCGTGATGTTCGCGCCCGAGGGCGCCTGGGGCAGTACCGCGCGCACGCCGCGCTCGCTCGGCGTCGAATGCCCGCAGACCTTCTACGTCTATTGCGACGATGTCGATGCCATGCACACGCGTGCCATCGCCGCCGGCGCGGTCAGCCTGATGGCGCCCGCCGACCAGTTCTGGGGCGACCGCTATTGCATGGTCGAGGATCCCGACGGCTACCGCTGGGGCTTCGGCAAGCCGCTGGACAATCCGGCGGCGGCGCAGACGCTAGCCACGACCGGCCAGGACGGAACTGTCTGATGCCGCCTCGTTTCTTCGTCGATGGCGCGCTGGCCGCGCAGACCGAGCTGTCGCTGCCGGAAGCCGTGGTCCGCCATGTGCAGGTGCTGCGGCTCAACCCCGGTGACGACGTCACCCTGTTCGATGGCCGTGGCGGCAGCCACGCCGCCACGCTGGTCGATATCGGCAAGCGCCACGCGCTGGCGCGTATCGGCGACCACGATCCCGCCGAAACCGAACTGCCGTTCCACGTCACGCTGGCACAAGGCCTGGCAGGCGGCGACAAGATGGACTGGCTGATCGAGAAAGCGGTCGAGCTTGGCATCGGCACGATCCAGCCGCTGCAGGCGGCGCGCTCGGTGGTGCGGCTGTCGGCCGAGCGGGCACAGAAACGCCAGGCGCACTGGCAGGCGCTGGTGGAAGCGGCCTGCGAGCAATGCGGGCGCAACCGGCTCCCCGTCGTGGCGCCGGTGGCCAGCCTGGAAGGCTGGCTGGCGCAACAGGGCAAGCCGGCGGCGGGCGCCGGCGCGCGCCTGCTGGTCTCGCCGCGCGCCACGCAATCGCTGGTATCGTTTGCAACAGAGCAGCGCCAGCGCCTGCTGGACGGCGGCGTGACGCTGCTGATCGGGCCCGAGGGCGGGCTGGCGCCGGACGAAGAAGCGGCGGCGCTGCGCGCGGGGTTCACCGGCGTGTCACTCGGACCGCGCATCTTGCGTACCGAGACCGCGGGGCTGGCTTGCCTGGCCGCGCTCAACGCGGTACTGGGCGGATTTTGACGGCAAGGGACCATCCGGGTCCGTTGCCGCATTTCACCGAAGGAGTCGACCATGGGACTACTCGATAGCGTGCTGGGCGGGGTGCTCGGGCAGCGCGGCAGCGGCGAAGCAGGCGCGGGCGGCCTGAACCCGAAGATGATGATGGCGCTGGGCCTGATCGCCATGCTGGCAATGCGCCATAAAGGCGGCGACGCGGGAGCGGCCGTGCCGCAGGATCCGTCCGCGGCAGGCGGCGGTGGGCTCGGTGGACTTGGTGGACTCGGCGGCCTGCTGGGCGGCCTGCTCGGCGGCGGTGGCGGCGCTGCCGGCGGCCCGTCCGGCGGAATGGACCTCGGCGGCTTGCTGGGCGGGTTGCTCGGCGGCCAGGGCCAGCAGGGCGATGCGCCCGCGCTGGGCGCCGCGGCTGGCGGCATCGGTGCCTTGCAGGAAGTCCTGGCGCGGGCCGGCCTGGGCGAGCAGGTCAATTCGTGGATCGGCACGGGTGCCAATCAGCCGGTCTCGCCGTCACAGCTGGCCGGGGCGCTCGGCGACACGGGCGCGCTGGAATCGCTGGCCAGTTCCACCGGCATGTCCGCGGATGATGTGGCCGCGCACCTGAGCGAAGGCCTGCCCGAACTGATCGACAAGCTCACCCCGCAGGGCCACGTACCGCCTGCTGCGTGAAGTGCGGACGAAGGCGGCGCTGAAACGCAGGGCGCCGACCGGCTCCGGGTAGACGAAAGGCCCGCTCAGGCGGGCCTTTGTCTTTGCTGCGCGCCCGCCGCGGCTGGCGCGGTATCAGGCGAGGCGGGTGTCAGGCAAACGAGTAGAACACGCGGAACTGGACCTTGCGCTCGGCCCAGAACTCGGCCGCGTCGCGGAACACGTCGAGCAGCACCTCGCGGCCTTCCTTGTCGAACTTCTGCGCAATGGGCAGGCCTTCGAGCACGATCACGAAGCCGGGCTGCGCACCGGCCTTGTGGATCAGGTCGGTCAGGCAGTCAGCCAGGGCATCGAAGTTCTTGCCGAAGTGCTTCGGAAACAGGAAGCTGGTGGCGATGGTGTCCAGCACCTCCGCCTTGCTTTGGCAATGCGCGCAGTTGGCGTACAGGAAATGCTGGCCGAGCTCCGCCGCCGCCTGGGCGAGTTCGGGCACGCGGAACGCGCGGATAGACTGGACGATGTTCGGACGCACCGTCTTGAACAGGTTCATGGCTCCCTCTTGGCTGCCGTCGGTGCCGGCTGCGGGAACGGGTGCGAGCGGCGGTTGGTGCGAGAGCTCGTTGCGAGGCATCATCAACACGTTGTCGTAAAGATTCTGGGCCTGGGTCTGGGCCCGCTGCCAGCCATCTCCGGCGCCGCGCTCTTCGCGGGCGGCAAGGGCGTCGCCCAATCCGAAAATGTCAGTCATCATTTGGCTATCCGTTTGAAACTGTTGTAGTGGTCGTCCGTGTAGTAGCAGTCGTTGGTGGCGCGTTGATCACCGCCACATACGATGCGTCTGGCTCCCCGGTTCCGGCTGTTAGTTTTCACCGTGTATTCGCGGTAATAGTCGCGCGACTTCTGCGGCAGGATGCGCTCGTAGTTGCCGAACCTCGAGCCATCCTTGGCGTAGGGAAACGGGCCACCCGCTTCGATACGCTCCATCGTCGTTTGCGCTTCGTTGGGCAACTGCTGCAGCGAGATGGTTCCCGTGCCGGCGTCTGCCGTCTGCCGCGCCAGCACTGGCTGGGCCAGCGCGCACGATACCGCCGCGACCGCCAGCACCCGGCCTGCTGCCCGTGCCAGCCCTGCGGCTGAAATCCATCGCGATGCGCGCTGCGTCAGAGAAATCTGGGAACCCACGTTGCTTGTCTTGTTGGGGAGGACGCGATAACGATGGCATCGCGCAAATGTGCATTCCGCGCGCACTTCAAGGCCATAAGGTTACGCGCATGCCGCTAAATAATCAATCCCCGCCCCTCGGAACAGACGAAAACTCCAATTGTTTCAAGGTGTTATTAACATGTGTGCACCCACTTACCCCAGGCTTTGCGTCACACCGGGGCACAAGGGGCGGGACGAAAAAAAAGCCGGGCAAGCCCGGCTTTTCTCGGCAGGTAGCGGCTTAGCGCTTGGCGGCCGCGTCCACCACCACCAGCGACGTCATATTGACGATACGCCGCACGGTGGCCGAAGGCGTCAGGATGTGCACCGGCGCCTTGACCCCGAGCAGGATCGGCCCGATCGCCACATTGTTGCCCGCCGCGACCTTGAGCAGGTTGTACGAGATGTTGGCGGCGTCGATATTCGGGCACACCAGCAGGTTCGCCTCGCCCTTGAGCGCGCCATCCGGCACCAGCGTCTCGCGCAGCTTGGGATCGAGAGCGCAATCGCCGTGCATCTCGCCGTCCACCTCGAGCTCCGGCGCACGTTCGCGCAGGATCGCCAGCGTTTCGCGCATCTTCTGCGCCGAAGCGGCCTCCGAGGTGCCGAAGTTCGAATGCGACAGCAATGCAACCTTGGGCTCGATGCCGAAGCGCTTGAGCTCTTCCGCGGCCATGATGGTGATCTCGGCCAGCTGGCCGGCGGTCGGGTCGACGTTGACGTGCGTATCGACCAGGAAGATCTGGCGGCCCGGCAGGACCAGCCCGTTCATCCCGGCGTAGACCTCATTGGTGCCGCCCAGGATCTGGTCGATATAGCGCAGGTGCGCGGCAGTGGTACTGACCGTGCCGCAGATCATGCCGTCGGCCTCGCCCTTCTTGACCAGCATGGCGCCGATCAGCGTGGTGCGGCGGCGCATTTCCAGCTTGGCGTACTGCTGGGTGACGCCCTGGCGGGCCATCATCTTGAAGTAGGCCTCGGAGTAGTCGCGGAAGCGCGGGTCGTTCTCCGGGTTGACCACGGTGAAGTCAACGCCGCCGCGCAGGCGCAGGCCGAAGCGCTCGATGCGGTGGGCGATCACGGCCGGGCGACCGATCAGGATCGGGTTGGCCAGCTTTTCGTCGACGATCACCTGCACCGCGCGCAGCACGCGCTCTTCCTCGCCCTCGGCGAAGACGATGCGCTTCTTCTCCATGTCGACCTGACGGGCGGCCGCATAGATCGGCTTCATCAGGGTGCCCGAATGGTAGACGAACTGCTGCAGTTGCAGACGGTAGGCGTCCATGTCGGCGATCGGGCGCGCGGCCACGCCGGACTTCATGGCGGCCTCGGCCACGGCCGGTGCGATCTTGACGATCAGGCGCGGATCGAAGGGCTTGGGAATCAGGTACTCGGGGCCGAACGACAGGTCCTGGATGCCATAGGCAGTGGCGACGATGTCGCTCTGCTCCTGGCGCGCCAGTTCCGCCACCGCGTTGGCGGCAGCAATTTCCATCTCACGCGTGATGGTGGTGGCGCCGCAGTCCAGCGCGCCACGGAAGATGAAGGGGAAGCACAGGACGTTGTTGACCTGGTTCGGGTAGTCGGTGCGACCGGTGGCCATGATGGCGTCGGGACGCACCTCCTTGGCCAGCTCCGGCATGATTTCCGGATTGGGGTTGGCCAGCGCCAGGATCAGCGGCTTGTCGGCCATGCCCTTGATCATCTCGGGCTTGAGCACGCCGGCGGCGGACAGGCCCAGGAAGATGTCGGCGCCGTCGATGACTTCGGCCAGCTTGCGCTTGTCGGTCTTCTGCGAGAAACGCGCCTTTTCCGGGTCCATCAGCTCGGTGCGGCCTTCATAGACCACGCCGGCCAGGTCGGTCACCCAGATGTTCTCGAGCTTCATGCCCATGTCGACCAGCAGGTCCAGGCAGGCCAGCGCCGCGGCGCCCGCGCCCGACGCCACCAGCTTGACCTTGCCGATATCCTTTCCGACCACCTTGAGGCCGTTGATCACGGCCGCGCCCACCACGATCGCGGTGCCGTGCTGGTCGTCGTGGAAGACGGGAATCTTCATCCGCTCGCGCAGCTTGCGCTCGACGTAGAAGCACTCCGGCGCCTTGATGTCTTCGAGGTTGATGCCACCGAAGGTCGGCTCCAGCGCGGCGATGATCTGGACCAGCTTCTCGGGGTCCTTCTCGTCGATCTCGATGTCGAACACGTCGATGCCGGCGAACTTCTTGAACAGGCCGGCCTTGCCTTCCATCACCGGCTTCGAGGCCGCGGGGCCGATATCGCCCAGGCCCAGCACGGCAGTGCCGTTGGTGATCACGCCAACCAGGTTGCCGCGCGCGGTATAGCGGAAGGAGTTGGCCGGGTCGACCACGATCTCCTCGCATGCAGCGGCCACGCCGGGCGAGTAGGCCAGCGCCAGGTCGCGCTGGTTCGACAGCGGCTTGGTCGGCGTGACCGAGATCTTCCCTGGGGTCGGAAACTCGTGATATTCCAGGGCAGCTTTGCGCAGCGCCTCACGCTGCTGCTGCTTCAGGTCGTCTTGGGGCGTGGGCTGCTGGGGACTGGTCATCGGCGCATCTTCCGGTCGGTGGAACCGTTATTGACGTTGTCGGAAACGAAAGGGCGGGCCGGTTCCACGTACCCGCGTTCTCTTCCTTTTGAACCTGGCATTTTATATTGTGAAATATTATTTCACAATAAGCGTTTTGCGCGTGGCAGCTTTGCGTTTCGGTACAATATGCCGCATGCCGCCAGCGCTGAACAGCAGGGCGTCACCGGCATCGACAAGCCCCGCGCCGGCAACCTGCAGGCGCTCACGTGGCTCTTGCCGATTCTCCCCGCCCGACCCTTTCCATGCCAGCTTATTCCAGCGCTTCCAGCAATCCGGGCGCCCCGCTCTCCGAGTTCGACCTCATCCGCCGCTATTTCACCCGCCCCGCGCGCAAGGCGGTGCTCGGCGTCGGCGACGACTGCGCGCTCATCGAGGCACGCGCGGGCCACCACCTGGCGATCAGCACCGATATGCTGGTAAGCGGGCGTCACTTTTTTCCTGACGTAGCGCCCCGTGCGCTGGGCCACAAGGCGCTGGCGGTCAACCTGTCTGACCTGGCTGCGATGGGGGCCGAGCCGCGCGCCTTTACGCTGGCGCTGGCGTTGCCGGAAGCGCAGCCGGAATGGCTGGCCGAACTGGCCGCGGGCATGCTGGCGCTGGCCGACGCCCACGGTTGCGAGCTGATCGGCGGCGACACCACGCGCGGGCCGCTTACGCTGAGCCTGACGGTGTTCGGCGATGTGCCTGCCGGCATGGCGCTGCGACGTGATGCCGCACGCCCCGGCGACGATATCTGGATTTCCGGCACGCTCGGCGATGCGCGCCTCGCGCTTGGCGACTGCCGCGGCGAATGGCTGCTGCCGGAGCCGGACTTCACGCAGGTCCGCCCGCGCATGGACATGCCGACGCCGCGCATCGCACTGGGCATGGCGCTACGTGGCGTGGCGCATGCCGCACTCGACATATCCGACGGCCTGCTCGGCGATCTCGGCCACATCCTGGCGAGTTCGCAAGCCGGCGCCCTGCTCGACGTCGACGCGCTGCCGCGCTCGGCGGTGCTGGCCGACCAGCCGGAAGCGCTCCAGCGCGAATGCACGCTGGCCGGCGGCGACGACTACGAACTCTGCTTCACCGCGCCCGCGGGCGCCCGCGAGAAGATCGCCGCCATCGGCGCGCGGCTCGGGCTGCAGGTAACGCGCGCCGGCACCATCACGCCGGAGCCGGGCCTGCGCCTGGTCGACCGGGAGGGCAATCCCTGCGCATACAGCGGCAACAGCTTCGACCACTTCGCATCCCCCTGACAAGCGGCATGCGGCCGTGTCATGATGTTGCCATGCGGGGCGCCAGACCCCGCCCGGGCCAAGGCGCCCGGGACAATCCCATCCAAACCAGACGAGCCAACCCTTGATGTCCGCCTACCCGCCCGGGCCCGCCGCGCACGATCCCGCCCTGACCCTCGAAGCCGGCCAAGCCGCCAAGGTCTTGCGCCCCACCGCGCGCTTCATGTTGTCGCACCCGGCCCACCTGATCGCACTGGGCTTCGGCTCCGGGCTTTCGCCCGCCGGCCCCGGCACGGTCGGCACGCTCTACGCGTGGCTGTCCTACCTGGTGATCTCGATGTGGGTGCAGCCGGAAACCTGGCTGTGGATCATCGGCGGCGGCTTCCTGCTCGGGCTGTGGGCCTGCGCCCGCACCGCGCGCGACATGGGCGTGCACGATCATGGCAGCATGGTGTGGGACGAAATCGTGGCGTTCTGGCTGGTGCTGCTCTTCGTCATGCCGACCGGCTTCTGGGGCCAGCTCGCCGCTTTCCTGTGGTTCCGCCTGTTCGATATCGTCAAGCCGGCCCCGATCGGCCACCTGGACCGCACGCTCAAGGGTCCGGGCCTGCGCGGGGGCTTTGGCGTGATGTTCGACGACGTGATGGCCGCGTTCTACACGCTGCTGGTGTTCGCCCTGTGGCGTTCGCTCTGAGCGGGCCCGCCTCACACTGGTTTACGCCGGCCTACACGCCTCCCCTGCAACCATTTCTACCGAATCCGCCATCATGTCCGTCAGCCGCTTGCTCGATCAACTCGCCGTCCAGGCCGGCATYTCCCTGAACGAGAAATCGCTGCTGCTCGCCACGGCGGAATCCTGCACCGGCGGCCTGGTGGCCGCGGCGATCACCGATGTGTCGGGCTCTTCGGGCTGGTTCGAGCGCGGCTTCGTCACCTACTCGAACGAAGCCAAGACCACCATGCTGGGCGTGCCAGCCAAGCTGATCCGCGACCACGGCGCGGTCAGCGAGGAGGTTGCCCGCGCCATGGCCGAAGGCGCGCTGCTCAACAGCCGCGCCCAGGTGGCGCTGTCGATCACCGGCGTGGCCGGCCCCAACGGCGGCACGCCGGACAAGCCGGTCGGCATGGTCTGCTTCGGCTGGAGCAACCGCATTACCACCAAGGTGGAGACGCAGCGCCTGCGCGGCGACCGCCAGCAGATCCGGCGCCAGGCGGCCGAGCACGCCATTCGCGGCCTGCTCGAACTGGTCCGCAACGAAGCCTGAAGCGCCGCGCCGGCCCTCAGGCCGAACGGAAGCGGTTGATGGTCTCGCGCGTCTGCAGCGCGACATTGCGCGCGGCCGCGGCGAAGTCTTTCTCGCGGCTGGCGTAGAGGATGGCGCGCGACGAGTTGATCATCATGCCGACGCCGGCGCCCGTGCGCCCGGCACGGACGGTGGCCTCGATGTCGCCGCCCTGGGCGCCGATGCCCGGAATCAGCAGCGGCATGTCGCCCACGATCTCGCGTACCTTGGCGATCTCCGCCGGGAAGGTCGCTCCCACCACCAGCGCCATCTGCCCGTTGGTATTCCAGCGCGTGGCGGCCGCCTCGGCCACCACCTGGTAGACCGGCTTGCCGTCCACCGGCAGGAACTGCACGTCCGAGCCACCCGGGTTGGAAGTGCGACACAGCACGATCACGCCGCGGTCGCCGTAGGCCAGGTAAGGCTCCAGTGAATCCAGGCCCATGTACGGGTTCACCGTGACGGCGTCGGCCCGGTAGCGCTCGAAGGCTTCGATGGCGTACTGCTGCGCGGTCGAGCCGATATCGCCGCGCTTGGCGTCCAGGATCACGGGGATGCCCGGATGGGCATCGTGGATATAGGCCACCAGCTGTTCGAGTTGGTCTTCGGCGCGCTGCGCGGCGAAGTACGCGATCTGCGGCTTGAAGGCGCACACCAGGTCCGCGGTGGCGTCGACGATCTCGCGGCAAAAGGAGAAGATCGCGCCGCCGGTGCCCGTCATGGACAGGGGCAGCTTGGCGGGATCGGGATCGAGCCCGACGCACAGGAGGGAATCGTTGCGCTGCCAGGCTGAGGCCAGCTGCTCGGTGAAGGTCATGGGATGCTCGCTATTCTGGGTGTGCCGCGGCGGCTGGCTGGCGGCCCCGGAGGCCGGGCCGGCGCAGCGCGGCAACGATCGATGCCTGCGATTTTACCCGCTGCGTGCTATCTTCTGCCGTTCTTCCCGGATACAAAGAGCGGCATCGCACACAGCCGCCTGCCCGCCATGTCTCTCGACCGCCGCAGCATCATCCTGCTCGTCGTCCTCACCATCGCCTGGGGCGTCAACTGGCCCGTCATGAAAATCGGCGTGGCGCATTTCCCCGCCATGGGTTTTCGCCTGCTGTGCATGGCCGGCGGCGTGCTGGCGCTGGGCGTGGCGCTGCGCGTGCGCGGCGAGACGCTGCGGGTGCCGGCGGGCCAGTGGCCCACCATCTTCAAGCTCGCCCTGTTCAACATGGTGATCTGGCACCTGCTGGCGATCTGCGCGGTCAAGATGCTGTCATCCGGGCGCGCCGCCATCCTCGGCTACACCATGCCGATCTGGGCCGTGGTATGGGGCCTGGTGCTGTACCGCGAGCGCATCGGCCGCGCGGCCTGGGTGGGCATCGCCTGCGCGCTGGCCGGCACAGTATTGCTGCTGTCCGGCGAGATCGCCGCCCTGACCGGCAGCCCGGCCGGTACGCTGCTGATGCTTTGCGCCGCGGCCGGCTGGGGCCTGGGCACGCAACTGATGAAGCGCAGCCGGATCGAGATGTCGGTGGGCGTGCTGACCTTCTGGATGCTGGTGGTGACGCTGCCCTTCCTGCTGCTGGGCACGCTGCTGCTCGAGCAAGGCTGGCGCCTTCCCAACGCCGTGGAATGGGGCGCCATCGCCTACAACGCGGTGGTGGTGTTCGCCTACTGCCACCTGGTGTGGTTCGTGCTCGCGCGCAGCCTGCCGCCGGTGGTGTCGAGCCTGTCGGTGATGTTCATCCCGGTGGTCGGCGTGTTCTCGGGCATGTGGATGCTGGGCGAACAGCCGCACTGGCAGGACTATGCGGCCATCGTGCTGATGTTCGCCGCGCTGGCCTCCGTGCTGCTCGTGCCGTTGCTGCATCGCCGGCTCGTGCGCGCGCGCGCCGGATGATCCGGGGCGCTGGCGCGGACCCGTCGCACAACGTGCGGCGGCGGCGGCATTCACCCAGATTTCACTTAACAAGCCCCCCTCGTTGGGCTACACTCGCGGCCATCATAATCCCGGAGAAACTACGTGGGCAGTAGCATCGGGTGTTCGAGTTGCCGCAACCAGACTGCGACTGCACCGAATGCCATGTCACTGCGGGCTGCGTAACGACGACCGCCGGAGCCGGCCCACGCCGCTTCCACCGCCTCGTCGGACTTGCCCGCAGAAAATACTGCGGGTGAGCGTTTTTCCGTGTCCCAGCCGGCGCACCGCCTGTGCGCGCCGCCTCGTCCCGGACCTTCCCTCTCCCGGCTTGCCAGCCATGAACGGCAAACGCCATCGCCTTGCGCGCGCCTTTGCGACGCGCAGCGCGATCACGCTTGCCAGCGGCATTCCGCCTTCGTCGCCTCGCCGCGAAGGACTGGTTCGCCTCCGGGCCCGGCAAGCCACGCCTGCGCGTTTCTTCGCCAAACGCAACAAGGAAGCCCTGGGATGATCAACCTGTTCGTCCTGCAGAAAGGCCGGCTCGCACAGGAGCAGGTCGATGACCGCAATGAACTGCTGCAGCACAAGCCGATCTGGATCGACGTCATCAGCCCTGATGACGAGGAACTCGCCTGGATCAAGGAAGCGTACGGCGTAGCCCTGCCCGAACTCGAAGACCTGGGCGACCTGGAAGCCTCGGCCCGCTACTTCGAAGGCGAGGACGAGAACATCCATATCCGCACCGACTTCCTGCTCGACGAGGAAGACATCTCGCGCAACGTGCGCGTGGCCTTCGTGCTCACGCGCGACGTGCTGTTCTCCATCCACGACGAAGACCTGCCGGTGTTCCGGCTGGTGCGCCTGCGCGCGCGCATGCGTCCGGGCTCGGTGCGCAACGCCAAGGACGTGCTGATGGATCTGTACGCCACCGACGCGGAATATTCGGCCGACTCCATCGAGGAAGTCTACGAGCGGCTCGAGGAAGCCAGCAAGCGCGTGCTGGCCGAGAACGTGACCGACGCCGCCGCGGCCGACGTGCTGGAAACCATCGCCCGCGAGGAAGACCTGAACGGCCGCATCCGCCGCAACGTCATGGACACGCGCCGCGCGGTCTCCTTCCTGATGCGCAGCCAGCTGCTGTCGGCCGAGCAGCAGGACGAAGCGCGCCAGATCCTGCGCGATATCGACTCGATCGAGAACCACACCGCGTTCCTGTTCGACAAGATCAACTTCCTGATGGATGCCACGGTCGGTTTCATCAACATCAACCAGAACAAGATCATCAAGCTGTTCTCGGTGGTGTCGGTCGCGCTGATGCCGCCCACGCTGATCGCCAGCATCTACGGCATGAACTTCAAGCTGATGCCGGAGCTGGACTGGGTCGCCGGCTATCCGTGGGCGATCGCGCTGATGGCGGTGTCGGCGGCGGTGCCGCTGATCTACTTCCGCCGCAAGGGCTGGCTCAGCTGAACGGCGCAATCGAACAGATCCTGGCGTCGTTGCGCGGCCTTGCCGTGCCGGTTTGCACTGTGTGCGGCCGCGCGCCTGGCCAGGACCGCTTCGCTTCATTCCGATCACGCCTCTGAAAGACCGCGCCCGGCGTGAAGGGACGCTCAGTCCGGCAGCGTGGCCGCGCCCATGCGGCGCGCGATGATGTTGGCCTTGACCTTGAAGTTGACCCGCACATTGGCGCAGTACTGCTTCTTGTCGAAGCACTTCGGCGCCGGCAGCGCGGCGGCCAGGCGCGCCGCCTGGCCCACGTTGAGCTTCGCCGCGCTGGTCTTGAAGTAGTGCTGGGCGGCGGCCTCGGCGCCGAATACGCCCTCGCCCCACTCCACCGAGTTCAGGTAGATCTCGAAGATGCGCTGCTTGTCCAGCCAGAATTCCAGCATCCAGGTAATGGCCAGCTCCTGCCCCTTGCGCAGGTAGTGCTGCTCGGACGAGAGAAAGAGATTCTTGGCCAGCTGCTGGGTGATGGTGGACCCGCCCCGCACGATATGCCCGCGCTTCTTGTTGCGCTCCCAGGCATCGAGCATGGCGTCGAGTTCGTAGCCGGGATGGTTGACGAAGTCGGCGTCCTCGCTGGCGATCACCGCGCGCTTGAGGTTGCGCGAGATCTCGTCGTAGCCGACCCAGCGCCGGTCCACCTGGCAGCTCCAGAAGTTGAAGCCGCACAGGCGCCAGCGTTCGGCCCGCATGAACGAGGTGGCAGACGGATCGACGTACTGCCAGGCCGCGATCTGCAGGAAGAAATAGACCTGCATGGCCAGCACGCCGGCCACCAGGATACCGATCAGGTAGGCCAGCCAGCGCAGTGGATTGAAGCCACCGCTGCGCGGCGCGGCGCTGGAGCGGGCGGTGCGCCTGAGCTCTGCCATGGTGGTTGCGGGCGGCAGCCTGCTGCGCTCAGCGTGCCGCTTCGGCCTGCAGCTCCGCGCGCAGCTTCGCCAGCACGGGCGCAGTGGCGGGTCGCACGCCGCGCCAGTTGTAGAAGGCCTCGGCGGCCTGCTCGACCAGCATGCCCAGCCCGTCGCTGGTGCGCGCGCCGCTTTGCGCGGCGAACTTCAGGAATACGGTGGGCTCGGCGCCGTACATCATGTCGTAGGCCAGCACATCCTTGCCCAGCAGTTCCGCCGGCACCGGCGGCAATTCGCCCTGCAGGCTGCTGCTGGTGGCGTTGATGACCACGTCGCAGGCGTCGTCGCCCGTCAGCGCGGCCAGCGCGTCGAAGCCGCCGCCCCACAGTTCCACGCCGTATTCGTCGGCCTGCTGCGCCACGTCTTCGAGGATAAAGCTGGCGCGCTCCGGCGTGCGGTTGGCCACCACGATCCGGTCCGGCCGGCACATCACCAGCGGCAGCATGGCGCCCATGGCCGCGCCGCCGGCGCCCAGAAGCAGGATGCGGCGGCCTTCGAGCAGCGTGTCGAGATTGATCTCGATGTCACGCGTGAGGCCGACGCCGTCGGTGTTGTCGCCGTGGATCAGGCCATCCTCGATCCACATGGTGTTGACCGCGCCGGCGCTCTCCGCGCGCGGCGTGAGACGGTCGGCCAGGTCGTAGGCCTCGAGCTTGAACGGCACCGTCACGTTCAGGCCGTGGCCGCCGCCGGCGAAGAACGCGCGCACGGTGTCGGCAAAGCCGTCCAGCGGCGCCAGCAGGCGCTCGTAGGAGATGGCCTCGCCGGTCTGCTGCGCGAACGCGGCGTGGATGGCCGGCGAACGGCTGTGCGCGATGGGATTGCCAACCACCACATAGCGGTCGGTATCAGCGGGGATCTGCGTGTTTTCTGTAGACATCATCTTGCGTCATCTGGCCTGTAGGCGGATGTCCAGGCCGTTGCGCGAAAACTTGAAGGTAGAGATCACTTCGAGAATATCTTGCCGCGCCTGCATCTGCGGGGTGAAGGAGCCGAACGGCGCGGCCGCGCGCACGATGGCCACGGCCTGGCGGTCCAATGCCGGGTCGCCCGAGCTCTTGGCCACGTCGATCGATTCGATGTTGTAGCCATCGCGGTTGTAGCCGAGCCTGCCCTGGCGGTTGACGTTGATCACCAGGATCAGCTGGCCGTACAGCGGCTTGCCGTTGCGCTGGGGAAAATCGGTGGTGCCGCGCGCCTCGATCCTCTGGCGCAGGCGGTCGTAGTACTGCGCGTATTCCACCTCCTGCGCGCTGGTGGCGGTGAGCTGGTAACGCTTGGGCCGCTTGGCGTATTGTTCGAGGTTGCGCCCGATCTCGGCCTCGAGCTTGGCCATCTCGTCGAGCGAGGTACGCTCGTCCTGGCCGCGCAGCGGCGTCTCGGTGCGCTGCTGGCCGGGCTTGAGCGGCTGGCTGTGGACCGCGGGCGCGGCCTCGCGCGCCTGCGTCAGCAGGCGCTGCTGCTCCTGCTCGAGCTGGTCCACGCGGCGCTGCATCTGGCGCACCAGGTCACCGTCCTTGGTGTTGGTCTGGGCCGGCAGCGGCGTGGTGGCGCGCTGCTGGTCCTGCTCGCCGCCGCCGTCGAGATTGGCCTGGGCCAGCACGGTCGGGTTCTGCGGGCGCTGTGCGGATTTGGAGTTGACCAGCACCACGTCGAGCGCGGCATCGGTGCGCTTGATCTCGAAGGCCTCGGGAGCCACCACGCGCACGGTCAGCAGCAGGACATGGGCCAGCACCGAAACGGCCAGCGCCTTGCTCATCGTGCTGCTGGCGTTCCACCACTGGCGGGGAGAAAAGACGGCTTTCACGATGGCTGGCGTGGTTGGAATGGGGCGTCGGGAAGGCGGAACCGGGCCGGGGCAGGGGTCCTCTCGGACCAGCCCCGGTTCAGACTGCGATTGTAAGGGAGCGCCCCGTTTTTTCCGAGGGACTCAGCCGGCCTCGCCGGTGCCGGTGTCGCGCGCGCCCGACGAAGCGCCGTCGGCGGCGCTTGCCAGGTCTTCCGGACCATCCGGACCATCCGGGCCGGCCTGATCGGCAGACCGGGCGGCGGCGTCGCCGGCGCCCTCGGCCGCCGCTTCCGCGGCCTCCTCGGCAGCGGCTTCGGCGGCTGCCTCAGCGGACACCTCGGCAGCCTCGTCATCGCCTTCCAGCTCCTCCGAGGGCAGTTCGCCTTCGCCGGCGAACACCTCCAGCACGCGGCACGATACCTCGAGTGAGATCTCGTCGGTGGCGCCGATCTCCAGCAGCACCTGGGTGCCGCGCGAAGCCTGGACCAGCTCCGGCACCCGCGTAACCAGCGGGATCTCGGTAAAGCGCACCGCGCCTTCCTTGAGCACCGAGGCCATCAGGCGCTCGCGCTTTTCCTGGCCCAGCCAGCGCAGGCACCAGTAGCGTTCCATGGTGGACTGGTGGTCGGCATAGGCCGCATAAGTGCCTTCGAAGTCGGCCACGGCCGCCAGCAGGTCAGCGTCCTTGGGCTTGAACGGCGCCACCAGCTTGGCCGTGACGCCGTGCTGGGCCACCGCCAGGATCTGCCACTGGTTGACCAGGTCGACATAGCGGCGCAGCGGCGAGGTGCTCCAGGCATATTGCGCCACGCCCAGGCCTTCGTGCGGGGCCGGATACGTCTGCATGCGCGTGCGGTGCATGCCCCAGGCCTTCTGCGTGCGGTAGATGCCCGGCACGCCGTGGTCGGCAAGCAGCTTGCCCCAGGTGCTGTTGGCCAGGATCATCAGCTCGGCCACGATCTTGTCCAGCGGCGAGCCGCGCCGGCGCTGCTCGATGCGCACACGCTCGCCGCCGTCGGGCAGATCGTCGAGGTAGAAGTTGTAGTCCGCGCGATTGTGCGATTCCGGGCGCAGGCCGCTGGCCAGGCGCGCCTTCTGGCGCTCGTCGTGCAGCCAGCCGGAGAAATGCCAGAGCTGGGCCAGCTCGGCGCGGAACGCGTAGTCGCCGGTGCCGTCGGTCAGCGCGGCCTCGGTCACCACGTCTTCCAGCAGGTTGTGGCGCAGGTTGGCCGCGATCATGACCATCTCGGCGCGGGTCTGGCTGCCGAGGATCATCTGCAGGGCCGGGTCGTAGTCCACGTAAAGCGACAACGCCGGGCATTCGCGCCCTTCCTGCAGCGTGTAGCGCTCCACCACCGCGTCGGGCAGCATGGTGATCTTGTCGCCGGGGAAGTAGACCGTGGACAGGCGCTGGCGCGCCACCGCGTCAAGCGGCTCGCCACGGCGGATACCCAGGCCCGGCGCGGCGATGTGGATGCCGACGCGGATCTTGCCGCCGTCCAGCGGCGTGACCGACAGCGCATCGTCGATCTCGGTGGTGGTGACGTCGTCGATCGAGAACGCCTGCACGTCGGCGCGCGGCAGCTCGCCGGCGGGTTCCGGCACGACCACGTCGGGGAAGCCGGTGCCCTTGGGGAAGCATTCCGAGAGGAACTTGGCCTCGTGCAGCGCGCGCGGGCTGGCGATGCCGCCCACCGCCACCATCAGCCGCATCGGCGACATGCCGAGCGCCGTGCAGGCAGCGTCCATCGCCTTGTACTCGAGGCTGTTCTTGTCGGGCTTGAACAGCAGTTGCAGCGCTTTGCCGCGGAAGGCGTCGGGCAGGGTCAGGGCCTTGAGCTGGGTTTCGTACTCGGCCTGGACCAGGGCCTGCTGCTTCTTGCGCTCGAGCGCGGCCAGGGCCGCCTTGAGCTGGTCTTCCGGCGCGCGCTGGTAGCGCCCCCGTCCCTTGCGGCGGAAATAGACCGGATTGCCGTGCAGTGCCTGCGCCAGTGCGGCCTGCTGCACCACGCCGGCACCCGCGCCGAAATACTCGGCGGCCAGGTCGGCAAAGCCGAATTCTTCGTCCGACGCGCATTCCCAGAGGAAATCCAGGTCGATCTCGCCGACCAGCTCGGCGGTCTGGCGCACCAGCTCGATCGCCGAGGGCTGCGCAAACTGCAACAGCACATCGCGCGACTTCACCTTGGTGCGCTTGCCCGCGGGCAACTCCACCTGGTAAGCCTCGCCCTGCTGGGTCAGCACGGTGCCGGCGCGAATCTCGCCGCCTTCTTCGAACAGCAACTGCATGGATCGGTACTTTCAGAAATGCCGGGAGCCGCCCTGGCGAACCAGCGCGCCCTGGCGCTAAGTGACGCCTCTCGGGAACGGCCCGGGGAGAGAAATGATGCGAGGCCGCCTTCAGGCGAGGCGGCGACCGGACCTCAGATGATACCGCACCGCGCCGTGCACAAGCCCGGCGCGGGACAAAGCAACGCCCGGACCTTACAGCGACATGCCGCCGCTGGCCTCGATCGCCACACCGTTGACGTAGCTGGCGTCGTCGCTGGCCAGGAACGTGTAGATGCTGGCGATCTCGGCCGGCTCGGCCAGGCGGCGCAGCCAGCACGACGACTTCATGCCCTCCAGCACCTTCTCCGGCACCGTCTGCAGGATCTCGGTGGACACGAAGCCCGGGCACACCGCGTTCACGCGCACGCCCTTGGGACCCAGCTCGCGCGCCCAGGTCTTGGTAAAGCCGATCACGCCGAACTTGCTGGCGGCATAGTTGGTCTGGCCGAAGTTGCCATAGAGACCGACCACGCTGGATGCATTGAGAATCACACCGCGCCCTTGCTCGGTCATGATGTCCGCCACCGCCTGCGCGCAATTGAATACGCCCTTGAGGTTGACGTCGATGACCGAGTCGAACTGGGCTTCGCTCATCTTGGTCAGGCGCGCATCCTTGGTGATGCCCGCGTTGTTGACCAGGATGTCGATGCGGCCATGCCTGGCCAGCGTGGCGGCGACCGCGGCATCCACCTCGTCACGGCGCGTCACGTCCACCTTGCATGCCATCGCGTCGGCACCGGAAGCGGCCAGTGTCGCGGCCGCGGCGCGCACGCGCTCTTCCTGCACGTCGCACAGCACCACGATCGCGCCTTCGGCGGCGAAACGCTGCGCGGTGGCAAAGCCGATGCCGGCAGCCGCGCCGGTAATGATGGCAACTCGTCCCTGCAATTTCATGATGTCGGTCTCTTCTTCTTGTTTGCGTTCTTGTTTGCGTTTTTGTTGATGCTCTTGTTGATGTTCTTTTTGGCGTTCTTGCTGGCGTTCTTGCTACGATGACTGTTTCACCGCTTGCCGGCAAGCTCCGGCGCGCGGCGCGCCAGCAGGTCCGGCAGGAAGACCTCGGTCACCAGCATGACGCCGCCGCCGCGCCGGAACACCGAGCGCCGCGCCGGCAGCGCCGCGCCGGGATCCAGCTCGCGCATGGCGGGCACCGCCTGCTGCAGCCGCAGCCGCAGCGGGTGATGCGCCCGCAGGCGCGCGAAGGCGAACGGCTCGCGCCGCACGCGCGGGTCGACGAACAGCGCCCCGCCCAGCGGGCGTTCGCCCAGGCCGCGCAGGAAGGGCCAGTCGCGCCGGGCATGCTCGGCTTTCACCACGGTGTGGGCAAAGATGGCGGGCGTGCCGTCGCACAGCAGCAGCACCTCGCGCGCCAGCGCGCGGCGCTGCGCCGGCAGGCCCAGGGCCTGCCATTCATCGGGCAGGGCCAGCTCCATGTGCTGCGCCAGGCGGCGCACGCGGAAACGGTCCGAGGCGGCCACCAGCCTGGCCGTCAGCGAGCCCTCAGCGCATACCCAGCGCCGCAGATTGGCGTCGATGGCGGGATCTTCGGGCAAATGGGCATGCCACGCGCAGCGGCGCACTTGCGCCGCGTTCATGCTGCGCTCATGCCAGCGGCTCCGGTTCGATCAGGCCGGCCGGTCCATAGCCGCAGAAAGCCAGCACTTCATCGACGTAGTCGGCGAATTCGCTGATGCCATGGTCGCTGCCCTCGATCACGCGTGTGCGCGCGCCGGGAAAGGCGGCCAGCATCTCGCGGTAATCCAGCACTTCGTCGCCGGTGGCAGCCAGCAGGAAATAGCGTTCGGGCCGGGTGACCGGCTCCACCCGCAGCGCCAGCAGTTCGTCCAGGTGATGGCGCTCCACCCGCACCGAGCCGCCGCCGTGCCACAGCGGCTGGTCGCCCAGGTAATGCTCCAGGTCGGTCCACGGATGCGTGGCGGGATTGAGCAGCACCGCGCGGCAGCCGTGGCGCTCGGCCAGCCAGCGCGCGTAGAAGCCGCCGAGCGAGGAACCGATGATGGTGAGGGGCTGGGCGCCGCCCGCCTGCGAAGCCGCGATAGCGGCCTCGGCCTGGGCGATGGCCGCGGCCGGCGACACGTTCAGGACCGGACAGGCGTAGTAGCGCCCCACGCCCCATGCGCGCATGCGCTCCTGGACCATACGCGCCTTGAACGATTGCGGCGAGGAACGGAAACCGTGCAGGTACAGCAACATGCCGTGCCCCGCTCAGGCCGCTGCGCCGGCGGCGAAGGCGTCCAGCAGCTTCTGGTGCACGCCGCCGAAGCCGCCGTTGCTCATTACCAGCACGTGGTCGCCCGGGCGCGCGACGGCGCGCACCGCCTGCACCAGCGCAGGCAGGTCGCTGAAGGCAGCGGCGCGTTCGCCAAGCGGTGCCAGCGAATCGGCCAGGTCCCAGCCGAGCGCGTCCTTGCCGCTGGCCGCGCCGTAGCCGAACACCAGGTCGGCCGCCTCCAGGCTGGCGGGCAACTGGGCCTTCATCACGCCCAGCTTCATGGTGTTGGAACGCGGTTCGAGCACCGCCAGGATGCGCGCGTCGCCGACGCGCTTGCGCAGGCCCTCCAGCGTGGTCTGGATGGCGGTCGGGTGATGGGCGAAGTCGTCATAGACCGTGATGCCGCCGACCACGCCGCGCACTTCCATGCGGCGCTTCACATTGGCGAAGCGCGACAGCGAGTCAATGGCCTGCGCGGGGGGCACGCCCACGTGGCGCGCCGCGGCGATCGCGGCCAGCGCGTTCATGCGGTTGTGGATGCCCTGCAGCGCCCATTCGACCCGGCCCTGCAAGGCATCGCCGAACCACACGTCGAAGCGGTCCTGGCTCTGGGGCCCCAAGGCGGCTTCGGCCGGTTCGCCCGCGCGCCAGTCGCCCAGGCCGAACTGTTCTGTCTCGCTCCAGCAGCCGCGCTCGAGCACGCGCGCCAGGCTTTCCTCCAGGCCATTCACGATAAGCCGGCCCTGCTCGGGCACGGTGCGCACGAGATGATGGAACTGGGTCTCGATCGCTGCAAGATCCGGGAAGATGTCAGCGTGATCGTATTCGAGATTGTTCAGGATGGCCGTGCGCGGACGGTAGTGGACGAACTTGCTGCGCTTGTCGAAGAACGCCGTGTCATATTCATCGGCCTCGATCACGAAGAAGTCCGATTCCGTCACCCGGGCCGACACGCCGAAATTCTGCGGCACCCCGCCGACCAGGAAACCGGGCTGGTAGCCCGCGTCTTCCAGTATCCAGGCCAGCATCGAAGTGGTGGTGGTCTTGCCGTGCGTGCCCGCCACCGCCAGCGTCCACTTGCCACGCAGCACATGCTCGCCGAGCCACTGCGGGCCCGAGACATAGGGCAGGTTGCAGTTGAGGATGGCCTCCATCAACGGATTGCCGCGCGACACCACGTTGCCGATCACGAACAGGTCCGGCGCCAGCGACAGCTGCCCCGGATCGAACCCCTCGATCAGGTCGATGCCCTGCGCCTCGAGCTGGGTGCTCATCGGGGGATAGACATTGGCGTCGCAACCGGTCACGCGATGGCCAGCCTGCCTGGCCAGCACGGCCAGGCCGCCCATGAACGTGCCACAGATGCCGAGGATGTGAATATGCATGGGAATTTGGGTCTCGGGGCGGGCCTGGGCGGCCTGGCCCCTGTTGCTACGGGATGGAGACGAATTGTACCTGAGGGGTATGGCGGGCCACCCCCGCGCCTGGCCGCCGGGGCGACGGTCTTTGACTTTTGTCAGCCTGGACAGAACCCTTGCAGAGGCAAAAACTCTAAAAGTCCAGGCCACTCCCTCCGGTATGATCCCCCCATGTCCCGCCGCCCCAGCCTCGACCCCATCCGCCTGCGCGAGGAGATCGCCCAGGCCGCCGCCCGCATGATCGCGGAAGACGGCGCCGACTACGCCTCAGCCAAGCGCAAGGCTGCCCGCCAGTTGCTGGGTGACGTGCGCGTGGCGGGCGAGTGGCTGCCGGACAACGAGATGGTGGAGGCGGAAGTGCGCGCGTACCAGGCCTTGTTCCATGGCGAGAGCCAGCCGCGCATCCTGGCCTTGCTGCGGCGCCTGGCGCTGCTGGCCATGCGCGACCTGGCCGCCTTCCGGCCCTATCTGGCCGGCGCGGTGCTCAACGGCACCGCCACCGAGCACTCGGACGTGTACCTGCAGTGCTTTTGCGACAGCCCCAAGGACCTAACCCTGCACCTGCTGAACGCGGGTGTCGATTTCGATACCAGCGAAACGCGTCACTTTGCCGGCCGCGGCGAGGTCGAGACGCTCAGCTTCCTGTGGAAAGGCCAGTGGCCGGCGCAGCGCGAAGCGCGCGTGCTGGCCGGCGAGATCCGTGCGGAACTGGGCCAGCCGGTCGGCATTCATATCGCCCTGTATGATGCGGACGACGAACGCGGCGCGGTAAGGGCCGATGCCGGTGGCCGCGTGGCCCGAGCCGACCTGGCCGCGGTGCAGGCGCTGGCAGCCAGCGTGCCGGACATGCCGGACACGCCCGCCGCCGCCTGACGCCCTGGCCGGGCCGCCAGGCTGGTCCCGCTATCGTCACAGCCATCGTCCAGTCATATAGATAGAGAGAGGGCCGTCGCCTCGCTTCCGGCCCACACGACTTCACCGACCTCCGACGCCACCCGCCACCCATTGCCATGACCTCTTCCAGCCAACCCGTTCGCCGCAGCCGCCTCTGGATCTGGCTCGTCGCCGTCGCCGCGGCAGTGGCCGGTGCCCTTGCCAGCCACTACGTGTTCTCGCCCAAGCCTGCGTCCGATGCCGCGGTGGAGACGTTCCTGCGCACCGAACTACCCGACCCACAGGGGGGCAAGCTCAGCCTGGCCGATTTCCGCGGCAAGACGGTGGTGGTGAATTTCTGGGCACCCTGGTGCGGGCCCTGCGTGGAGGAAATGCCGGACCTGACCGCGCTCTATAAGGAGGTGTCGGGCCCCAAGGTGGAATTTGTCGGCATCGGCATCGATTCTGCCAGCAATATCCAGCAGTTCATCAAGAAAGTGCCGGTTGCGTACCCGCTCGCGGTCGCCGGCTTTGCTGGCACGGAGCTGTCGCGAAACTTCGGCAACGCGGCCGGCGGCCTGCCCTATACGGTCGTGATCGCGCCGGACGGCACTGTCACCTACCGAAAAATGGGTAGGGTTTCCACCGATGAGCTGCGCGCCGCCCTGCCGCGCGGATAGTGGCAAGATCCTTGATTTGCGGTGAATTTAAACTAACCTTCATCAATCGTCCCGCAATTTGAGTGAAATTCGCCCATCGCAGTGAAAAGTACCGGCTGCGTCGCCAGAATGCTCAGGGAGCGCGCCGCATGCGGGCTTTCCTATGTCTGCGCTGCTAGACAAATCACTCTAAGCTACGGTAATCTCCGCGCAATTTCGTTGAAATGGTCGAGCCGCCGTGATCGATACGCCTCCAGAACGCCGCTCCGCCCGCTACCGCAAGGTGCTGGTCCTGCACGGGCCCAACCTGAATCTGCTGGGTACGCGCGAGCCGGAAACCTATGGGCATACGAAGCTCGTCGACATCGACCTGGCCCTGGCGCAACGTGCACGGGAAACCGGCCTCGCCCTGGCAACGTTCCAGTCCAACCATGAGGGCGCGCTGGTGGATCGCATCCACGCGGCACGCGACGAGGGAGTCGACTTCATCATCATCAACCCGGCCGCCTATACGCATACCAGCGTAGCCTTGCGCGACGCGCTGGCCGGGGTGGCGATTCCGTTCGTGGAAGTCCATTTGTCGAACGTGCATCGCCGCGAGAACTTCCGTCATCACTCCTTCTTCTCCGATATCGCGGTGGGAGTGATCTGCGGACTTGGCTGGCAAGGCTACCTGCTGGCGCTGGACTATGTCCTCGGGCAGGAGCCTGAACAGGCGCCGCCCAAGGCCTGAGCCCGCCGGCTGATTTCGATTTCGTAGACGATGACCGCGCCCTGGCGCTGCCCGGCCCCGCTGACCGCGGTGCACGCAAGCAGGTTGCCGGACGCATGAAAGCATGAAATTTACCCGGATGCGGCCGCCACAGCGGCGCGCGCCGGACAACCCGATTCAGGAGGATAGAAGATGGACCTGCGCAAGCTGAAGACGCTGATCGACCTGGTGGCCGAGTCCGGCATCTCCGAGCTGGAAGTCACCGAAGGCGAAGGCAAGGTGCGCATCGTCAAGGCACCGCCCCAGGTGATCGCCGCGCCGATGGCCATGCAGCCGATGCAGGCACTGCCGCCCGCGGCCGCCGCGCCCGCCGCAGTCGCCAGCGCCGAGCCCGCTTCGCCACAACTGCCGTCCGGCCATGTCGTGACCTCGCCGATGGTCGGCACCTTCTACCGGGCGCCGTCGCCGGGCGCCGCCGCCTTCGTCAACGTGGGCGACACCGTCAAGGAAGGCCAGACGGTCTGCATCATCGAAGCGATGAAACTGCTCAACGAAATCGAATCGGACAAGGCCGGCGTGATCAAGGAAATCCTGGTCGAGAACGGCCAGGCGGTCGAATACGGCCAGCCGCTCTTCATCATCGGCTGATACTGATCGGCATGCCGCGCCGCCCGCAGCCTGCGCCGGAGATTCCGGAACGGCCGCGCCGGCGCAGGCGAACCGGACGCATCTCGTCCCGGTGCCAGTTCCCCCGCCCCCATACCGGCCGCGCCGCCGGGGGCGCCACGATCCGCAGCGGTGGGACTGCCCTTCTCCTCGCAGAGAGTGACTATGTTTGAAAAAATTCTGATCGCGAACCGCGGTGAAATCGCCCTTCGCATCCAGCGCGCCTGCCGCGAACTCGGCATCAAGACCGTCGTGGTGTATTCGGAAGCCGACAAGGAAGCCAAATACGTCAAGCTGGCCGACGAAGCCGTGTGCATCGGCCCGGCGCCTTCGCCGTTGTCCTACCTCAACATGCCGGCCATCATCTCGGCCGCCGAGGTGACTGACTCGCAAGCCATCCATCCGGGCTACGGCTTCCTGTCGGAAAACGCCGACTTCGCCGAGCGCGTGGAAAAATCCGGCTTCGTCTTCATCGGCCCGAGCTCCGAGAACATCCGCCTGATGGGCGACAAGGTCTCGGCCAAGCAAGCCATGATCAAGTCCGGCGTGCCCTGCGTGCCGGGCTCCGAAGGCGCGCTGCCGGAAGACCCGAAGGAAATCCTGGCGACTGCCCGCAGCGTCGGCTATCCGGTCATCATCAAGGCGGCTGGCGGTGGCGGCGGACGCGGCATGCGCGTGGTGCACACCGAGGCGGCCCTGGTCAACGCGGTCAACATGACGCGCGAGGAAGCCGGCCGTGCCTTCGGCAACCCGGAGGTCTACATGGAGAAATTCCTGGAGAACCCCCGCCACGTCGAGATCCAGATCCTGGCCGACCAGCACCGCCAGGCGATCTGGCTGGGCGAGCGCGACTGCTCCATGCAGCGCCGCCACCAGAAGGTCATCGAGGAGGCGCCGGCACCCCACATCCCGCGCCGCCTGATCGAGCGCATCGGCGACCGCTGCGCCGAGGCCTGCAAGAAAATCGGCTACCGCGGCGCCGGCACCTTCGAGTTCCTGTACGAGAACGGCGAGTTCTACTTCATCGAGATGAACACGCGCGTGCAGGTCGAGCACCCGGTCACGGAGATGATCACCGGCATCGACATCGTGCAGGAGCAGATCCGCATCGCCTTCGGCGAGAAGCTGCGCTGGCGCCAGAAGGACGTGCAACTGCGCGGCCACGCCATCGAATGCCGCATCAACGCCGAGGATCCGTTCAAGTTCACTCCGTCGCCGGGCCGCATCACCGCCTGGCACATGCCGGGCGGCCCCGGCGTGCGGGTGGACTCGCACGCGTATGATGGCTACTTCGTGCCGCCCAACTATGATTCGATGATCGGCAAGATCATCACCTACGGCGCCACCCGCGAGCAGGCCATCGCCCGCATGCGGATCGCGCTGTCGGAAATGGTGGTGGACGGCATCCAGACCAACGTACCGCTGCACCGCGAGCTGATGCTCGATGCCAACTTCGTCGAAGGCGGCACCAGCATCCACTATCTCGAGCACCGCCTGGCCCAGAAGAACGTGGCCAAGGGCGGCAAGATCTGAAGCCCGGCGCAGCCAAGCAACAACGGATCGACAAGGATCGCCTGTGGCATTTCAGGAATGTGTGATCGAAATCGCACAAGACCAGGCCGAAGCCTGGTCTGACGCGCTGTTCGACCTCGGCGCGCTGTCGGTCTCGGTGGAAGACGCCGATGCCGACACGCCCGACGAGCAGCCGCTGTTCGGCGAGCCCGGGCTGGAACCCACCCGCCTGGCATGGAACCGCTCGCGCGTGGTGGCGCTGTTCGACGACGTCACCGATCCCGCGCTGGTGGTGGCCGCCGCCGCCAACGCGCTAGGCGCCGGTGAGGTGCCCCCCTACGAGTTGCGCCCGGTCGAGGACCAGGACTGGGTGCGCCTGACGCAATCCCAGTTCACGCCCATCCGCATCGGCGAGCGCATCTGGGTGGTGCCATCCTGGCATGAAGCGCCGGAACCCGACGCAGTGGTGCTGGAGCTCGATCCGGGCCTGGCCTTCGGCACCGGCAGCCATCCCACCACGCGACTGTGCATGCAGTGGCTGGAACAGAACATCAAGTCCGGCGAGTCGGTGCTCGACTACGGCTGCGGCTCCGGCATCCTCGCCATCGTGGCGAAGAAGCTGGGCGCGGGCGACACGCTCGGCATCGATATCGACCCCAACGCGGTGGAAGCCTCGCGCCACAACGCGCAGCGCAACCGCGTGGAAGCCGCCTTCGCGCTGCCGGAGAGCGTCTCCGACGCCAGCTATGACCTGGTGGTGGCCAATATCCTGTCCAATCCGCTCAAGCTGATGGCCGCCATGCTGAGCGCGCGGGTCCGCCCGGGCGGACGCCTGGTGCTGTCCGGCGTGCTGGAGCGCCAGGCCGACGAAGTCGCCGCCGCCTATGCGCCCTGGCTCGCCATGTCGGTCTGGCGCAGCGAGGAGGGCTGGGTGTGCCTGCACGGCACCCGCGGCGAAGGCCCCGGCGTCAAGCACTGAGCGCCGCCGATGGCCGCAGCCAAGCTCGTCACGCGTTGTCCGGCTTGCCGCACCGCTTTCCGGCTGGTAGCAGACCAGCTGCGCCTGCGCCAGGGGCTGGTGCGCTGCGGCCAGTGCGACACTGTCTTCGATGCGCGCGAACACCTGATCGAGCTGCCGGCGCCTGAGGCGGTCCCCAGTCCCGAGCCAAGTCCCGAGCCAAGCCCCGTCGCCATCGCTCCGCAGGAACCCGCGCAGGAAGCCAGCCAGGAAGCAGTGGCGCCGGCATCTCCCCCTGCGCACGCCGGCGCGCGCCGCCGGGCCCCGCGCACACCGCACGAAAAGACGTTCGAGGATGCCCGCGACGGCGCCCACGACAGCACCCATGAGGATGGCCATCAGGACGGCCATCAGGACGATCACCAGGGCGCCCATGAAAGCCCGCACGAGGCCGCGCATGCGCATGCGCGTGCGCCGCGCGCCCCGCGCAAGCGGGCGCATGCTCCGGCGCATCCCGAAGCAGAGGCGAAAGCGGGCGACGCGCACGGCGAGCTTCCCGCCGCGCCCGCCCCCGCCTCGCCCTTCGTCCCGCCCTTCGACCCAGGCTATGACGTGCCGGCGCTCGATGCGCCCACCATCATGCTGTACCAGACACAGGCCGAAGCCGACCAGGCCGCGGAAGCCGCCGGGATGGCCAGGCGGCAGGCCGCAAGCGAAGCCAGCGCGGCCAGCGCCGAAGACGATGCGCCCTCCGCAGTCTTCGTTCCTGGCGTGATCGAGGACGAACCGGGCCAGCCTCTCGAACAGGCTGCCTACGACGATCACGCCATGCCCGCGGAGATCGCCGGGCAGGCCGAAGTGGCAGAAAGCGCTGAAAATGCCGAAAGCCTCGAGCGCGCCGGCACCGACAGCATGCCCGCGACCCCTGGCGAGGCTGACGCGGTCAAGGACGTCGCCGATACCGTCAATGCGGCCGGTGCCGCCGGTACAGCAGGTACCGCCGAGACCACTGAAACCACCGATACCACCGAGACCACCGAGACCGCCAGCAGCCAGTCCACCGCGGAGCCGCACGTCGACGAAGCCGCTGCCGAGGCAATCCTCGCCCAGGAGGCAGCGACGCCCTGGCCCGCACTGGATCCCCGCACGCTGTCGGACGATCTGCCTCCCGCGGCATCCGGAGCATGGGCAATGGCCCAGGCACCGGATGCCGCTGTCGCCCCCGGATCCCTGGCGTCGGCCGAAGACATCGCAAGCGAGGCGCAGGCTGCCGCGCACAGCGTTCTGGAAGCCACCCCCGAAGTCGGCCCCGAGGTCGCGCCCGAGGTCAGCCCTGACGTCGCCGCGCAATTGCCGCAGCTGCCGCCCCTGGAAGCCAGCATCGACGATGCCACGCACACCGCGGACATCACGGACAGCGCCGACACGCAGAGGCCCGCCGAGCCGGCTCTCGCACGGCAGGACGACGCCGGGCCAGCGCCTGCCAGGCAAGCCTCGCCCGCCGCGCACGAAGCACCTGCGCCCGTCCCGAGCGCGAGCGGCTACCTGCGCGCGGAGGCGCAGGACGACTTTCCCGAGATTCCCGCCGCCATCGCCCGTGAGCAGGCCGTGCGCCAGTGGACGCGCCAGGATGTACCCGACGTGCCGGTGTTCGCGCCCGACTTCCTGCGCCATGCGCGCGAGCGCGATCCCGGCCCCGCCAGGCGCAAGCGCACGCTGCAGAAGCTGGCGATCGGCGTGCTGGTGGCGGCAGCGCTGGCGCAGATCGCCTTCCTTGCCCGCAGCCAGTTGTCGGGGCAGTTCCCCGCGCTGCGTCCCGCCTTCGAGGCGCTGTGCGCGCCGCTCGGCTGCGAGGTGGCGCCATGGCGCGACATCGACGCCCTGCGCATCGAAAGCTCGCAGCTGCAGAAGCAGGACGAGGAATCCGACGTCTTCCTGCTCGCCGTCACCATGCGCAACCAGAGCCGCGCCACCGTGGCGCTGCCCGCCATCGAGCTGGTGATGACCGACCTGCAGGACCAGCTCCTGCTGCGCAAGGTCCTGCAACCGGCCGACTACCTCGAACCCGGGCAGAAGGCCTTCGCCACGCAAGGCTTGCGCGCGGGCACGGAGCTGCCGGTTCGGGTACGATTCCGAACGCAGCAGGCGGCCGCCAACTACCGCGTGCTGATCTTCTACCCCTGAATTCCGCCGGGGCCGCCGCCAGTGCCGGGCGCCCCGATTTGCCTCCCCGGCTCGCATCCCCGACATGCGGCCCCCTTCTGCTACAGGAGCACATATGAGCAACGTCACCCTCGGCGGCAACGCCATCGAAATCGGCGGCAAGTTTCCGCAAGCCGGCGACAAGGCCCCCGCATTCTCACTGGTCGGCAAGGACCTGAAGGACGTCGCGCTGGCCGATTTCGCCGGCAAGCGCAAGGTGCTCAACATCGTCCCCAGCCTGGACACCCCGGTGTGCCAGGCATCGGCGCGCAAGTTCAACGAGGCCGCCAGCAGCCTGGCCAACACGGTGGTGCTGACCATCTCGGCCGACCTGCCCTTCGCCATGGGCCGCTTCTGCACGGCCGAAGGCCTGGCCAATGTGGTGACGCTGTCGCTGATGCGCGGCGCCGGCTTCAAGGACAGCTATGGCGTCGACATCAAGACCGGCCCGCTGGCCGGCGCCACCGCGCGCGCGGTGGTGGTGCTGGACGAGAACGACACCGTCAAGTACAGCGAGCTGGTGTCCGAAATCAAGAACGAACCGAACTACGACGCCGCCCTGGCCGCGCTGAAGTAAGCGCCCCGCCAGCAGGCCCCGGCCACCCTGTATCATGGGTGGCCTTTTTTTCGGCGGCCGCCAGCGATCGTGACGGCGTACGCCATCACGCATTTTTGCCAGCATTTGGAGAGAGCATGTCCAGCCTGATCTGTGGCTCCGTCGCCTACGACACCATCATGACGTTCGAGGGACGCTTCCGCGAACACATCCTGCCCGACCAGATCCATATGCTGAACGTGTCGTTCCTGGTCCCGGCCATGCGCCGCGAGTACGGCGGCTGCGCAGGCAACATCGCCTACACGCTCAAGCTGCTGGGCGGCGATCCGGTGGTCATGGCCACCGTCGGCACCGATGCCGAGCCCTATCTGCAATACCTGCGCGCGCTCGGCATCAGCACCGAGCACATCCGCACCCTGCCCGACACCTTCACCGCGCAGGCGATGATCACCACCGACCTGGACAACAACCAGATCACGGCCTTCCACCCGGGCGCAATGAGCCAGTCGCAGCTCTCGCACGTGCAGGACGCGCTCAAGGGCGGCACCCCGCCGGGCCTGGGCATCGTCGCCCCCGACAGTCGCGAGGGGATGCTGCACCACGCGCGCCAGTTCGCCGATGCCGGCGTGCCGTTCATCTTCGACCTGGGTCAGGCCATGCCCCTGTTCAACGGCGACGACCTGCGCCAGTTCGTTGAACTCGCCAGCTACGTGACGGTCAATGACTACGAAGCCCAGGTTCTGCTGTCGCGCACCGGCTGGACCAGCGAGCAGGTTGCCGCGCAGGTCCGCGCCTACATCGTCACCCACGGCGAGAAGGGCGCCACCGTGCACGCCAACGGTCAGCAGTACAATATTCCGGCCGTGCAAGCGGATCGCGTCGTCGATCCGACCGGCTGCGGCGATGCCTTCCGCGGCGGACTGCTGTACGGCATCGAGCGGGGCTTCGACTGGGAGACCACCGGCCGCCTCGCCAGCCTGATGGGCTCCATCAAGATCGCGCACCAGGGTCCGCAGAACCACAAGCTGTCGCGCGACGAAATCGGCCAGCGCTTCGAGGCGGCTTTCGGCTATCGGTACGAGTAACACTTTTCCGGGATCGATCCTATGCACACCCTGATTCGCACCAGCGCCCTCGCGCTTGCCGTCGCCGCCACGCTGGTGGCCGGCTGCGCATCGCAATCGAACTCCGCCAGCATCTACACGCCTGGGCAGGCGCAGCGCGAGCAGACCCTGCGCTATGGCGTGGTCGAGAGCATACGTGAAGTGCTGATTCAGGGTGACCAGACCGGCGCCGGCACCATCGCGGGCGGCGCGATCGGCGGCATCGCCGCCGGCAGCACCATCGGCGGCGGCGGCGGCTCGGTCGCCGCCGGCGTACTGGGTGCCGTGCTTGGCGGCATCGCGGGCAGCATGGCCGAGAACAAGATCAGCCAGCGCCGTGGCCTGGAGATCACCGTCAGGCTGGACAACGGCGAGATGCGTGCGATCGTGCAGGATGCGGACGAAGGCTTCCATCCGGGCGAGCGGGTGCGCCTGCTGTCCTCGGGCGGTACCACCCGCGTGACCCACTAAGCGGGCTCCCCGGAACGTTTCCGGCGCCGTTGCGCGGCCTTGGCCGCGGTGGCCCCAGGATTGTCGTACCGGCCTTGCGAAGGCGCCGCTCCCGGCACGGAACGGCGCCTTTTTCTTTGCCCGCGCCGTCTCCCGCAGCGATGCTGCGCGACCATGAAAAAACCCGCCGGGCTTGCACCATCGGCGGGTTGGCAAGACTAGCGTCTTGCGGACCGGATACGCAGTATCCGGTCAGTGCGGCACGCCATGCGTGCCTTGGCGATTCCCAGCGAGAGCCGTCGACAACGGCACGCTTACGGACGGGTACCCGTCGGGAACGGCCATGCCGCGGCCGGGTTCAGCGCGGTCTTGGCAGCCGCAGCAGGTGCAACGGCAGGGGCCGCGGCAGGCTTGCCGGCAGGCGCAGCCTTCTTGGCAGCACCCTTCTTGGCCGGGGCCTTCTTGGCAGCAGCCTTCTTGGCCGGTGCAGCCTTCTTGGCCGGCGCGGCCTTCTTGGCAGCAGCAGCCTTCTTGGCCGGCGCAGCCTTCTTAGCAGCAACCTTCTTGGCCGGTGCGGCCTTCTTCGCTACGACCTTCTTGGCGGCAGCTTTCTTGGCCGGTGCGGCCTTCTTCGCTACGACCTTCTTGGCGGCGGCTTTCTTGGCCGGTGCGGCCTTCTTCGCCGGCGCTGCCTTCTTCGCTACGACCTTCTTGGCAGCAGCCTTCTTCGCCGGTGCAGCCTTCTTAGCAGCCGGCGCAGCCTTCTTCGCCACGACCTTCTTGGCGGCGACCTTCTTCACTGCGGCCTTCTTGGCCGGGGCTGCTGCCTTCTTGGCGGCAGGCTTGGCGGCCTTCTTGGCCGCCGGTTTCTTCTTTGCAGTCGTTGCCATGGATAACTCCTTCACTAGAGAGTGAATATCGAATGACCTAAGTTGGCGACCCGACCGACCCGAGGCGCGATACAGCGCTGCGACCCCAATCGAGCGAGCGATTCATCGGCGCGCGGCTACACGGCGTCCGCACGCTAATGAATTCGGTGGCAGGGGCACCGCGGCGCGCGGTGCGAAAGTGGCCAAGCGGAGCCCGCAGCCGGGCTTCTGACGCTTGCCGCGCCCTGGAATATTCGATCTGCCCGCGCCATCCGTCGGATCGGCGCGCAGCATGAATTGAAGAGTTATCGGCCGGCACTGCCGCGATGCGGGCTAAGCCACGCGCACCGCGGTCGGCATTCGTTTGGGGGTAGTTCGCCCATCCCGTTACTGGGCCAAAGGAGACTGCACGCGTTTTTGAAAACCAGTACGGCTTGGTCTGCGTCAAAGTTCTAGTGCTCCTGAGCTACCTGTTCCATTGCATCGAATCTGGTGGCGCTCATCGTTCTGCATCGCGTCCAACATCATCGTTCGATCAGCATCGATCTTGCCAACCACCATCACAACTACAACCACAGCCATGCAATGAAGTGAGACTCTTGTCAAGGCGAATCATAATTCGTTTGTTGGGCGATGTTAAGAAAAAAGTGCAAAAAAACTTGCGCACGCGCATGACAACTTCTTCATCGTCAGCGTTGCGCTTCGCCTTCCTCGACTTCGCACCTGCGCGACGCACTCTCGACGCGTTCCATCGCACATGAAAATCGCCTGGCACGAACTCGGCGCCGCGAAAAAAAACAGCGCCGCGCGAGCGCGCAGTCATCGTCGACGCGACTCGGAATTTTCCGTGCGCGCATCGTCGCGCTTGCGGGCAACACGCAGCGGCAACACCTTCGCCGTCTCTCGTCGCGATCACCGGAACCCGCATGAATAAAGGCTTTCCGGGAAGTCGGAAATTTCCTGGGAAAGCGCGACGCGTAACGTCGCGCGTTGGCGCGCGCGTGTTCCGCAGCATCGCCGGCGGACGCGTCGCGCATCGTCGCGACGTTGCGCGCGCCGTCTCGCCACGACGCTTCGGCGCTGCGCGCGCGCTGCTTGCTTCGACGCGCACCGCGCGTGCCCGCGAGCAGCGCGAACAGTGATGCGTCGACGCAACGGTCGGCGCATCGTCACCGCGATGCGAGCAGCACGAAGCGTGCGTCGCGCATCGTCGTACGCCATCGTCGCGAACACCGCGAAGAACGAATGCCCTCTCGAGACGGGCGCGGCGATGCACCGGTGCTGCCGCACGATCGCTCATCGCTTCCTCTGCTTGCCGGCCTTCGTCCGACTCGCGCCGACGCGCCACGCCGCGTTCGTTCCCGCGATGTCGTTGCGCTGCGCGCGAGCGCGCAAGTACCGCGCACTGATCGAAGTCCCGCGCTTCGACACGCGAGCCATGCCGGGCAGGAGTTCAACCGCAGCGGCGCGCACCAGGCGGCCCGGGCAGATGCGTGACGGCGCAACGCCCTGCCCTCACTTGAAACGAACGCCTAGAGGATTGCTTCGGGGGCGGTGAAGGGGTCGGTTTTGCTGCACGACAAAATATCCCCTCTTCCAGCAACGGCGCCGGTTTGCGGCCGGCTCCCAGGGTTGCTTTGGTGCGTACGCAAATGCGCCCCTCGGATTGCGGCTGACGCGCTTCGCCAGTAGATTGGCGTGAGCGCGCCACGCTGGCGCGTCCACCAACTTGAACAGAGGAGAACCCGATGCACTTTACTGCCCCCCGCCGCGCCGCACGCGGCGCCGTCATGGCGGCGCGCATTGCCGTGCTTGCCGGCGCGTTGCTGGGTAGCGCCGCGGCGCTGGCCCAGGCCTCGCCAGCCGGCTCGTGGAAGACCATCGACGATGCCACTGGCAAGCCGCGCGGCCTGGTGGAGATCACCGAGAGCAACGGCGTCTACACCGGCAAGCTGGTCAAGAGCTTCGTCGACATGGAGGGCAAGTCCAAGGTGTGCGACAAGTGCACCGACGCACGGCACGACCAGCCCATCATCGGCCTGACCATCATCACCGGCGTGCGCAAGACCGCCGACAACGAATGGGGCGGCGGCGAGATCCTCGACCCTGAGAATGGCAAGGTCTACAAGACCAAGCTGTCGCTGGCGAACGACGGCAACAAGCTCAACGTGCGCGGCTTCATCGGCATCAGCCTGCTTGGCCGCACCCAGACCTGGGAGCGCGAGCGCTAGTCTCGCCCGCGGTGGAGCCGGCGCCCGCGGCGGCGCCGGCTCCGCATCCTTCCGCCTCTTCCTTCCGTCTCTTCCTTCCGCGTCCTCCCGCCGCACGCCCTGGTCTCACCCCCACAGCATCTCCACAGCGTCCCCGCAGCGTCCCCGCAGCGTCCCCGCCTGCCATGCGCTGCCCGCATGGCGACATGCGCAGAATTCGTTTCCGGCACGGCCGCGCTGCTCCTAACATCGGCTCTACCTGCCGTGCGCCGATGTATCTCCCGACCGCGCCGGGCGGCGCTGCCACGCCGGCCCGGCATCCCGCGGTCCGCACAGCGCAGTCCGACAACCAGGAGGAAGTGATGCACGCAAGCGCCCGCCCAGAAGCGCCACCGATCGTCAGCGGCCAGCAACGCCGCCGCGCCATCGTCGCCACCGTGATCGGCAACGGTCTCGAGTGGTTCGATTTCACCGTCTACAGCTTCTTCGCCGTCATCATCGCGAAGCTCTTCTTCCCCACCGGCAACGACCTCTCGTCACTGCTGCTGGCGGTCGCCACCTTCGGCGTGGGCTTCTTCATGCGGCCGGTCGGCGGCATCATCCTCGGCGTCTACGCCGACCGCGTGGGCCGCAAGGCCGCGCTGTCGCTGACCATCCTGCTGATGGCGCTGGGCACCACACTGATCGGCCTGGCGCCCACCTACGAGCACATCGGCATCTTCGCGCCGCTGCTGATCGTGGTGGCGCGGCTGCTGCAGGGCTTCTCCGCCGGCGGTGAGATGGGCGGCGCCACCGCCTTCCTGACCGAGTACGCACCCGCCGAGCGGCGCGCCTACTACTCGAGCTGGATCCAGGCCAGCATCGGCGTCGCCGTATTGCTGGGCGCGGCAGTGGGCACCTTTGTGACCTCCGCGCTGAGCACCGAAGCGCTCAACAGCTGGGGCTGGCGCCTGCCCTTCCTGCTCGGCATCGTGATCGGGCCGGTCGGCTACTACATCCGCCATCATCTCGACGAGACCCCGACGTTCCGCGACAGCGACGACAAGTCCGACTCGCCGCTGGCAGAAGTGCTGCGCGACTACCCGCGCCAGACCGCGGCCAGCTTCTCGATGGTGATCCTGTGGACGGTCTGCACCTACGTGCTGCTGTTCTACATGCCGACGTACTCGGTCAAAGTGCTCCATGTGCCGCAGTCGACCGGCTTCGTCGCGGGCATGGTCGGCGGCCTCGCCATCATGGTGTGCTCGCCGCTGGTCGGCCTGCTGGCCGATCGCATCGGGCGGCGCGTGCTGCTGTCCGGCTCGGCCCTGCTGATCCTGCTGCTGGCCTACCCGATGTTCGTCTATATCAACCAGGCGCCGGGGCTGGCTTCGCTGCTGGTGTTCCAGCTCGTGTTCGGCGTGCTGATCGCCGCCTACACCGGTCCGATCCTCGCTGCGTTCTCCGAGCTGTTCCCCGCCAAGGTGCTGTCCACCGGCCTTTCGGTCGCCTACAACCTGGCGGTCACCATCTTCGGCGGCTTCGCGTCGTTCATCATCACCTGGCTGATCGCCAGCACCGGCAGCACCATGGCGCCGGCGTTCTACGTGATGTTCGCCGCCGCCATCAGCCTCGCCGGCACGCGCTTCGTGCGCGAGCCTGCCTACCTGCGCACGGCGCAGGCCAGCCGCGCCACCCAACCCGCATAGATCGAGCGTCATCGCATGAAACAGATTCTCCTCAGGGGCGGCAACGTCCTCGACCCCGCCCACGGCACGCTCCTGCAACGCCACGACGTGCTGATCGAAGGCGAGCGCATCGCCCAGGTGTCGGCCACGCCGGTCCACGCGCCCGGCGCGCAGGTGATCGACCTGGCCGGCAAGACCGTGATGCCCGGCCTGATCGACTGCCATGTGCACGTGCTGGCGTCGCTCGCCAACCTTGGCCTGAACGCGGTGCAGCCCAATGTGCTGGTGGCGTTCCGCGCCATGCCGATCATGAAGGCCATGCTCGAGCGCGGCTTCACCACCGTACGCGATGCCGGCGGCGCCGACTGGGGCCTGTCGCAAGCCATCGAGACCGGCCTGGTGCCCGGCCCGCGCATCTTCCCTTCGGGCAGGGCGCTCTCGCAGACCGGCGGGCATGGCGACTTCCGCCCGCGCGCCGACGTGCTCGAGCCATGTTCCTGCGCTTTCCGCGCCGGCGCCATCGCCCGTGTGGCCGATGGCGTGGATGCCGTGCGCCTGGCGGTGCGCGAGGAGATCCAGAAGGGCGCCACGCAGATCAAGATCATGGCGTCGGGCGGCGTGGCCTCGCCCACCGACCCGATCGGCAACACGCAATACAGCGAGGACGAGATCCGCGCCATCGTGGCCGAGGCCGAGGCCGCCCAGACCTACGTGATGGCGCACGCCTACACCGGCCGCGCCATCGCTCGCGCGGTGCGCTGCGGAGTCCGCACCATCGAGCACGGCAACCTGGTCGACCGCGAGGCCGCGCGCGTGATGCGCGAGCATGGCGCCTTCGTGGTGCCCACCCTTGTCACCTACGAGTCGCTTGCGCGCGACGGCGCGCGGCTCGGCCTGCCGGCCGAATCGGTCGCCAAGATCGAGACCGTGCGCCAGGCCGGGCGCGACTCGCTGGCCATCTACGCGGAGGCCGGCGTGCCGATGGGCTTCGGCTCCGACCTGCTGGGGGAAATGCACCGCGACCAGTCCGACGAGTTCCGCATCCGCGCCGAACTGCTCGGCAACCTCGAGGCGATCCGCAGCGCAACCTCTGTCGCCGCCGCGATCCTGCAGCGCGAGGGCGAGCTCGGCACCGTGCGTGCCGGCGCGCTGGCCGACCTGATCGCCGTGGACGGCAACCCGCTCGCCGACATCGGTCTGCTGTGCGGCCAGGGCGAGCATCTCGCGCTGGTGATGCAGGCCGGCCGGCTGCACCGCCAGCCCGCCTGACCGGTGTCCCGCCTGCGCCCGCGCAACGCGGGCGGCTGGCATCGCGGACTATCATGGCGGCTGGACCGTCTCGCCTGCCGCCATGCGCATCTCTCCGCTCCCTCCCCTGCCCTGCCTGGTCGCCTTCGAGTCCGCCATGCGGCATGGCAGCTTCACCCGTGCCGCCAGCGAACTGCATCTCACGCAAAGCGCGATCAGCCGGCAGGTCGCGCAGCTCGAGCGCTTCCTCGGCAAGAAGCTCTTCGTGCGCGAGCCGCGCGCGCTGCGCCTGACGGTCAGCGGCCAGGCCTATGCCGAGGAGGTGCAGCGCCTGCTGGCGGCATGCGCCGCGGCCACCGAGGACGTGATGAAGCGCAAGGGCCACGGCGAGCTGACGGTTGCATGCTCGTCCGGCGTGGCCGTGCTGTGGCTGACGCCGCGGCTGCCGAGATTCCGCGCCGCTCATCCGGACATCCACCTGCGCCTGCTGGTCAACGACAGCCTGGCCTCGCTCTCGCCCGCGGAGTTCGATGTCGGCATGTATTTCCTGCGCGAGGGCCCGCCGCCGGGTCTCGCTTCGCGCCGCCTGTATGACGAGGAGGTATTTCCCGTCTGCGCGCCGGGCTATCTTGGCGGCCGCCGGCTCGCGCCGGCCGACCTGCCCGGCGAGACCTTGCTGATGCTGGAGGATGGCCAGCGACAGTGGATGTCGTGGCAGGTCTGGCTGGCCCAAAACGGCGTGGCCGACGCGCGCGCGACGCACACGCTGGTGGCCAACCAGTATCCGATCCTGCTGCAGCTGGCGATGGAAGGCCAGGGGATCGCGCTGGGATGGCGCCACATGATCGACCGCTGCGTGGCGCAGGGGCTGCTGGTGCGCGCCTGCGACGCCAGCGCGAGCCTGGGCGGTGGCTACTATGCGGTGTGGCCCCAGGACCGCGCCGAGGGTGCGGCGGCGCGCGCCTTCCGCCACTGGCTGGCGCAACAGAGTTCGGAAGGCCAGTAGGGTCTGTCCTTGCGGCGGGTTCAGCAAATTGACAGCTTTGCTGTTTATCATCGCTCGCAAGCCGCAGTGCCGGCTCCGGACCAGGAGCACGGCGCGCGGCAACCAGAACTATCGATGCCGAAAGTGGCAATAGTGCCAATGGAGACAACCATGCGTATTTCCCCCACCAGCCGCGCGCTGGCGCTCGCCCTGCCCACCCTTTGCGCCCTGTTCGCCGCCGGCGCGCCCGCGCACGCCGCCGACGCCTGGCCCACCCACGTGATCAAGTTCGTGGTGCCGTTCACCGCCGGTGGCGCCAACGACCTGGTGGCGCGCGCCGCGGCCGATGCGGTCGGCAAGCGGCTCGGGCAGGCCGTGGTAATCGAGAACCGCCCCGGCGCCGGCGGCGTGGTGGGCGCGGACTATGTGGCCAAGGCCAAGCCGGACGGCTACACCTTCCTGGTTGGCGCCGTGGGCACCGTCACCAACGGCCTGATCCGCAGCAAGATGCCTTACGCGCAAGACGACCTGATCCCCGTGTCGCTGGTCGCGGTGAGCCCGTCGGTGATCGTCGCTTCGCCCTCGCTGCCGGTGAACAACCTGAAGGAACTGGTCGAGTACTCCAAGAAACAGGGCGCCGCGGGCGCCAACTTCGCCACTGCGGGCAGCGGCAGCACGCCGCACTTCGTCGAGGAGATGCTCAAGGAAAAAGGCGCGGTGCTGACGGTGGTACCGTACAAGAGCGGCTCGGAAAGCATCACCGCCGTGATCGGCGGGCAGGTGGCTGCCACCTCGGAAGCCAGCGTGGTGGTGCTGCCCAACATCAAGGCGGGCAAGCTCAAGGCGCTCGGCGCAACCTGGGACAAGCGCATGAGCGCGGCACCCAATATCCCGACCACCGCCGAGCAGGGCATGCCGGAAGTGCGCATCGGCCACTGGGCGGGCATCTTCGCACCCAAGGGCACCGACCCCGCCATCCTGAAGAAGCTGAACGCCGAGATGAGCATCGCCATGCAGACGCAGGAAACGCGCGACCGCCTGATTCCCAACGGCATCGAGCCCGCCGGCGGCTCCCAGGAGAGCTTTGTCGCCTTCATCAAGTCGGAGCGCGAACGCCTGGGCCGCATCGCCAAGGCCGCCAATATGACGGCAGATTAAGAAATATTTTCGGCCGCCCGGCTGGGCGGCGGCAATTGTCTGTATCAGGCCTGTTACACACAGGCCTTTTTTTATTTCCGGTTTGCGTCTTATGCGGCTCTTTGCGAAATAAATGTGAGGCCTTGTAACTATCTGTAATTGCTTTGTTTTGTACTTAGTACATTCAGCGTGTGCTTGTAATGTCTGTGATAAAAAAGCCAAGCTGAATTGCAACGCAAATCATTCGCATTTATATTCCGCCTCGCCCAACCAATTTGCCCCCGCCGTTGGCCGAACCGAAAGCATGCAACGTCTCTCCCGCAGCCGCCGGATCGCTCCCACGGCCGTACCCGGAATCGAGAAACGACATGAATCGCCGCACTCCGATCGCGACCGCACTGCTCGCGCTCTTCGCCACTCCCGTTGTGACCCTGGCCCAGACGGCCGCGACCGAGCCGGCCACGGCGCAGAGCCCCGCGACGCTGAAAGAGGTGGTGGTGCAAGGCGACCGGTCCACCGGCGACTACAACACGGGCAAGACGTCGCTGAGCAAGCTCCCCGCGGAACTGCGCGACGTCCCGCAGTCGGTGACGGTGGTCAACAAGGCACTGATCGACGCACAGGGCGCCACCTCGCTGGCGGATGCGCTGCGTAACGTCCCGGGCATCACCATCGGCGGCGCCGAGGGCGGGCAGATTGGCAACAACATCAACCTCAACGGTTTCTCCGCGCGCACCGACATCTACCTGGACGGCTTCCGCGACCGCGGCCAGTACTATCGCGACGTGTATGCGCTGGATTCCGTGGAAGTGCTGATGGGCCCGTCGTCGATGCTGTTCGGACGTGGATCGACCGGCGGCGTGATCAACCAGGTCACCAAGAAGCCGTCGCTGAAGGCGGCCACCGAAGTGACGGGCTCGGTCACCACCAATGGCCTGGTGCGCGCCACCGCCGACGTCAACACGCCGACCGGCGACACCTCCGCGTTCCGCATCTCCGCCATGGCGCAGGATGGCCCGCCGAGCACGCGCGACGCGATGACCGTGATGGACTTCGGCATTGCGCCGTCGTGGAAGTACGGCATCGGCACCTCCACCGAGATCACCCTGTCCGCGCTGCTGCAGCACAACGAGGACATGCCCGACTACGGCCTGCCGGCCATCAACGGTCATCCGGTGAATGTGGACCGCAAGACCTTCTACGGCTTCAACAACGATCACACGCGCCAGAACATCGCAACGCTGTCCGCCGGCATCGATCACAAGTTCTCGCCGAACCTGCGCCTGCGCAACCAGACCCAGTTCAACTATGTAGAGACCGATGCGCGCGAAACCGCGCCGAACGCGGTCGGCACGCTGGGCGGCGCCACCGGCTTCATCCCGCTGACCACCACCAACCTGCCGCTGTCCGCGCTGTACGTGCGCCAGCAAAGCCATGACCGCAGCATCCGCGACTACTCGGTGTTCAACCAGACCGAGCTGACCGCGAAGTTCGAAACCGGCTCCATCAAGCACACGCTGCTGACCGGCGTGGAGCTCGGGCACGACGGCTACAACAACCAGAACTTCTATCGCAACGGCACCTGCAATGGCGTGCCGTTGAACCCGCCGGCAACGGCCACGGCGGCGGCCGGCACTTCCGGCTATGTGGCCTGCGAGCCGGTGGTGAACCCGACGTATATGGATTCGCCCAGCAACGTGCCGAAGTCGACCGGCAACCTGCAGGGCGCCTCGGCCAACACCGTCGCCGTCTACGCCAACGACTCGATCGAGTTCACCAAGCAGTGGAAACTGGTGGCCGGCCTGCGCTATGACCGCTACATGGCCAGCATCACCAACTCGGTCAACTCGACCAACACGCTTGGCAACACCGCGCTGGCCAATGCGGACCAGACCGTCAACTTCACCAGCGTGCGCCTGGGCGGCATCTGGCAGCCGACCGAGGCACAGTCCTACTATGTGTCGTATGGCACCTCGTTCAATCCTTCGCTGGAGCAACTGGTCGGCACCGTCGGCCAGCAGAACCTGGACCCGGAAAAGAACAAGTCGTATGAAGCGGGCGGCAAGTGGGACCTGGCCGGCGGCGATCTGTCGCTGAGCTCGGCGATCTTCCGCATCACCAAGGACAACGCGCGCAGCCAGATCGACGCCACCACCTACGCGCTGACCGGCAAGATCCAGGTGGACGGCTTCCGCTTTGGCGCCACGGGTCGCATCACGCCGAAGTGGCAGGTCTTCGCGGGCTACACCTACCTCAATGCGGTGATCGAGAACGGCATCGCCGCCGGCACGCAGGGCAAGATCCCGGGCAATACGCCCAAGCACACCGCCACGGCCTGGACCAGCTATGCCGTCCTGCCGAACTGGGAAGTCGGCGGCGGCGCCTTCTATATGTCGCAGCGCTATGCCAACAATACCGACACCGTGCAGGTCGGCGGCTACGTGCGCTGGGACGGCATGATCGCCTACCACCAGCCCAAGTACGATGTGCGCCTGAACCTGTTCAACATCTTCGACAAGAAGTACTACGATGCGCTGATCCAGTCGGACGGTGGCCGTTCGGTGCCGGGTACGGGCCGCACCGCCATGCTGTCCTTCGTCTATCGCATGTAAGTTGGGCCAGTAAAGCCGAGGCAAGCAGCCAAGGCAATAAGCTGAGGTAAAGTGGCGTGACGCCAAGTCACGCCACCCGGCGCCGCATCCCCTGCCGGCGCCGGCGCAACACCCTGCCGAGATCGCCATGCTTGTCTGCATTCCCAAGGTCCTCAACGCCGAGCAGCTCGCCATGCTGCGCCAGCAGCTCGATTCGGCCGGCGAGGCCTGGGTCGATGGCCGCGTCACCGCCGGCTATTCCGGCGCCCCCGTCAAGTTCAACCAGCAGATCGACGAGCGTTCGGACGTGGCGCTGCAATGTCAGCAGCTGATCCTCGCCATGCTGGAGCGCAATCCGCTGTTCATCAGCGCGGCGCTGCCCAATATCGTCTACCCGCCGATGTTCAACCGCTACGGCGAGGGCATGACCTTCGGCGCCCACGTGGACGGCAGCGTGCGCATCCATCCGCACAACGGCCGCAAGCTGCGCACCGACATTTCCGCCACGCTGTTCCTCAGCGATCCCGCCAGCTATGACGGGGGCGAGCTGCAGGTGGAAGACACCTACGGCATCCACAGCGTCAAGCTCGAAGCGGGCGACATGGTGGTCTACCCGGCCACCAGCCTGCACCAGGTCACCCCCATCACGCGCGGCACGCGCGTGGCCAGCTTCTTCTGGATCCAGAGCCTGATCCGCGACGATGGCCAGCGTGCGCTGCTGTTCGACATGGACAATGCCATCCAGAAACTGAACCAGACCGGCGCCGACGAAGGCGCGCGGCGCTCGCTGGTCGGCTGCTACCACAACCTGCTGCGCCAGTGGTCGGAGACCTGAGAGGCACGGATGGATCCGCCGCACGGCGCGCGACCGGCCCTGCGATGCCCGCTACGATTTCCGCGCCCCTTGCTCCGGCACCGTCGATACGAAAAGGCCTCGCTTGCTGCGAGGCCTTTTCGCTTTCTTACATGCGATAGCGCAAGGTCGCCATCACGCTGCGCGGCGCGCCCGGCATGTTCAGGTTGGGGCTGGTGCCGTGGGCCGAGACGATATAGCCCTGGTTGAAGATGTTGTAGAGATTGAGCTGGGCTTCGAACGGGCCGCGGCGGTACCACGCCATCATGTCGGCGGTCACGTAGCCGGGCAGCGTGACGGTGTTGCCCGGATTGGCGAAGCGCGCCCCGACCAGGTTGAGGCCGCCGCCGACGCCGAAGCCGTTGCCGAGCGCCTTGGTCAGCCACACATTGCCGCTGTGCATCGGCGTAAGCGTGGCGCGCTTGCCTTGCACCTGCTGGCCGGCGTCGACCGCGACCGACTGCGTCACGCGCGCATCGAGGTAGGCATAGCCGGCCAGCACGCGCCAGCCTTGCGACAGGTCCGCCGAGGTGGACAGCTCCACGCCGTCGGTGCGCTGCTCGCCGATCGGCACCAGTTGCAGCGTGAGCGGGTTGGTGGCCTTGATGCCGGTCCGCTCGAGGCGGAACACCGACACCGTGGTGCTGGCGCGGCCATCGAGCCAGTCGTACTTGGCGCCCACTTCGGTATTGCGCGTGCTTTCCGGCGCGATGTCGGCATTGTTGGCCGCCAGCGCGAAGGCCTCGCCCGAAGGCTGGAACGAACGGCTCCACGACACATAGTAGGACTGTGCCTTGCTCGGCTGCCACACCAGGCCGGCGCGCGGGCTCCAGGCATTGTCGGTGCGCGACAGGCCCGGCTGGCCGGGACGGTGGTCGACCGTCTCCTGCTGGAAGCGGTCATGGCGCAGGCCGACCAGCGCCTTCCAGTGTTCCGTCAGGGACACCATGTCCTGCGCATAGAAGGCGAGCGTCTTGAACGTGCCCAGGCTGTTGGCGGTCAGCGCGCCGCCCTGCAGCGGCAGCGTGGGCAGCACCGGGTTGAACAGCGCTACGGTCGCCACCGTGCCGGACGAATAGCTGACAAGGTCCTTGTTCTGCTGACCGACTTCCACGCCGTACAGCAGTTCGTGCTTCATGCCGAACAGCGAAGCCTTCTGCGTCAGGTCGGTCTGATTGAACCAGCCGCGCTCGGCGCGCGCCACGTTCGAGCGCGTGAGCGTGACGGTCTGGCGCGCTTCGTTGACCACGCCCGGCAGCGTGTTGTTGCGGTCCAGCGTGTAGTGGTAGTAGCGCGTGGCGTTGCGCAGCGACCACTGCTCGTTGAAGCGGTGGTCCAGCGTGGCGGTGCCCGAATAGATGCGCGACTGGCTGTAGTCCACATCGCGCGCATTGGCCGCGCCGTAGTAAGTGGAGGCCGGCACGTTGACCGGGCGGCCCCGGTAGGCCGGGATGCCGAAGTCGGTCACGCGGCGGTCCTGCAGGTAGTCGGCCTGCAGCAGCAGGGTTGTCTCGGGCGCCAGGCGCAGATCCAGTGACGGCGCCACGGCGAAGCGGTCGATGAACTGCTGGTCGCGGTAGCTGTTGCCCCGCTCCGCCGCGCCGGTGATGCGCCATGCGGCAGCGTCGTTGATCACGCGGCCTACGTCGGCCTCGGCGCGGCGATTCTGCCAGGAGCCGTAGCTAAGCGCGAAATCGGTGACGTCGAAGCCGGGCTTCTTGGTGACGCGGTTGATCAGGCCACCCGACGAGCCGCGTCCGTAGAGCACGGCCGCGGGTCCCTTGATGACTTCGATCCGGTCTACGTTGGAGAGATCGCGGAAGTACAGCGCATCGTCGCGGATGCCGTCGACGAACTGGTCGGCGATGGCCGAGAAGCCACGGATGCTGACCTGGTCGCGCTGGCCGTCGCCGGTGGAGAAGCTCACGCCTGGCACGTTCTTCAGGGCATCCTGGATCGACGTGGCGTGCTGGTCGCGCATGACCTCGGCGGTCACCACGTTGACGGTCTGCGGGATATCGCGCAGCGGCGCATCGATCTTGGTGGCGCTGCGGGTGGAAGGCGGGTTGTAGCCCACGCCCGGATCGCTGGCGGCCGCAGCCTTGACTGTCACCTCCGGCAGGCTGGCGGCGCCGGCTTCCTGTGCCAGGGCCGTGCCGGTCACGGCGGTTTGCGAAACGAAGGCGCCCAATACGGCGGCGTGGATCGGGCGTAGATTAAGTCGCATGTGTAATGAATTGTAATAGTTTTACTACAAATGCGACGCATTATCATTTTCATTTACAACAGATGTCAATGGGAACGAAGCGCAGTATGGTGATCTTTTATTAAAGCGGCTGATGAAGCTCTTTTTTGATCACGCCCTGCAACAGAGGGGCTCCGGCGCCGCGGGCTCAGGCAAATTGTTCCGCCAGCGCGGCCCGCACCTGGCCCACCAGCGGTGCTTCGCCCACCCGCGCGGGCAGCAGGAAGAACTCCGCCGTCGGCAACGCAGGCAGCCTGAGACGGGCGATCGTGGCGGCATCGATGCGCGCCACGCCGGGCCCGATGGCGGACTCGTTCAGGCAGGAAATACCGAGGCCTGCGGCCAGCGCCAGCTGCAGGCCGGCCACGCCGGAGGCGGAATGCGCGATGACGTAGTCGAGCCGGCGCCGCAACAAGGTCTGCACCACGTACTGATGCAGGGAGCAGGTATCGGGCAGCAGCACCAGCGGCAGCGGCGCGCCGGCGCCCTCGGCCCCTTCGGCCTCTCCCGGCGCAGCCACCCAGGCCAGGGTTTCACGACGCAGCACGGTGCCGCGCGCGCCCCGTTCGCCTTTGCCCGTCTTGTCGGCCGCGCGCGCGCCGGGAAAGCGCATCGACAGGCCGATGTCGAAGGCGTCGGTCTCGGCGCCGGCTTCGATCATGCCGCTCTTCATCACGGTCACGTGCAGGCGCAGGTAGGGATAGCGCTCGCGCAGCCGGCGCAGCATGCCGGCGATCTCGCCGGGGCGGAAGTAGTCCGTCACGGCCAGCCGCAGTTCACCGTCGAGCGTATGCCCGCGCAGATCCTGCAGCGCCAGCTCGGACAGCGCAAGGATGCGCCGTGCGTGTTCCAGCAAGCGCAGCCCGGCAGGCGTGGGCGCGGCACCTTGCTTGCCGCGCACCAGCAGCGGCACGCCGGCGCGCTCCTCCAGCTTGCGCAGTTGCTCGCTGACGGACGACTGCGAAAGAAACAACCGTGGCGCCGCGGCCGACAGGCTGCCGGCCTCCGCCACCGTCACGAAGGTACGTAGCTGATCGAGTTCGAGGACGCGCATGGCTATCTCCGGCATGTTTCGTATATTCCGATGGATAGTATCGCAAATTCCCGTTTTTTCGATTGAACAGGAAGCCCTAGACTGGCATCACCAGGCGGCTGAATCCCCAGCCGCCGACCCGGACCAACAGGAGCCAGCCATGCCCCACATCAATCTGCAGATTTCCGGCAAACCCGACGCCGCCCTCACCCGCCGCACCGCCGCCGCCGTGGCGGAGATCACGCAGCGCGTGCTCGGCAAGAAACCGGAGGTGATCGTCGTGGCCGTGCAGTACGTGGACCACGACGCCTGGATCGTCGGCGGCGCGCCGCTGTCGGAGCAAAAGCGCAACGCCTTCCACCTCGATATCAGCGTGACCGACGAGACCAATACCAAGGCCGAGAAAGCGCAGTTCCTGCGCGAAGTGTTCGACACCATGGCCGAGCTGATCGGCAACGTGCACCCGGTGTCGTATATCCATGTGGTGGACGCGCGCGCCGCCACCTATGGCTACGGCGGGCTGACCCAGGAATACCGCTATCACCACGGATGAGCCGGCAAGCCCCGAACAGCACGCAAACGGCCTACTACGCGACCGGCCTGGTCTGAGCACGGCGGCAGGCCGCCGCCCCCGCCCCGCTGTCCTTGTGCATCGCGCCGTCCTTGCCTAGTGTTGGGTGGGTAGGCGCGCGGCGGCGCGTGCCTTGCACGGCACGCGCGCCATCCCCCCCTCCCCCGACGGATACCAGCATGAAAACCGTGAATCTTCCCGGCGGCGAAGCCGTTCCCGCGCTGGGCATGGGCACCTGGAACATGGGCGAGAATCCGGCCGCGCGCGCGGAAGAGCTCGCCACGCTGCGCCTCGGCCTCGAACTTGGCCTGCGCCTGATCGACACCGCCGAGATGTACGGCGAGGGCCGCTCGGAAGAACTGGTGGGCGAAGCCATTGCGGGGCGCCGCGACGAGGTCTTCCTGGTCAGCAAGGTCTACCCGCACAACGCCGGGCGCAAGGGGGCGGTGGCGGCCTGCGAGCACAGCCTGCGCCGGCTCGGCACCGACCGCCTCGATCTCTACCTGCTGCACTGGCGCGGCGGCGTGCCGCTGGCGGAAACCGTGGCCGCCTTCCTGGCTCTGCAGCAGGCCGGCAAGATCCGTCATTTCGGCGTCAGCAACCTTGACCTCGGCGACATGGAAGCGCTGTGGCGCGTGCCTGGCGGCGACCGGGTAGCAGTCAACCAGCTGCTCTACAACCTCGCGCGCCGCGGCATCGAGTGGGACCTGCTGCCGTGGTTGCGACGCCACCATGTGCCGCTCATGGCCTACTCGCCGATCGAGCAGGCGGCGCTGCTGCGCAACCCGCGCCTGGCGCGCTTTGCCGAGCAGCACGGCATGAGCCCGGCCCAGGCCGCGCTGGCCTGGCTGCTGGCGCGCGACGATGTCGTCGCCATTCCGAAGACCAGCCACCGCGACCGCCTGCGCGAGAACCACGGCGCGCTCGCCTGCCGGCTCGCGCCGGAGCAGCTGGCGGCGCTGGATGCCGCCTTCCCGCCGCCGCGCGGCCCGCGCCCGCTGGATATGCTCTGACCCCGCGCGCGGGCCGCGCACCACGCTTTGCAGTCACAGGAGCCTCGCCATGCCCACCGACTACGACGCCATCATCATTGGCACCGGCCAGGCTGGCCCGCCGCTGGCCGAGCGCCTGACCGCGGCCGGCCGCAAAGTCGCCGTGATCGAGCGCCTGGCCTTTGGCGGCACCTGCGTCAACAATGGCTGCATCCCCACCAAGACCATGGTGGCGAGCGCCTACGCGGCCCATCTGGCGCGGCGCGGCGCCGATTTCGGCGTGATCACCGGCGGACCGGTGACGGTCGACATGGCGCGCGTCAAGGCGCGCAAGGACGGCGTGGTCGGCAACTCCAGCCGGGGCGTGGAAGCGTGGGTGCGCAGGCTGGAAGGGGGCACCGTCTATCTTGGACATGCCCGTTTCGAGAGCCCGGACACCGTGCGCGTGGGCGATGCCGTGCTGCGGGCCGCCCAGATCTTCATCAATGTCGGCGGGCGCGCGGCCACCCCGCCCATGCCGGGGCTGGACCAGGTGGACTACCTGACCAATACCGGCATGATGCGCGTGGACCAGTTGCCGCGCCACCTGCTGGTGGTGGGCGGCAGCTACATCGGGCTGGAGTTCGGCCAGATGTTCCGCCGCTTCGGCAGCGAAGTCACCATCGTGCAGCGCGGCCCGCGCCTGATCGAGCGCGAAGACCCCGAAGTGTCCGAGGCGGTGCGCGACATCCTGGCGGCCGAGGGCATCGGCCTGCGCCTGGATGCCGAATGCATCGCGCTGGAGCAGCGCGGCGGCGAAGTGGTGGTGAAGATGGACTGCGTGCACGGCGCGCCCGAGATCGCCGGCTCGCACGTGCTGCTGGCGGTGGGCCGCCGGCCGAACACCGACGATCTCGGCCTGGACCGCGCCGGCGTCGCCACCGATGCGCACGGGTATATCCAGGTCGATACGCAGCTGCGCACCAATGTGCCCGGGATCTGGGCGCTGGGCGACTGCAACGGGCGCGGTGCCTTCACCCATACCGCCTATAACGACTTCGAGATCGTCGCCGCGAACCTGCTGGACACGGCGTCAGGCGAGCCGCCGCGCACCGTGGACGACCGCATCCCTGCCTATGCGCTCTTCACCGATCCGCCGCTGGGCCGCGTCGGCATGACCGAGCACGAGGCAAGACAGTCCGGGCGCCGGGTGCTGGTGGGCACGCGCCCCATGACCCGGGTGGGGCGCGCCGTGGAAAAAGGCGAGACGCTGGGCTTCATGAAGATCCTGGTCGATGCCGACAGCCGCGAGATCCTGGGCGCGATGGTGCTGGGCGTGGGCGGCGACGAAGTCATCCACTGCATTCTCGACACCATGTATGCGCGCGCGCCCTACGCGGTGCTCCAGCGCGCCATGCACATCCATCCCACCGTAGCGGAGCTGGTGCCGACCATGTTGGGCGAGCTGCGCCCGCTGGCGCCGGTGGCATAGCGCCCGCGCGTCGCCGGCCATGTCGACCACGCCGCTGGCCCAGGGCCCCTGCGACGACAGCGCGATCCGGGCCCGGCCTGGCGGCGCCGGCTGCGCGCGCGCCGACGAGCCATGGGTGCTGGCCGCGACCATCCTGGCGTCGAGCATGGCGTTCATCGACAGCACCGTGGTCAACGTGGCCCTGCCGGCATTGCAGAAGGATCTCGGTGCCAGCCTGAGCGGCATGCAATGGGCGGTGGAGGCCTATGCGCTGCTGCTGGCGGCGCTGCTGCTGGTGGGTGGCGCGGCGGGAGACCGCTTCGGCCGGCGCCGCGTGTTCGCGCTGGGCGTGGCGGTTTTCGCCGCCAGTTCGGCCTGGTGCGGGCTGGCCGGCAATATCGGCCACCTGGTCGCGGCCCGTGCGGCGCAGGGCGTGGGTGCCGCGCTGCTGGTGCCGGGCAGCCTGGCGCTGCTGTCCGCGTCATTCGACCAGAGCCGGCGCGGCAAGGCCATCGGCACCTGGTCCGGCGCCACCGCCATGACCGCCGCGCTCGGCCCGGTGGCGGGCGGCTGGCTGATCGAGCATCTGTCGTGGCGTGCCGCCTTCCTGGTCAACCTGCCGCTGGCCGCGGCGGTGCTGGTGATCGCGTTCTGGCGCGTGCCGGAAAGCCGCGCGCCCGGGCAGGCGGGGTCGCTCGACTGGGCGGGCAGCCTGCTGGTGGCGCTGGGGCTGGGTGGTGTGGTCTACGCCCTGATCGCTTCCCCGGGGCAGGGCTGGGGCCATGCGCAAGTATGGTTGCCCGGCGCCGCCGGCATGCTCGCGCTGGGCCTGTTCGCGTGGGTGCAGACGCGGGTCGCCAATCCGATCATGCCGCCCGCGCTGTTCCGCTCGCGCGCCTTTCTCGGGGCCAATCTGCTGACCCTGCTGCTCTACGCCGCGCTCGGCGGCGGCCTGTTCTTCTTTCCGCTCAACCTGATCCAGGTGCAGGGTTATTCATCGACCGCCGCGGGGGCCGCGCTGCTGCCCTTCATCCTGCTGATGTTCCTGCTCTCGGGCTGGGCGGGTGGACTGGTGGACCGGCACGGTGCGCGCGGCCCGCTGATCGTGGGGCCGCTGGTCGCGGCGGCGGGCTTTGCCCTGTTCGCACTGCCAGGCTCAGGCGGCGGCAGCTATTGGACGACGTTCTTCCCCGCCGTGCTGGTGCTCGGCGCGGGCATGACGATCAGCGTGGCGCCGTTGACGACCACGGTCATGAATGCGGTACCGCCTGGCTCGGCCGGCACGGCATCCGGCATCAACAATGCCGCCGCGCGGGTGGCGACGCTGCTGGCGATCGCGGTGCTGGGGATCGTGATGGCGAATGTGTTCGATCGCAGGCTGGAGCGCGCGCTGGCGGGGTCCGGCGCGGTGGTGCCGGCGCAGGTCGTGCAGGCGGTGCAGGCGCAGCGCGGCCGCCTTGCCGCCATCGAGATCCCCGCGACGGCGGAGCCACGGGCGGCGCAGGCCGTCCGTCATGCGGTAAGCAATGCCTTCGTGGCGGGCTTTCGCCGGGTGATGCTGCTGTCCGCGCTGCTGGCGGCCGGTGGCGCGGCGTGCGCGTGGCTGCTGTTGCGGCCGGCGCAAGAGGATGCGGCTGAAGATGCGGCTGGCGCGCCGCCGGCCAAGCCCTGAGGCGGCGGCGCGGCCATGCGCATCAGCGGCGGGGCGCCGGCGCTGTGCGCTCCCCCAGGTAGACCAGCAACAGTTCGTCTGCAGTCATGCGCCGCAGCCGCGCTTCGCGCCCGATGGCGCGCTCCAGTTCGGAAAGCTGGAAGGCTTCCACGCTCATGCCGGCTGCGCGCGCATGACGCTCGGTGATGGCCTTGAGCAGCGAAACCACTTCGGGATTTTCGTCAAGGAAGCGCTCGTGGGCGAGCTGCAGGCGTTCGGGGGAGAGGGTCATCGGGATGGACTGCCATGGGTGTTGAGGGGACGCGTCCGCGCATTACACCACAGCAGGCCGCGGCGGCCCGCGCCGGCCGGTCAGCTTGCGGGCTAGTGCGGCTTGGCGTTGTAGCGTTCCACCTCTACATAGCGAACCAGGTAGCTGCGGGTCTTGGCCTCGGTATCCCGCGAAACGCGGTCGGCGGCCTGGCGCGCGCCGTCGCGCCCGTGCGCGGACACCATCTGCGCATCCAGGTATTCGCGGAACGCGCTGCGCATGGCATCCAGCTTCGGCTGGCACGCCTTCAGCGCGGCGCCGGCGAGATCCTGCGGCGAGGCGCTGCCGGACAAGCCGGCGTCGGTCTGGCCCTTGGCGCAGGCGGTGTAGTCGGCACGCAGCGACTGCCACTGCGCATTGGCTTCGCCTGCGGCTTGCGGGTCGGGAGCGGGCGAATGCGAGGCACAGGCAGCGGCCAGCAGGGTGACGGGGATCAGGACGAAACTGGACTTCAGGGACGTCAGGGACTTCACGGATTTGAGGAATTTCACGGATTTCATCTTTGATGGACACGCCTGGCGCGCCCGGGTTCCTGGCCCGCCGCCGGGCCACGGACATGTCGCCGCGTCGGGCACGAATCTGTAGGACAGGTTCGTCGCGAAATGCAGCTTCGTCCTACACCGCTTCGGTCTGCAGGCTTGTATATTTCTCCAGAAACGGAGGATTCCAGTGGCACTTTAGGGAAAACCGAGAGGAATTCCTGCCCTGCGATTTCACGTTTCTACAAGTGCCGATTACGCCTATCCTTGGATAAAGCGAGTTTGCAGGCGAGAGGGGACGGAAGGCTCCGGTACCGGTGCTCTGTTAGCGGTGCATTGTGACGTAAAACAATCAGGAGAGTGAGTATGGAACGCAGATCGTTTCTGACGGCGGGCGCAGGCCTGGTGCTGGCTTCTTCAGGCTTGCTGGGTGCCTGCACCACCACGCCGGGCGCCCCCACGGACAAGGCGGCCAAGCGCCGCGAGATCGACGGCGGCGTGGACGGCGCGCTCAGCAAGCTGTACGCCACGGCGAGCAGCTCGCGGCAGCTGGCCAACCGCGCGCGCGGCATCCTGGTCTTTCCCAACACCATCTCGGCCGGCTTCGTGGTGGGCGGCGAATACGGCGACGGCTCGCTGCGCGCGGGCGGCGCCACGCATGGCTACTACCGCATCATCTCGGGTTCGGTGGGCTGGCAGATCGGCGCGCAGTCCAAGGCCATCATCCTGATGTTCATGACTCAGGACTCGCTCGACAAGTTCGTCAACAGCAGCGGCTGGACCGTTGGCGGCGATGCCACAGTGGCGCTGGCCACGATCGGCGCCAACGGCACCATCGACACCAACACGGCCCAGCAGCCGATCATCGGCTTCGTGGTGACCAACGCCGGCCTGATGGCAGGCCTGTCGCTGGAAGGCTCGAAGATCAGCAAGCTCGACATCTGAGGCTCCGGCACGCGGCAGGGGCCGGGTTGCGGCAGGCAGCCCGGCCCCTGCCGCATTCCGCCGGCCCGCCCGGCGCCGCTCCGTTGCCCGTGCAGCCCTTCTATCCGCCGCTTTCACGCATTGTTACCGCATCGGCCACGCTAACCGGCTAGAATCGGTCCCTTTGGCCGAATTCCCATGTGGTTCAAGAATCTCCAGCTGCACCGTCTGTCCGCACCGTGGTCCCTCGCCGCCGACGAAGTCGAGGCCTGCCTGGCGCGCCATGCCTTCTTCCCGGGCACCAGCCTGGAAATGCAGACCCAGGGCTGGGCCTCGCCGCGTGAAAACGGCGCCCTGGTCCACCAGGTCGGCAAGCAGATGCTGCTGACCATGCGCACCGAGAAGAAGCTGCTGCCGTCCACCGTGGTCAACCAGGTCACCAAGGCGCGCGCCCTCGAACTCGAGGAACAGCAAGGCTTCAAGCCCGGCCGCAAGCAAATGCGCGAGCTCAAGGAGCAGGTCACCGAGGAACTGCTGCCGCGCGCCTTCAGCATCCGCCGCGATACCCGGGTGTGGATCGACCCGGTCAACGGCTGGCTGGCCATCGATGCCGCCGCCCCGGCCAAGGCCGACGAAGTGCGGGGCCTGCTGTTCAAGGCGATCGACCCGCTGCCGCTGGAAAACCTCCATGTGAACCAGTCGCCGGTCGCCGCCATGACCGACTGGCTGGCCAATGACACGGCGCCGGCCGGCTTCACCGTGGACCAGGAAATCGAGCTGCAATCGAGCGCCGAGAGCAAGGCCACGGTGCGCTACGTGCGCCATCCGCTCGATGCCGAGGACCTGCGCCGCCACATTGCCGCGGGCAAGCGCTGCACGCGCCTCGCCATGACCTGGAACGACCGCGTGTCCTTCGTGCTGACCGAGTCGCTGACCATCAAGCGAGTGGCCCCGCTCGACGTGATCAAGGAACAGGCCGACGCCAGCGCGCGCGACGAGGACGAACGCTTCGACGGCGACTTCACCATGATGGCGGGCGAGCTGGCCAGCCTGCTGGCCGACCTGACCGAAGCGCTGGGCGGCGAACGCAAGACGGCCGACACCGCCGGCGCGCAAGCCGCCGAACGCAAGGCCGCCTGAGCCCCCTGCCCGGCTGGTCCGGGCGCCAGGTCATGCGGCAGGCGGCGCCCCCGGATGGCCCAGCAACGCACTGGCCGCCCGCGCCTCCCGGCGCACTGCCGTGCCGACCGGCCCGTCCATCGCGGCATCGAAGCCGCCCGTGGCGCCCAGCGCCGTGATCACCGCGCACACGCGGCCGGTGTAGTCGTACAGCGGCGCGGCCACCGCGCTGATGCCCTTCAGGTTGGTATCGCGCACCACCGCGCAGCCGGCGGCCTGCACTTCGCGCCGCAGCTGCCCGATGGGATCCCCGGCGTCGAGCTGCGCGCGCAGCTCGGCCGGCGCCACCGCCAGTTCCGCCTCCGCCATCGCCAGCACCGGCGGCTCGTCCAGCATGCCCAGGAAGGTGCGGCCGGTGGCCGACCACAGCAGCGGCATGACCGAACCCACCCGCACGTTCACCGTCACCGGCAGGCCCGGCTCCTCGAAGCGCACGATGGTCGGCCCCTTGTTGCCCATCACCGCGACGAAGCACGTCACCCCCAGCGCCTCGCGCAGGCGGACCAGGGAAGGCTCGGCCACCCGCACCGGATCGACCTGCCGCATGGCCGCCAGCCCGATCAGCATGGCTTCCATGCCGAGGGAATACTGCTGCGTGCTGGCCTCCTGCGCCACCAGCCCTTCCTCGACCAGGCTGGCCAGGTAGCGGTGCACCTTGGCCGGGCTCTCGCCGACATGCGCGGCCAGCGCGGTCAGCGTGGCGCGCCCGCCGAGCCGGGCCAGGCCCTTGAGCACGGCCATGCCGGTCTGCGCGGACTGCACGCGCTGGCGGCGCTCGCGCGCCTGCGGGCCGGCGGGAGCGCCCGCTTCGATGGGATCGGGTGATGTCGTCATGGGCGGAGATTCTAGTGCGGAGAATGCCGTGCGGCGAGGCCGGCGTAGCCATATGGCCGTCAACTGGCCGTCATCTGGCCCCTTGTGCCGATCCTCACGTTAACCCGCATCACCAAATTACGCAATGCGTATATCATTTACGCAAAACACAACCCGGACGCCAAGCACGCCGGGACGAATCCAGACCGGAAAAACAAGAGAACCGGAAACAGGAGACAAGATGATCATCGTCCGCCGCAAATTCATGGCCCTCGGCCTGGGCCTGGCCGCCCTTCCCTGGCTGCCGGGCGCCGCCTTTGCCGACCCCGCCTTCCCGACCAAGCCGGTGCGCTGGATCGTGCCGTACGCCGCCGGCGGCGGCTCGGACTTCCTGGCGCGCTCGATCGGCCAGGCGCTTTCGGCCCGGCTGGGCCAGCCGGTGGTGGTCGACAACAAGCCGGGCGGCAACACCGCGATCGCCGCGGCAGAGACCGCGCGCGCACCGGCCGATGGCTATACGGTGCTGTCGGCGGACAACGGCACGCTGGTCTTCAACCCGGCGCTGTACAAGACGCTTTCCTACAACCCGGTCAAGGATCTGGCGCCGGTCACGCTGCTGGGCAAGTTCCCGATGATCCTCGTGGTCGGTCCCGGCATGCCGGTCAACACCGTGCAGGAGTTCATCGCCAAGGCCAAGTCCAGGAGCGGCGGCATCGACTACGCCTCCGCCGGCGCCGGCAGCCCGCACCACCTCGCGATGGAACTGCTCAAGGTGGAGGCCGGACTGAACATGGTCCACGCGCCCTACCGCGGCGCGGCGCCGGCACTGGCCGACGTGGCCGGCGGACAGGTCCCGGCCATGATGGTCGACCTGGCCGCGGGCGCGGGCTTCATCAAGGGCGGCAAGGTCAAGGCGCTGGCAGTGGCAAACCCGACCCGCCTGCCGCAACTGCCGGACGTGCCGACCTTCGCCGAAGCCGGCTACAAGAATGTGGAAGCGGCGGCGCTGGTAGGCATGGTGGTGCCCGCCGGCACGCCGCCCGAAGTGATCGCCACGCTGAACAAGCAAGTGGTTGCCGCCATCAGGGAGCCGGCCGTCAACAAGCGGCTGGTGGACTTCGGCGTGGAGCCGGTTGGCAATACGCCGGCCCAATATGCCGACCTGTTGCGCAGCGAGACCACGCGCTGGCACAAGCTGATCCGCGACCTGAAGATCACGCTGGACTGAGCAAGCGGCGCAACGCCTGAACCTTTGAGCAACGAACACCGGAGCAGCACAGATGGCCAACGACACCCACAATCCGCGCGCATCGGGATGCCCCGTTGACCACAGCCTGCTGACGGCGCAGCGCACGCCGAGCGGCTGCCCGGTCAGCGCGCGCGCCGCGGAATTCGACCCGTTCGGGGACGGCTACCAGCAGGACCCGCCCGAGTACGTGCGCTGGGCGCGCGAGCAGGAGCCGGTTTTCTACAGCCCGAAGCTCGGCTACTGGGTGGTGACCCGCTACGACGACATCAAGGCCATCTTCCGCGACAACCTCACCTTCAGCCCGTCGATCGCGCTGGAGAAGATCACGCCCACCGGGCCCGAGGCCAACGCGGTGCTCGCGTCGTACGGCTACGCGATGAACCGCACGCTGGTCAACGAGGACGAGCCTGCCCACATGCCGCGCCGCCGGGTGCTGATGGAACCCTTCACACCGGAGGAGCTCAGGCACCACGAGCCCATGGTGCGCCGCCTGGCGCGCGAATACGTCGACCGCTTCATCGATGACGGCCGCGCCGACCTGGTCGATCAGATGCTGTGGGAAGTGCCGCTGACGGTGGCGCTGCACTTCCTCGGCGTGCCCGAGGAAGACATGGACCTGCTGCGCAAGTATTCCATCGCGCATACGGTCAACACCTGGGGCCGGCCGAAGCCGGAGGAGCAGGTGGAGGTCGCGCACGCGGTGGGCAACTTCTGGCAGCTCGCCGGCAAGATACTCGACAAGATGCGGCAGGATCCGTCCGGCCCGGGCTGGATGCGCTACGGCATCCGCAAGCAGCAGGAGCATCCGGAGGTCGTCACCGACTCCTACCTGCACTCGATGATGATGGCCGGCATCGTCGCCGCGCACGAGACCACGGCCAATGCGACCGCCAATGCGATCAAGCTGCTGCTGCAGCATCCGCGCGCCTGGCAGGAGATCTGCGAAGACCCCGGCCTGATCCCCAACGCGGTGGAAGAATGCCTGCGCCACAACGGCTCGGTCGCGGCGTGGCGGCGCCTGGCCACGCGCGACGTGCAGGTCGGCGGCGTGGACATCCCGGCCGGCTCGAAACTGTTGATCGTGACCTCGTCGGCCAACCATGACGAAGGGCACTTCACCGACGCCGATCTCTTCGATATCCGCCGCGAGAACGCCAGCGACCAGCTTACCTTCGGCTACGGCTCGCACCAGTGCATGGGCAAGAACCTGGCACGCATGGAGATGCAGGTCTTCCTGCAGGAGCTCACGCGGCGCCTGCCCCATATGCGCCTGGCCGAGCAGCGCTTCAGCTACGTGCCCAACACCTCGTTCCGCGGCCCCGAGCATGTGTGGGTGGAATGGGATCCCGCGCGGAACCCCGAGCGCGCCGATCGCGCCCTGCTCGATGCGCAGGCGCAGGTGCGCATCGGCGAACCGTCCGCGCACGCGGCCAGCCGGCCAGTGGTGGTGCAGGCCGTGAGCCGCGCGGCCAACGGCATCGTCCGGCTGCGGCTGGTCTCGCCCGACGGCCGGCCGATGCCGCGCTGGACACCGGGCTCGCACATCGACGTGGAATGCGGCGGCACCGGGCTGTCGCGCCAGTACTCGCTATGCGGCGACCCGGCCGACAGCAGCGCGCTGGAAATCGCCGTGCTGCGCGAGGCGCAGGGCCGCGGCGGCTCGGCCTGGGTGCACGACAATGTGAAACCAGGCGACCGCCTCAAGATCCGCGGTCCGCGCAATCACTTCCGGCTCGACGAGAGCGCGCGCAAGCTGATCTTCATCGCCGGGGGCATCGGCATCACGCCGGTGAGCGCGATGGCGCGGCGCGCAAGGCAGCTGGGGATCGACTACGCCCTGCACTACAGCGGCCGTTCGCGCGCGTCGATGGCGCTGCTCGACGAACTCGCGGCGCTGCACGCGGACCGCCTGCACGTGCACGCAAGCGACGAGGGCCGCCGCGCCGATCTCCAGGCACTGCTCGGCCAGCCCGACCCGCACACGCAGATCTACGCCTGCGGCCCGGCGCCCATGCTTCGCGCGCTGCAGGAATGCTGCGCCAGCTGGCCCGGCGACGCGCTGCGCATCGAGCATTTCGAATCCGCCCTGGGCACGCTCGACCCCGCCAGGGAGCAGGCCTTCGAGGTGGAGCTGAAGGACTCCGGCATCGTGGTCACGGTAGCGGCGGACCAGACCGTGCTGGCGGCGTTGCGCGCCGCCAATATCGACATGCAGAGCGATTGCGAGGAAGGCCTGTGCGGCTCCTGCGAGGTGCGTGTGCTGGCCGGCGAGATCGACCACCGTGACGTGGTGCTGACGCGCGCCGAGCGCGAGGCCAACGGCAGGATGATGACCTGCTGCTCGCGCGCTGCCTGCAAGCGGCTGGTGCTGGAGCTATAGCCAGGGCCGGCGCGCCGGCGCGTGCCGGGCTGTCAGCCTGTCAGGCGCCCTGCTGCGCCACCAGCCTCGCATCGATCTCGCGGGCGCGCGCCACCGCCGGCCGCGAGGTGGTGCGCTCGATATACGCCTTCACCGCCGGCGTCGCCTCGACCAGCTTGAAGTGGGTGATCCAGGCCAGCGCGGTGCCCCACAGCACGTCGGCCGCGCTGAAGGTGTCGCCCAGCAGGTAAGGACCCTTTTCGAGCTGCCCCAGCAGGGTGCCGATGACGGTGTCGTAGTCGCCGTAAGGGCACATCGCGCGCGGGGTCTCGCGCTGCTGCGAGCGGTCCACGATCGCCGGCTCGAAGCTCGATCCGTAGAAGGCCAGCCAGCGCAGGTACGGCCCACGCAACGGATCGGTCAGCGCGGGGGCGAGCCTGGCCTGCGGGAACAGGTCGGCCAGGAAAATGAAGATGGCGGCCTGCTCGGTCACCAGCGCGTCCCCGTAGCGAATCGCCGGCACCTTGCCCATCGGGTTGATGGCCAGGTAGGCCGGCTCGCGCTGCTCGCCCGTCTTCATATTGAGCGGGTGCAGGCGATATGGCACGCCCAGTTCCTCGAGCAGGATCAGCGCGCCGGTGGAACGCGTGTTGGGGGAGTGGTACAGGGTGATTTCGGGCTGCGACATGGATTGTGGCTCCTGAAAACGGGGGACGATGGGAAGAACTGCGCCAAATAACGAAACTGCAAAACAGCAAGACGGCGAAACGGAATATGAGTCTACAGGCTCGCGCCGTTCACTTTCCTCGCACGCCGATCGGCGCGCGGGAAAAACCGCACCGCACCGCACCGCGCCACGCCGTTGCGCCGCCGCTCAGCCAGCCCCGCCGATATGCGCGGCGAGGTAGTCGATCAGCACACGCACCTTGGGCGGCAGGAAGCGATTGGGCGGATAGAGCAGCCACACCGGCCCGACATAGGCGCGCGCCTGCAACTCCCAGTCGGCCAGCACGCGCACCAGCGTGCCGTCGCGCAGCGCGCCGGCGGCGGTGAACTCGGGCAGCGAGGCGATGCCCAGGTCCTGCTGCGCCGCTTCCAGGCGCGCGCCAGCGTGATTGGCAATGTAGCGCCCCCGCACCGCCACCGTATGGGTCTCCGCCTCGCGCCGCAGGCGCCAGCGGTTGTCGTCGGCGGTCTCCCCCAGGTACAGGCAGTCGTGCAAGGCCAGTTCGCGCGGATGCACGGGCGTGCCGCGCGCGCCCAGGTAAGCCGGCGACGCGCACAAGACCCAGCGCACCGCGCCGAGACGGCGCCCGGCCAGACCGGGCGGCGGCCGCTCGGTCAGCCGGATCACCAGGTCGAGGTCGTGCTCGAGTGGATCGACCTCGTGGTCGGTGAACATCAACTGCAGGTCGATCTCGCCGTAGGCGCGCAGGAAGCCCGCCACCAGCGGATGGATCACCGTCTTGGCGAACGCGGTCGGCGCGCTCACGCTGACCCTGCCCTGGGGCCGGCCGGACAACTGGCCCGCCGCGTCGACCGCACCCGCTGCCGCGCCCACCATGTCGCGGCAGTAGCGGTACACCTGCGCACCGGATTCCGTCACGCGCACCCGGCGCGTGGAGCGCTCGAGCAAGCGCGTGGCCAGCGCCTCCTCCAGCCGCTTGATCTGGCGGCTCACCGTCGACGGCGTGCTGCCGAGCTGGCGCGCGGCGAGCGAGAAATTACCCGCGTCCACCACGCGCGCGAACACGGCCATGTCGGGCAGCAAGGCGAGGAAATCGGTCGGGTTCATAGGGATGGCTCCGGAGGCGACGGCCAGGCGAGTCAGCCGGCATTGATGCACCCACGACATAAAAGATGTGCATGCAACCATGATTATCATCGCCGCCGCAAAGCCAGACAATGCTTCTCCCGGCCTTTGCGCGCCCTTGCGACCTCCGAACCCATCATGCCTACCCCAAAGCGCCTGTTGATACTGTCCGACCTCATGCTGCTCGCGGTCGCTGTCGTCTGGGGCAGCAGCTACGGCGTCGTCAAGGGCGCCCTGCTCTTCTATCCGGTGCTGGGACTGCTGGCGCTGCGCTTCGGCATCACCTTCGTGATCCTCTCGCCCGCGCTGGGCGCCCTGCGCCGCGTTGACGCCGCGACGCTGCGCGGCGTGCTCGGCAGCGGCGTGCTGCTGCTCGGCATCTTCCTGTGCGAGACCTTCGGCGTGCTGCTCACGCACGCGGCCAACGCGGCCTTCCTCATCAGCTTGTGCGTGGTGCTGACGCCGCTGGCCGAATGGCTGCTGCTCAAGCGCCGGCCCGCGCGCATCGAATGGGCCGCGGTGGCGCTCTCGCTGGCGGGCGCATGGCTGCTGGCCGGCGACGGCGCCGTTGCCTTCAACCCCGGCGATGCGCTGATCCTGGCCGCCGCGGCGCTGCGCGCGGTGATCGTCTGCGTAACCAAGCGCGTGCTGCGCGCCACGCCGCTGCCGGCGCTGACGGTGACCGCGGTACAGGCCGGCGTGGTGGCGGGCGGCAGCGCCTTGGCCGCACTGGTGCTGATGCCGGCGCATTGGCAGCCGCTGCCCTCGCTGGCCGGCCATGCCCCGTTCTGGGCCAGCGTGCTCTACCTGGTGCTCGCCTGCACGCTGTTCGCCTTCTTCGCGCAGAACTACGCCATCAAGCGCAGCAACCCCACGCGCGTGGCCTTGCTGATGGGCAGCGAACCCGCGTTCGGCGCCGTGTTCGCCACCATCTGGCTGGGAGAGCGGATCACGGCCACGGCCTGGATCGGCGGCGGTCTCATCGTGGCGGCCTCGCTGCTGGCGACGGTGCGCTGGGGCAAGGCAGCAGCCGAAGGCACGCCGCCCTCCGCGCCCGCAGGGCTGCCCCGGCAATCGCAGGCGTGAGCTTGTGCCGGCTCCCGGATGCGTTTCACGGCTTCGCAGCCCTCATGCCAGAATGACTGCCGGCGACGGCGGCGCGATGCGCACTGCATGCGCCACGCACCAGGAGACTCCAGCATGACGATGACCGAGCAATACGCCGCGCGCGAGCCCGCGCGAACCGATATCGACGCCATCAAGGGCGCGGCGCTGATCGAATTCGGCGCGCCCTGGTGCGGCTACTGCCTGCGCGCCCAGCCGCACCTGGCCCGCGCGCTGGCCAGCCACCCCGGCGTGCAGCACTTCAAGGTCGAGGACGGCAGCGGCAGGCCCCTGGGCCGCTCGTTCCGCGTCAAGCTGTGGCCGACGCTGGTGTTCATGCGTGACGGCGCGGAAGTGGCGCGGCTGGTACGCCCGGACAGCGCGGAGGCCATCGAGAAGGCGCTGCGGCAGATCGGCGCCTGAGCCGGCGGGCCGCATGGGGAGCCGCGCCGCGGCACCAGGACTGCCGCCTTTGCGCCTTGTCAGTCGTCGCGCAGACCGGCGAAGCGACAAAAAAACAGGGGGTGGCAATCCGTTGATTGCCACCCCCCATCTGCGTCAGCCTGGCGTCCGGACCCGAGACCGGCTATCCAGTGCGCCCTCGTGCCGCTCGGCGTATCGCTACGCTACCGCCGGCAGCCGGCCGACAACAACTCAATCCCACGACAGCGCGCCGCCAGTCTGGTACTCGATGACGCGCGTCTCGAAGAAGTTGCGTTCCTTCTTCAGGTCGATCATCTCGCTCATCCACGGGAACGGGTTTTCCTCGTTCGGGAACAGCTGCTCCAGGCCGATCTGCTGGCAGCGGCGGTTGCAGATGAAGCGCAGGTAGCCCTTGAACATCGGCGCGTTCAGACCCAGCACGCCGCGCGGCATGGTGTCCTCGGCGTAGCGGTATTCCAGGTCCACGGCCTTCTTGAACAGCTCGGTGATCTCGGCCTTGAACTCGTTGGTCCACAGGTGCGGGTTCTCGAGCTTGATCTGGTTGATCAGGTCGATGCCGAAATTGCAGTGCAGGGACTCGTCGCGCAGGATGTACTGGTACTGCTCGGCGGCACCGGTCATCTTGTTCTGGCGGCCCATGGCCAGGATCTGCGTGAAGCCCACGTAGAAGAACAGGCCTTCCATGATGCAGGCGAACACGATCAGCGACTTGAGCAGCTTCTGGTCGTTCTCGGGCGTGCCGGTCTTGAAGGCCGGATCGGTCAGCGTGTCGATGAACGGGATCAGGAACTCGTCCTTGTCGCGGATCGACTTCACCTCGTGGTACGCGTTGAAGATCTCGGCTTCATTGAGGCCGAGGGACTCCACGATGTACTGGTAGGCGTGCGTGTGGATCGCTTCCTCGAAGGCCTGGCGCAGCAGGTACTGGCGGCATTCCGGCGCGGTGATCTGGCGGTAGGTGCCCAGCACGATGTTGTTGGCGGCCAGCGAGTCGGCGGTGACGAAGAAGCCGAGGTTGCGCTTGATCACGCGGCGCTCGTCTTCGGTCAGGCCGTTCGGGTCCTTCCACAGCGCGATGTCGCGCGACATGTTGATTTCCTGCGGCATCCAGTGGTTGGCGCAGCCGGCCAGGTACTTTTCCCAGGCCCATTTGTACTTGAACGGCACCAGCTGGTTGACGTCGGTCGAGCCGTTGATCACGCGCTTGTCGGCAGCGTTGACGCGGCGGTCGCTTTGCACGGCGGCGGCGTTCGGGTGGTTGCCAAGGATGCCCGAGCCGGCCGGCTGGGTGGCGGCAGGCGGCAGCACGCCTTGCTGGTCGGCGGCGAGGCCGGCCGGCAGGGCGGGTTGGGGAGCAGGCTGCGGTGCGGCCTGCGGGGTGGCTTGAACGTCGTCGTCCCAGCTCAGCATGATGTGGTTCTCCGTGGAATTCTTCAGTGGGCCGCACCCGCGGCCCACTCTGGGCTAACGGGGGCGGCTTTCAGCTTATTGGCAGGCTTCGCACTCGTCGAAACCGGCGTCGCCCGGGCGCATCGTGCAGACCGCGCCTTCGGCTTCCGGCATGGCCGGGGCGGCGGCGGCGGCCTGGTCGATGCCGGCGGCGCTGATACCGCTGTCGCTACCCGACGACACGGCGTTGAGCGAGCCGCGCGACACGGTGGATTTCTCCACGTGGGTGGCTGCCATGGTGCGCAGGTAGTACGTGGTCTTCAGGCCGCGCAGCCAGGCCAGCTTGTAGGTGTCGTCCAGCTTCTTGCCCGAGGCGCCGGCCATGTAGATGTTCAGCGACTGGGCCTGGTCGATCCACTTCTGGCGGCGGCTGGCGGCTTCCACCAGCCAGCTCGGCTCGACTTCGAAGGCGGTGGCGTAGATGTCGCGCAGGTCTTGCGGGATGCGGTCGATGCGGGCCAGCTTGCCGTCGAAATACTTCAGGTCGGCGACCATCACTTCGTCCCACAGGCCGCGTGCCTTCAGGTCGCGCACCAGGTAGTCGTTGACCACCGTGAACTCGCCCGACAGGTTGGACTTGACGTACAGGTTCTGGAAGGTCGGTTCGATGCAGGCCGACACGCCGATGATGTTCGAGATCGTTGCCGTGGGCGCGATCGCGATGCAGTTCGAGTTGCGCATGCCGTGCTGCTTGATGCGCGCGCGCAGGCTGTCCCAGTCCATGGTCGAGGAATGATCCACTTCCAGGTAGCCGCCGCGTTCCTCGGCCAGCAGCTTGAGCGAGTCCTGCGGCAGGATGCCGCGATCCCACAGCGAGCCTTCGTACGTGCTATAGCGGCCGCGTTCCTCGGCCAGCTCGCTGGAGGCGCGGTAGGCGTAGTAGCACACCGCTTCCATCGAGGTGTCGGCGAACTGCACGGCGGCGTCGCTGGCGTACGGCAGGCGCAGCAGGTGCAGGCAGTCCTGGAAGCCCATGATGCCCATGCCGACCGGGCGGTGGCGCAGGTTGGAGTTCTTCGCCTTGTCGACCGCGTAGTAGTTGATGTCGATCACGTTGTCGAGCATGCGCATGGCGGTGCGGATGGTCTTCTCGAGCTTGGCGTGGTCGAGCACCTGGGTGCCGTCGGCCAGTTGCTTCAGGTGGGCGACCAGGTTCACCGAACCCAGGTTGCATACCGCGATCTCGCTCTCGTTGGTGTTGAGCGTGATTTCCGTGCACAGGTTGGAGCTGTGCACCACGCCCACGTGCTGCTGCGGGCTGCGGATGTTGCACGGATCCTTGAAGGTGATCCAGGGATGGCCGGTCTCGAACAGCATGCCCAGCATCTTGCGCCACAGCTGCATGGCGGGGATCTTCTTGAACAGCTTCAGCTCGCCCCGGGCGGCCTTGGCTTCATAGCCCAGGTAGGCTTCTTCGAAGGCGCGGCCGACCTTGTCGTGCAGGTCCGGGCAGGTGGCGGGCGAGAACAGCGTCCACTCGCCGGCTTCCATCACGCGCTTCATGAACAGGTCGGGAATCCAGTTCGCCGTGTTCATGTCGTGGGTGCGGCGGCGGTCGTCGCCGGTGTTCTTGCGCAGCTCGAGGAATTCCTCGATGTCCAGGTGCCACGTCTCCAGGTAGGCGCACACCGCGCCCTTGCGCTTGCCGCCCTGGTTGACCGCGACCGCGGTGTCGTTGACGACCTTCAGGAACGGGACCACGCCTTGCGACTTGCCGTTGGTGCCCTTGATGTGCGAGCCGAGCGCGCGCACATTGGTCCAGTCGTTGCCCAGGCCGCCGGCGAACTTGGACAGCAGCGCGTTTTCCTTGAGCGCTTCGTAGATGCCCTCGAGGTCGTCCGACACGGTGGTCAGGTAGCACGACGACAGCTGCGAGCGGCGGGTGCCAGAGTTGAACAGGGTCGGCGTGGACGACATGAAGTCGAACGACGACAGCAGCTGGTAGAACTCGATGGCGCGCGCTTCGCGGTCCTTCTCGCCCAGCGCCAGGCCCATCGCCACGCGCATGAAGAAAGCCTGCGGCATTTCGATGCGCGCTTCGTCGATGTGCAGGAAGTAGCGGTCGTACAGGGTCTGCAGGCCGAGGTAGTTGAACTGGAAGTCGCGCTGGGCGTCCAGCGCGGCGCCCAGGCGGGCCAGGTCATAGGTGGCCAGCTTCTCGTCCAGCAGCTCGGCTTCGATGCCGCGCGCGATGAACTTGGGGAAGTAGTCGGCGTAGCGCGACACCATTTCGGTCTGGGTCACTTCGGCGCCCAGGATTTCCTTGCGGATGGTGTGCAGCAGGATACGCGCGGTGACCTGGCTGTAGGCCGGGTCCTTCTCGATCAGGGTACGCGCGGCCAGGATGGCCGAGTCGTAGACCTGGGTCATGGGCACGCCGTCGTACAGGTTCTTCAGCGTTTCCTTGAGGATCGGCTCGGCGCTGACGGCGTCGCCCAGGCCCGAGCAGGCATTGTCGATCAGGGCATGCAGCGAGCTCACGTCCAGCACGCGGGCCACGCCGCCGTCGGTCACGTTGAACGTGACGCCGCCTTCCTGCACGCGGGCAACCGCCTGGGCATTGGCCTGGGCGCGTTCCTGGGTGCGCTTCTCGCGGTACAGCACGTAGGAACGGGCCACCTCATGCTCGCCCGAGCGCATCAGCGCCAGTTCCACGTGATCCTGCACGTCTTCGATATGGAAGGTGCCGCCGCTGGGGCGGCTGCGCAGCAGCGCGCGCACCACATTCTGGGTGACTTGCTCGACCACTTCGCGCACACGCGCGGAAGCGGCGCCCTGCCCGCCGTTGACCGCCAGGAAGGCCTTGGTCACGGCCACCGAGATCTTGCTCGGCTCGAACGCCACCACGGCGCCGTTGCGTCGGATGATCTTGTAGTCCTGGTAGTCGCCAGCGCCGGCAGCAGCGGGGCTCGACTGCGGGTTCGCTGCCACACCGGCGGCGGTGGCGCCGGTGGAAAATTCGTTCTGGGCTGTCTGCATGAGGAACTCCTGTTCTGACCCGTGTTTTATGAGTGACAAAGAGCCCCGAGCAAAACGCGCAAGACAGAAAAGATTCGCCGGGCCGTGAACGGCCGGGGGCGGGCTGCATTGCTGGATTCTGCTGGGACTCTTGTGACGCGCCAGTCCTTAGGCGGGGCCGCAGTGAAACGCTGTAAAGCGCTGCGGCGGTAACTGCACACCTAGGCTGGCTCCCCGAAAGCACCACTAGATATAGTGGTCGATACGAAAAACTGGACTAAGTATAGTGAAACGAAGCGGCTTGACCAGTCTTGACAAGCGTCTTTTTGAGCCGAAGCCGGTGACGGCCACGGCATGCGGCACCGCGCCAAACCCGCCAGCCCAAGAGACGTAAGGAATCCCGCCTGACGGTGTGTTACCGCACAATGAAAAGAAATTTTTTTGATTGCCCGGACCGCTTCGATAGGGGCCGGACTTTATCAGGGTTTTCCCGAGATCGCTCGATCCCCCTAGACCGCGTGCCGGGCCCTTGCCTCAGGGCCCGTCTTTGCGGTAGGGCAACATGGCCCGAGCCAGGCCGGCGGCGGCCGCGAAGCCAATCCAGTCGAAATGCGGGCCCGGATCGGTCTTGCGGCCGGGCGCGATATCGCTGTGCCCGGCCAGCGCGCGCACCGGATAGGCGACGAGCAGCGCACGCACCAGCGCCGCGGTGGTGTGGTACTGGGCCAACGTGAACGGCTGGTCGTCGCTGCCTTCGATCTCGATGCCGATCGAAAAATCGTTGCAGCGGGTCCGGCCGAAGAACGCCGACTGACCGGCATGCCAGGCCCGGTCCCGGCACGACACGAACTGCACCAGTTCGCCTGTGCGCGTCACCAGGAAATGCGCCGAAACACGCACCTCATGGATAGTGGCGAAGAAGGGATGGCGCGACGGGTCGAGCCGGTTCTGGAAAAACGCTTCGATATCGCCGCTGCCGAATTGCCCGGGCGGCAGGCTGATGTTGTGGATGACCACCAGGTCCACCGGCATGCCGGCGGGACGGGCATCGAAATTGGGCGACGGCACGCGGCGCGCGGCCGGGACCCAGCCCGACGGGTCGGGGCTGAAGGCAGCAGCAGCAGCAGCAGCGTCAGTGGCGGCGCTGCCGGGCGTGGCCGCAGATGCCGGCCCGCCGATGTCGTGCTCAGGCATCGCGCACTCCGCTGGTGGCGTCCACGGCACTGCGCGCGGTCTCGCGCAGGCCTTCGCCGGCCACGCCATCCGCCATCTCGCCCGCGTCGGCACCATCGTCGCGTCCTTCGCGGATGCCGAGCTGCTGGATGCGGTAGCGCAGCTGGCGAAAGCTCAGGCCCAGCAGCGGCGCCGCTGCCGTGCGGTTGAAGCCGGTCTGCTGCAAGGCCTGCAGGATCAGGTCGCGCTCGAGCGCTTCCAGGCGGCCGGGCAGGTCGATCGGGAAGGTGACGCGGCCAGCCTCGCCCGCGGCCTCGCGCACGGCACCCGCCGGCGCCGCATCGACCGGCGCGGCCGGCGCCGCGGGTGCATCGTGGCGTCCGGCGTAGCGTGGATCGGGCTGGTACTGGTATCCGCGCGGCGCGACCAGCGCGACGTCGGCCGCGCCGGCATCCAGCGCGCCGAGGTCGTCCACCTCGATGGACTCGCCCTCCGCAAAGGCGTACGCGCGCTCGAGCAGGTTCTCCAGTTCGCGCACATTGCCCGGGAAGGGATAGTCCGCCAGGCGCTGCTGCGCGGCCACCGCCAGCCGCTTGGGGTGGGTGTCGCCGTAGCGCACCGCCAGGTGCTCCAGGATGGCGCCGGCCAGTACCGGCAGGTCCTCGCGGCGCTCGCGCAGGGTGGGCATGCGCAGCGCCAGCACATTGAGGCGATAGAACAGGTCCTGGCGGAACTGGCCGGCCGCGACCATCGCGGCCAGGTCCTTGTGGCTGGCGCACAGCACGCGCACATCCACGTTCTCCTCGCGGCTGGCGCCGATCTTGCGCACGCGCCGCTCCTGCAGCACGCGCAGCAGCTTGACCTGCATGGCCAGCGGCAGGTCCGCCACTTCGTCGAGCAGCAGCGTGCCGCCGTTGGCGGCCTGGAAGAAGCCGCCGCGCTCGGCGTCGGCGCCGGTGAACGCGCCCTTCACGTGGCCGAAGAATTCCGACTCCATCAGCGTCTCGGGGATGGCGCCGCAGTTCACCGCCACGAAGGGATGCGCGGCGCGCGTGCTGATCGCGTGGATGGCGCGCGCGGCGCGCTCCTTGCCGCTGCCGGATTCCCCGCTGATGACGATCGGCGCCATGCTGCGCGCCAGCCGCGACAGCGCGCGGCGCACGTCGTGCATGGCCGGCGAATGGCCGGGCAGCAGGTTGAAGGCGCGGTCCGCCGTGCCCGCCCCGGCGGCGCCCTCGCCGCCGTCTGCGTGGTCGCGCTGCTGGCGGCCGAGCGCATTGAGGATCAGGCTGCGCAGCTGGTCCAGCGAGACCGGCTTGGCGATGTAGTCGAAGGCGCCCGCCTTGAGTGCCTCCACCGCGTTGTCGGCGCTGCCGTAGGCGGTGATCACCGCCACCGGCACGCGTTCTGGCGCGCTCGACAGCTGGCGCACGATGTCGATGCCCAGGCCATCGCCCAGGCGCATGTCGGTCAGCACCAGGCTGTAGCGGCGCGCCGCGAGCTGCTCGCGCGCTTCGGCCAGGGAGCCCGCCAGGACCACGTCGTGGCCCATGCGGCGGATGGAGATATCGAGCAGCTCTCGCAGGTCAGCCTCGTCGTCGATGACGAGAATCGGATCGGAGCCTGGCGTCTTGGCGGGCATGGGTCTGGTGGTAGTCGTGCGGTCTGGCGGAACGGGATCGGCAGATCCGGGGCGAGTCAGCCGCCCGCCTGGTCCTGCGCATCGATGCGCAGGGTCAGGACAAAGGCCTTGGCCGGCAGTGTATCGCGTGCCGCCGGGGCCAGCATGCCGGTCTGCGCCAGCAGCGCGTCGAGCGAGATGGTGCCGTAGCGCACCTGGGCATCATTGGCGCCGCACAGCTCGCGTGCCATGAACAGGCCTAGGCCGGTGCCCTGCGCGTTGCTGGTGAAGAACGGCTCGAACAGCGTGCGCTGGTGTTCGCGCGACACTTCGACGCCGTCATTCCAGACGATCAGCTCGGCATGGTGCTGGTCCAGCGCGTGGGCCAGCAGGCGGATCGCGCCGGGCAGGCGGCTGCAATAGCGCCAGGCATTGTCGAGCAGGTTGCCCAGCACCTGCTGCAGTTGCGAAGGATCGAAGATGACCGGGCGTGCCACGTCCACCGTGACCCGCACCGCGTTGGCGTTGATCTCGGCCGGGCGCGGCGTGCGGCGCGCGCCGACCGGGTCATGGCTGGTCGAGCGGGCGCGCATTTCCAGCCGCCAGCGGCCAACGATCTCCGGCAGCGCCTGGTTCAGGTCCACCGCGGTGCGTTCGGTGCGCGGCCGGCGCGACATCTGCAGCACGTCCGACACCACCTGGTCGAGCCGCTGCACATTGTCATGGATGATGCGCAGCAGGCGCGCGTCGACATCGCCTTCGGGGCGCCCGCGGCTGGTCTCGGCAAGCAGCTCGCTGGCCTGGCTGATGGCGGCCAGCGGATTGCGGATCTGGTGCGCGACGCTGGCCACCAGCCGGCCCATGGCGGCCAGCTTCTCCTGCTGTACCTGCTCGGCGATGCGCTCCCAGCTTTCGATATGGACCAGCACGGTGTCGCGCATCTCGCTGCGCAGCAGCGCTTCGTCCTCGGGCCGCCAGGCCATGGCCTCGCTCTGCGCGATGGCCAGGCGCAGCCGCGCCGCCGCCTCAGGCGTGAGCTCGTTCCAGGTGGCCGTGTTCATGGCCTGCTGCGCGCTCAGCGAGACCGACAGCGACGAAGCGAAGGTCGAGCGCAGGCTGGCCAGCCCCGGCAGCAGGAAGCGCAGCCGCAGGCGCGTATGCAGGATCGGGCCGCGGGCCGACGAGGGCCGCGACGGCAGCGGCAGCAACTGCAGGATGCGTGGCGCATCATCCTTGCTGCGCACCCAGTCGCGCAGCATCTCCATAAGCGGCTGCAGGCGCGGGATCTGGCGCACGTCGAACAGCGCGTCGCGCCCGGTGCCGGGCGTGGCCGAAGGCTTGCCGCGCTCGGCCGGCTGCACGCCGAGCAGCACCACCGCGGCCGGGTTGGCGGCCACCACGGCGCCGTTGGCGCGCAGCAGCATCACGCCGTCCTGCATGTCGTTGACCATCAGCCGGTTGACCAGTTGCTGCAGGCGCAGCTCCTGCTCGCGCGCCAGCGCCAGGTGTTCCTGCGCAAGCTGGCGGTTGGCCAGCAGGTACATCAGCGACGCCGCGATCATGAACACCAGGCCGTACAGCCCCGAGCCCAGCAGGCCCGCATCGGCCTGGTGCAGCAGCAAGGTCTGCGCGAACGGGGCGCTCATCACCACCAGCGCCGAGGCCGCCGCGACCGACAGCGCGAACAGCAGGCTGGTGAGCGCGCCCGCCTGCAGCGCCGGCAGCAGGAAGATCATCGCCATGCCCTCGCCGCGATAGCCCTGGGCAAGGAAGATCAGGCCCAGCAGGACAAGGTCGGCCAGCACCTGCGCATGCACGCGCAGGTGAAAGCCGCGGCGCCACCACAGGGCGGCGGCGGCCATGGCAAGCGCCATCACGGCATAGGGCACGGCCAGCGGCAGCGACGCCAGGCCGTGGCCCACCGCCACGGCCAGCCGCTCGCTCTCGGCGCGCTGGGACGGCAGCCAGGCGTAGCCGAGCAGGAGCAGGGCCACCGCCAGCCGGGTCCAGGAGAAATAGCGCAGCAGTCGCCAGTGGAATTCCGGCGGTTCCGGTCGCTGCCACATGGCGGCGACGATGTGCCAGGCCTTGAGGCCGGGCCCTGGCGAGGACGTGGGCGTGGACGAGAGCGCGGCGGGTCTCTTCATGCGGCGGGATTGTCCGCGTCGCTGTCGGCCGGCAGGTGGGCACGCCGGCAATAATGCAGGCCGCGGTAGGCGATGGCTTCGCCGCGCGGCAGGTGCACGGCGCAGTACGCGCATTGCACCATGGCCTCCTGCGGCGCCGCGGGCTGGCGCGGCCGCACGGTGTCTTGCCCGGCCTGGCGCCGTTCCGCGCGCTGGCGCAACCACCAGAAGAAGCCCAGCAGCACGGCCAGGACTAGAAGGATGCGTGCCATGCCGGGTTCAGAGTCGGTGCAGGATGACTTCGATGACGAAGCGGCTGCCCACGTAGGCCAGCAGCAGGATGCCGAAGGACGCGATCACCCAGCGCAGGGCCGTGCGTCCGCGCCAGCCGTAGAAGGTGCGTCCGGCCAGGATGCCGGCGAACATCACCCAGGACAACAGTGCGAACACGGTCTTGTGGTCCAGCCGGAAGGCGCGCCCGAACAGTTGCTCGGAGAACAGCAGGCCCGACAGGATGGTCAGCGTCAGCAACACGAAGCCGGCGCCGATCAGCCGGAACAGCAGTTTCTCCAGCGTCAGCAGCGGCGGCAGCAGGTCCAGCCAGCGCCCCATCCATTGCGCCGAATCCTCGCCCTGCCCACCCTGCCCGGACTGCCTGCCATGGGGTGCGCGGTTGAAGCCGTGCAGCCGGCGCTCGGCCAGCAGCATCAGGAAGGCGTGGAAGGCGGCAAGCGTGAACAGCCCGTAGGCCACGTTGGCAATGACGAAATGCAGCTTGAACAGCGGCGCCGCCGCGTAGCCCAGGATCTGCGCGCCGGGAAAGGCCAGCGGGATCAGGCTGGCCAGCATCGCCACCGGGAACACGATCAGCCCGAGCCCGGCCAGCGAAAAGAAGAAGCTCTCTATCCAGTAGATGCCCACGCCCAGCCACAGCATGGCCGAGAGCGCGAAGGCAAAGCCGAACATCATGCGGTCGGCCGGGAAGATGGTCTCGTGCAGCAGCAGCCCGTGGCTGGCCAGCGCGGCCAGCATCAGCGCGTGCCACCAGGCCGGGCGCGCCTCGGCGCGCCCCCCGCCTGCGCCTTGCAGCAGCACGGTAGCTGCCGCGCCCCCCAGGGCGCCGCTGGCGGCGCCGGCAGCCGATAGCTGCGGGTTGCGCGTCGCCCAGCCATGAAAGGCCAGGCCGCAATAGAGAAGTGCCGTCAAGGCATACAGTACAATGGCCATTTGCACAGTTTACCTTAGCGCCCCGCCCCGGTGGCGCCCCGCTTGAGCCGGGCCCGACGCCAGCCTCAAGCCTCGATAAAGCCTATCCCCCGGACTTCTGCCATGCTGGACAATCTCACTCAACGCCTGGCGCGGGTCGTCAAGACCATGCGCGGCGAGGCTCGCCTGACCGAAGCCAATACCGCCGAAATGCTGCGCGAAGTGCGCCTGGCCATGCTGGAGGCCGACGTCGCCCTGCCGGTGGTGCGCGAATTCATCGCCCGCGTGAAGGAAAAGGCGCTGGGCGAGGACGTGGTTTCCAGCCTCACCCCCGGCCAGGCGCTGGTGGGCGTGGTGCAGCGCGAGCTGACCGCGGTCATCGGCGGCGTGGAAAGCCTCTCGGCCGGCGACAAGAGCGGCGAGCTCAACCTGGCCGTGCAGCCGCCCGCGATCATCCTGATGGCCGGCCTGCAGGGTGCGGGCAAGACCACCACCGTGGGCAAGCTGGCCAAATGGCTCAAGGAAAACAAGAAGAAGAAGGTCCTGACGGTATCGTGCGACGTGTACCGCCCCGCCGCCATCGCCCAGCTCAAGACCGTCTCGGAGCAGGTCGGCGCCGACTTCTTCCCTTCCCAGCCCGACCAGAAGCCGGTGGACATCGCCCGCGCCGCGGTCGACTGGGCCCGCAAGCACTACCATGACGTGCTGATCGTCGACACCGCCGGGCGCCTCGGCATCGACGAGGTGATGATGCAGGAAATCACCGCGCTGCACGCCGAGCTCAAGCCCGCCGAAACGCTCTTCGTGGTCGACGCCATGCTGGGCCAGGACGCGGTCAACACCGCGCGCGCCTTCCATGACGCGCTGCCGCTCACCGGCGTGGTGCTCACCAAGCTGGACGGCGATGCACGCGGCGGCGCCGCGCTGTCGGTGCGCCATATCACCGGCCGGCCGATCAAGTTCGTCGGCGTCGGCGAAAAGCTCGACGGGCTCGAGCCCTTCTACCCCGATCGCATGGCCCAGCGCATCCTGGGCATGGGCGACATCCTCGCGCTGGTCGAGGAAGCCCAGCGCGGCGTGGACATGGAAGCCGCCGAAAAGCTGGCCAAGAAGATCAAGAAGACCGGCGACTTCGACCTGGAAGACTTCAAGGCCCAGATCGGCCAGATGCGCAAGATGGGCGGCCTGGGCAGCCTGGTGGACAAGCTGCCGGCCCAGTTCGCCCAGCAGGCCCAGGGCGCCAACATGGACGTGGCGGAAAAGCAGGTGCGCCGCATGGAGGGCATCATCAACAGCATGACCGCCGCCGAGCGCGCCAAGCCGGATCTGATCAAGGCCAGCCGCAAGCGCCGCATCGCCACCGGCGCCGGCGTGCCGGTGCAGGAAGTCAACCGCCTGCTCAACCAGTTCGACCAGATGCAAGGCATGATGAAGAAGCTCAAGGGCGGCGGCATGATGAAGATGATGCGCTCGATGGGCGGCATGAAGGGCGGCATGAAGGGCCTCTTCAACCGCTGAGCGGCCACCGGTAGCTACCTACAAGACAGTCAGAGACAGGATCGACATCATGATGAGCGCCGAACAGGCCCGCGAACTGTGGGCCAACTCCGAGGAAATCGTCAGCGCGCAAGCCGTGCATGAGTCGCTGGACCGCATGGCGGCCGAGATCACGGAAAAGATGGGCGACACCTTTCCGCTGGTGCTGTCGGTGATGGGCGGCGCCGTGGTCTTCACCGGCATGCTGCTGCCCAAGCTGGCGTTCCCGCTGGAGTTCGACTACATCCACCTCTCGCGCTACAACAACAAGACGGTGGGCGGCGAGATGCAATGGCGCGTGGCGCCGCGCGAGTCCGTCAAGGGCCGCACCGTGCTGGTGCTGGACGACATCCTCGACGAAGGCGAGACCATGGCGGCGATCCGCCAGCGCATCATGGACATGGGCGCCACCAACGTCTACGCGGCGGTGCTGTGCGAGAAGGCGCTGCAGAAGGCCAAGCCCATGCACCCCGATTTCTGCGGCTTCACCGTGCCGGAGCGCTATGTCTTCGGCTGCGGCATGGACGCCCACGGCTACTGGCGCAACCTGCCCGCCATCAGGGCCTTGCGCTGAGGATCGGCCACAGCGAGGCCAGCAGCAGCAGCGCCATCGCCACGTTGAACAGGCGCAGCACACGCGGCTGCGCCAGCCAGCGCCGCATGGCCGAGCCGAACACCGCCCACATTGCCACGCTGGGCAGGTTGATCACGGCAAACATCCCGGCCAGCAACAGCACGTTGAGCCACACATTGCCGTCCAGCACATAAGTGCTGCACGCGCCCACCGCCATCACCCACGCCTTCGGGTTGACCCACTGGAACGCCGCGGCCTGCAGGAAGCCCATCGGCCGCGCCACCTGGCGCTCCTGCAGCCCGCCCGAGGTAGCCAGCTTCCAGGCCAGCCACGCCAGATAGAGGGCTGCCACCACGCGCAGCACGGTCCAGGTCCAGGGCAAGGCGGCGAACAGCGAACCCAGCCCGAGCCCCACCACGGCCACCATCAGCGCGAAACCGGCGCTGATGCCGAGGATGTGCGGCACGGTGCGGGCAAAGCCGAAGTTCACGCCCGAAGCCAGCACCATGGTGTTGTTGGGACCGGGCGTGATCGACGAGACCAGCGCGAACAAGGCGAAAGCGGCAAACACGCCGGATCCGGCGGCGAACGGGGGCACGACCATGACTGACTCCATCTGGGACAACGATGCAAGCCAGTCTAGCCAGATGACTCAGTACAGTACCGGTACAGTTGACCTGAAAACTGGCAGTACGGGCACGAGCACCTGCGCCCGGCGTTTGCGAAGGCTCAGGCCCCAGCCCGCAAGGCATGCAGGGCCACCAGCAGCGCGATGCCCCACAGCACCAGCCCCGTCACCCGCTCCACGCCGCGCACCGAACGCGCGAAGCGCGCGCGCACCGGCGGCAGCCGTACCCCCCAGGCCACCAGCAGGTCCCAGCCGAAGACCACGGCAAACATCCACAGGCCGTAGCCGAACTGCGCCACGATCGGCGTGCGGCTGCCGGCCAGCATGGAAAACAGGCTGGCGTAGAACAGCCCGTTCTTCGGGTTGAGCGCGGCCGACAGGAAGCCGGTGGCGAACTGCGCCGCGTAGTCGCCCGGCGGCGGCGACCCGCCGGCCTGCGCCAGCGAGGTCTCGCCGCCCGAGCGCAGCAGCCGCCAGCCGAGCCACGCCAGGTACAGGCAGCCGCCCCACTGCAGCAGCATGAACAGCCCGTGGCTCGCGCGCGTGGCCGCCAGCCCGGCCATCGCCAGCGCGATGAACAGGCCGTTGCCCAGCGCGATGCCGAGGCAGACGGCGCTGGCACGGGCCACGCCGTGCACCAGCGAGCTGCGCACCACCAGGAAGAAATCGGGCCCCGGGCTGAGCAGCGCGAGGAAGTGCGCGCCCGCCACCAGGGCGAATTGGCCGAAGCCCGCTGCGACGAGGAAATCCATGCTGGTCCTTTCGTGAAAGGCAGCCAGTGTGGGCGGCGCGGCAGGCAGGTGTATTGGAGAAAATTGCACGCGGTGGCCCGCGCGGGCTCAGCCGGCGCGGCGCTGGAAGCCGCGCGGCGTGAGCGCGACGCGCTGCTTGAAGGCGCGCTGGAAATGGCTCTGGTCGGAAAAGCCCAGCATCTGGGCGATGTCCGCCGGCGCGCCGCCCGCCTGCAACAACAGGCGCGCGTGGTTGATGCGCAGGTCGAGCTGGTAAGCGTGCGGGGTCATGCCGGTCTCGGCGCGGAAGGCGCGGATCAACTGGTAGCGGCTCATGCCGGCGCTGCGCGCCATCTCGGCCAGYGGCAGCGGCTCGGCATGGCGCTCGCGCAGGGTCGCCACCAGGCCGGCCAGGCGCCCGCGCTCGCCGGGCGCAGGCGGCGCGCCGACGGACTGGCGCCGGTCGTCGCCGCCGAACAGCGCCGCGACAAACCCGGCCAGCGCGGCTTCCTTGCGGGCGCCCGGCGCCGCCGAGAACAGCAGGCGGTTGAGCGCGCACAGGCCCGCGTAGGTGTCGGCGGCGCTGGTGACGCGCACGCGCGCCAGCGCCGCCGGCAAAGCAGGCGCCACGCCGCCTGCGGCCAGCGCCGCGGCCGCCCATGCCGGGTCGATGTGCAGCATCTGGTAGCTCCAGCACCCATCCGGCGCCGGGTTGCACGCGTGTACCTGCCCGGCCGGGATGACCACCACGTCACCCGGCGACAGGCGCACCGCTCCCGCCTGTGTGCTGAACATGCTGTGGCCGCCGTCGACGGCGCCGATCGACAGGGTGGGATGGGTATGCGGCAGGTAGGCCGCGCCGCTGTCGCTGGCGCAGCGGCTTTCGACGAAGGGCATGGCCGGGTCGGACCAGTAGCGACCGGGCTGCATGCCCGCCGGCCCTTGCGCCGTCCGGTAGATCGCCCGGGGCATCACCCGGTCCGGTAGGGCCGCTCGCGCAGCCATTTGGTGGCGATCCATTTCTCGCCTTCCTCGACCGGCAGGCCGGCGTGCAGGGTGCGCTCGTCCAGCGTGCCGTCGGACTTGCGGTAGCTGAAATAGACCGCGTTGCCCTTCACCGGCGCCACCTCGAGGCCGAGCTTGGGGAAACCGGTGGCGCCGCCCGCGGGCGGGCTGTTGAGATAGATCACGAGCGTGGCGATGCGCTGCCCGCCCACCCTGAGCTGGCGCGCCTCGCCGGGGCGCTGCGGATTGAAGAAATCGTAGTGTGGCTGGTACTCGCCGCCGGGCTTGTAGTTGAGGATCTGCAGGCCCTCGCCGCGCTCCGCGGCAATGCCGGTCACGGTGGCGATGCAGTCCTCGATGCGCTCGATCAGCGGATGCTCGCCCACCTGGAACATCGCCCCCATGCTGGTGCGCGCATCGATCAGGTTCTCGTCGCCGGTGTCGGGGTTGATCACCGGCGAGCGCGCCAGGCGGCCGCGCGCCAGCGCCACCAGGGCGTCGCAATCGGCATCGGTCAGCAATTGCTGGAACAGCACCACGCGCGGCGCGGACAGCGCGAACAGGATCGGGATGTCGCGCCCGGCATGGTGCGCGGCGTTGCGGGCGGGGAAATTGGCGGCGCGATCGCGGGCCTCGGCAGGAGGTTGCGGCTTGCCGGCGGACTGGCCGGTGTCCGTTTCGCCCCCGGCGCTCTCGCCCCGGGCCACGCCGCGCGTCGCCGCCAGCGCGACACCCACCGTGGTCCGCGCGAAGGCGGGATCGTAGCCCGACTGGCACATCGACTGCACCAGCGCTTCGGCACCGAAGCCTTGCGCGATATGGCGCTGCAGCCAGCGCTCGAGGTCCGGCGAGGAACTGGCGTAGCCGGGCTTGCCGGCGCCGCTGCCGCCACCGGTCGTGCCAGGCGTGCTCATGAGGGATTGGCCAGCCGCTGCGGCGAGAACGGATTACGCGATGGCGCCTCCGGCGGCAGCGCGCGCGCGCGCGCCGCCGTGCCGGGATCGGCTTCGCCGGCCACGGTCACGGTGGCCTCGGAATACTGCCAGCGCTTCCACGCCGCCAGCACCGCATGGGGATACTCGGGCCGGCCGCGGCTGCCGTTATAGCGCCCCAGCGCCAGGAACAGGTCGCCCTGCTCGCGGTCCAGGTAATGGCGCAGGATGGTGCAGCCGTAGCGCAGGTTGCTCTGCAGGTGGAACAGCTTGCGCGCATCGCCGTCGCCGATGCTGCGCGACCAGAACGGCATGACCTGCATCAGCCCGCGCGCGCCTGCCCCGCTGATCGCGTACTTGCGGAAATTGCTCTCGACCTGCACCAGCCCGAGCACCAGCGAAGGTTCCAGGCCGGCACGCTTGGCCTCGTAGTAGGCGGTCTCGATCAGCTCGATGCGCACCTGCGGCTCGGGGATGCGCGCGGCGAGCCGGTGCGACATCTCCTCCAGCCATTTCACGTAGGCCAGCTGCTCGCCGCCGGTGGCGAAAGCCGGGCGCAGCGGGCGGCTGTCGGCGATGGCCGCGGCCAGCGCGCCGCGCACGGAGTCGGCCAGGTCTTCTTCCTTCTGGGCGCCCGCATGCGCAGCCGCGCTGAGCACAAGCAGCAAAGCCGCGCCGGCCTGCGCCAGGCGCAGATGACGGCAGCGAGCGCCAAGGCTGCGGCCCGGGGCGCGCATGGGCTCAGGCGGACAGCAGGCCGCGCACGTGCCCGACCACGTCCGCCAGCGGCAGTTGCGTGGCCTCGGCGTCGCGCCGCCCCTGGTATTCGACGCGGCCTTCCTTCAGGCCACGGTCGCCCACCACCACGCGGTGCGGCACGCCGATCAGCTCCCAGTCGGCGAACATGGCGCCGGGGCGTTCGCCGCGGTCGTCCAGGATCACATCGACGCCGGCTGCCAGCAGTTCGGCGTGGATGCGGTCGGCTTCGGCCTTCACGGCCTCGGAACGGTCATAGCCAACCGGGCAGATCACCACCGCGAACGGGGCGATGGCGGCCGGCCAGATGATGCCGCGCTCGTCGAAGTTCTGCTCGATGGCCGCACCCAGGATGCGGGTCACGCCGATGCCATAGCAGCCCATCTGCATCGGCTGGGTCTTGCCGTTCTCGTCCAGGAAGGTGGCGCCCATCGACTCGGAATAGCGCGTGCCGAGCATGAACACATGGCCCACCTCGATGCCGCGGCAGATTTCCAGCGTGCCCTTGCCGTCCGGCGAGGCGTCGCCGGCCACCACGTTGCGCAGGTCGGCGACGAGCGGTTCCGGCAGGTCGCGGCCCCAGTTCACGCCGGTCAGGTGATAGTCCTTTTCATTGGCGCCGCAGACGAAGTCGCTCATATTGGCAACGGTGCGGTCCGCCACCACCTTGATGGGCTTCTTGGCGCCGATCGGGCCCAGGTAGCCCGGCGGCGTGCCGAAGGTCTCGACGATCTCGGCCTCGGTGGCGAAGCGGAACTCGGCCAGGCCTTGTACCTTGGAAGCCTTGACCTCGTTGAGCTCGTGGTCGCCGCGCAGCAGCAGCAGCCAGATCTGCGCGCCGGCCTCGCCGTCGGTGGCCAGCACGAGCGACTTGATCGTGCGCGCCAGCGGGATGCCCAGCAGTTCTGCCACGTGCTCGCACTTGGCCTTGCCCGGGGTGGGCGTATTCACCATGTCTTGCGCCGGCGCGGCGCGCTGGGCCAGCAGCGGCAGGGCCTCGGCCGCTTCCATGTTGGCGGCGTAGTCCGAGGTGGGGCAATAGACGATGGCATCCTCGCCGGTGTCGGCGATGACGTGGAACTCATGCGAGCCGGAGCCGCCGATGGCGCCGTTGTCCGCCGCCACGGCGCGGAACTCCAGGCCGAAGCGCTGGAAGATGCGCACATAGGCGTCGAACATCTTGTCGTAGGACACCTTGAGCCCGGCCGTGTCGCGGTCGAAGGAATAGGCATCCTTCATGGTGAACTCGCGCCCGCGCATGATGCCGAAGCGCGGCCGGCGCTCGTCGCGGAACTTGGTCTGGATCTGGTAGAAATTGACCGGCAGCTGCTTGTAGCTGCGGATTTCGCTGCGGGCGATGTCGGTGACCACCTCCTCGGAGGTGGGCTGCACGGCGAAATCGCGTTCGTTGCGGTCCTTCAGGCGCAGCAGCTCGGGCCCCATCTTGTCCCAGCGGCCGGTTTCCTGCCACAGCTCGGCCGGCTGGATCACCGGCATCGACAGCTCGACCGCGCCGGCGCGGTTCATTTCCTCGCGCACGATGTTTTCCACCTTGCGGATCACCCGCAGGCCCACCGGCATGTAGTTATAGATGCCGGCGCCGAGCTTCTTGATCATGCCGGCGCGCATCATCAGCTTGTGCGAGACGATTTCCGCGTCGGAAGGGGCTTCCTTGAGGGTGGAAATGAAGAATTGCGAGGCTTTCATCCGTTGCTTTCTCGTGAGGCCATGTCCGCTGCCGCAAGCCGCGGGCGGAGGATGGCGCGAATCCGTTGCGCGCGTGCGCCTGAAACAGCGCTTTTTGCTCGGGGAAAACCAGCACCCCGTTGCATAAAGCCGCATTACGCGCTTCCTTTATAATCGACGTAATTCTAAAGGATTCGAGGTGCAGTCATGCTCGATCGTGAAGGCTTTCGCCCGAACGTCGGCATCATCCTCATCAACGCACGGAACGAGGTGTTCTGGGGCAAGCGTATCGGCGAACATTCGTGGCAGTTTCCTCAAGGCGGCATCAAATACGGCGAAACGCCGGAACAGGCGATGTACCGCGAGCTACATGAAGAAGTCGGTCTGCTGCCCGAGCATGTCAGGATTGTCGGTCGCACGCGCGACTGGCTGCGTTATGAGGTGCCGGACAAGTTCATCCGCCGCGAAATCCGCGGCCATTACAGGGGACAGAAGCAAATCTGGTTTCTGTTGCGCATGGCGGGCCGCGATTGCGACATCCGCCTGCGTGCCACCGACCACCCGGAGTTCGATGCCTGGCGCTGGAGCCACTACTGGGTGCCGCTCGATGCGGTCATCGAGTTCAAGCGCGAGGTGTACCAGCTCGCGCTGAACGAGTTGTCCCGCTTCCTGCAGCGCAATACCCGCGCGCCACTGAGCCCTTACGGCACGCATGGCGCGCACGGCAGGCATTTGCCGGCGCGCCCGGGATCTGCCTACGCGACACCTGACGCACATGCCGACGGCATCGCCCACCTGGCGCACGGCAACCAGGACCACCACGCCCACGAACAGGGCGCAACATCGCCGGCCGACCCGGCGTCCACAGAACGGAGTACCGATGATTGAATCTGCCGGCCGGGGCTTGCGCGCCCGGCTGCCCGCCGCCTGCCTGCTGGCGGCAATGTTGTCCCTGGGCCTGGCCGGCTGCGGCAGCGCCCCCACCTACACCAAGGTGGATCCGGACGCCGACCAAGAGGACTACACGCCCAAGAAGGAATTCAGCCTGCTCGATCCGTTCGGCCCGCGCCAGTTCAACGAGGTCGCGACCCAGCTGCCGGCGCCGCCGCAGGACGCCGACCTGATCCCGTTCGAAGTCAGCCCGACCGGCAACTTCAACTTCTGGGTGGATGCCAAGTCGATTTCGGTCGGCGTGGACGGCGCCGTGCGCTACACCGTGGTCATCACCGGCCCGAGCGGCGTGCGCACCACCAGCTTCGAGGGCCTGCGCTGCGATTCGTACGAGCGCAAGCTGTTCGCCACGCTGCCCAAGGGTGCCAAGGAATGGGTGCGCAACGGCAGCGACGACCGCGACGGCTGGATCCGCATCGTCAACGGCGTGCGCAACAACTACGCCGGCGCGCTGGCCACCGATTTCTTCTGCGAAGGACGCTCCGCGTCCGGCAAGGCACAGGACATCGTCAAGCAACTGCGTGGCGAAGCGCCGCGCAAGAGCCTGAACGTGCGCTGACACGCGCCGGCCACGCGCCGGTGCGAAGCAAAAAGGGCTGCACGATGTGCAGCCCTTTTTGCTTGCCCCGCCCGCCCCCTCAGACCAGCACGAGGTTGTCCCGATGGATCAGTTCGTGCTCGTTCTGGTGGCCCAGCACGCGCTCGATCTCCGAGGACGGCTTGCGGGCGATCAGGCGGGCCTCGGCGCTGGAGTAGTTGGTGATGCCGCGCGCCACTTCGCGCCCGCCCGCGTCGACGCAGGCGATGACCTCGCCGCGCGCGAATTCACCTTCCACCTCCACCACGCCGATCGGCAGCAGCGATTTGCCGCCGCTGGTGAGCTTTTCGACCGCGCCGGCGTCGATTACCACGCGCCCGCGCATCTGCAGGTGATCGGCCATCCATTGCTTGCGCGCGTTCAGGCGGCCCGTCGGCGCCAGCAGCTGGGTGCCGATGCCTTCGCCGCCGGCCAGCCGCTCCAGCACATTGGCTTCGCGCCCCGAGGCGATCACGGTATGCGCGCCCGACTTGGCGGCGCGCTTGGCGGCCAGGATCTTGGTCAGCATGCCGCCGCGCCCGATCGAGGTGCCGGCGCCGCCGGCCATGGCCTCGAGTTCCGGCGCGCCGGCCAGCGCCTCGTCCACGAAGGCGGCCTGCGGGTCGCGGCGCGGGTCGGCGGTGTACAGGCCGCGCTGGTCGGTCAGGATCACCAGCGCATCGCCCTCGATCAGGTTGGTGACCAGCGCGCCGAGGGTGTCGTTGTCGCCGAACTTGATTTCGTCGGTGACCACGGTGTCGTTCTCGTTGATGATGGGCACTACGCCGAGCGACAGCAGGGTCAGCAGGGTCGAGCGCGCATTGAGGTAGCGCTCGCGGTCGGCCAGGTCGGCGTGGGTCAGCAGCACCTGCGCGGTGCGGATGCCGTAGCGGCCGAACTGGCTTTCGTAGACCTGCGCGAGCCCCATCTGGCCCACCGCGGCGGCGGCCTGCAATTCGTGGATTTCCTTGGGGCGCCGCACCCAGCCCAGGCGCTGCATGCCCTCGGCAATGGCGCCGGAGCTGACCAGCACGACTTCCTTGCCGGCCATGCGCAGCTTGGCGATCTGGGCCGCCCAGCGCGCGATGGCGTCGTGATCGAGCCCCTTGCCGTCGTTGGTCACCAGGCTGGACCCGACCTTCACGACGATACGTTTTGCCTGGGCGATGACCGATTGCATGGCGGGATCCTGTCTCCTGGGTACTTCCTGGGTGATGCCGTTATTGTCAGTGGCGGGCCGCGCCTGGCTCAGTCCTGCGCGTTGCCGCCCTGGTCGATATTGTGCAGGCGCTCGTCGAAACGGATGTCCGGTTCCTCGAGTGCAGCCGCTTCCTCGGCCTTGATCGCGGCGAGGTGGTCCTTGATCGCGTAGATCAGCTCGCGGCAGCCTTCGCCGGTCAGGGCGGAGATGCGGAACACCGGGCCCTTCCATTTGTAGCGCTTGACGAAGTCCTTCGCGCGCTTTTCGCGCTCTTCCTCGGGCACCACGTCGAGCTTGTTGAGCACCAGCCAGCGCGGCTTGTCGTAGAGGCTCTCGTCGTATTTCTTCAGCTCGTTGACAATGGCGCGCGCTTCCGCCACCGGATCCACGTTCTCGTCGAACGGCGCCAGGTCGACGATATGCAGCAGCAGCCCGGTGCGCTGCAAGTGACGCAGGAACTGGTGGCCCAGTCCGGCGCCCTCGGCCGCGCCTTCGATCAGGCCGGGGATGTCGGCCACCACGAAGGACTGCTCGTGGTCGACCCGCACCACGCCCAGGTTGGGATGCAGCGTGGTGAAGGGGTAGTCGGCCACCTTCGGGCGCGCGTTGGAAATATGCGAGATCAGCGTCGACTTGCCGGCGTTGGGCATGCCCAGCAGGCCAACGTCGGCCAGCACTTTCAGTTCGAGCTTGATCATGCGGCGCTCGCCCGGCTTGCCGTCCACCTGCTGGCGTGGCGCGCGGTTGGTGCTGGACTTGAAGTGCAGGTTGCCCCAGCCGCCCATGCCGCCCTCGGCCAGGCAGACGGTCTGGCCGTGCTCGGTCAGGTCGGCGATCAGGTCGCCGGTATCCATGTCCAGGATCTGCGTGCCGACCGGCATGCGCAGCGTCACGTCCTCGCCGCCCGCGCCGTAGCAGTCCGCGCCGCGGCCGTTCTCGCCGTTGCGCGCCACATGCTTCTTGGCGTAGCGGAAATCGATCAGGGTGTTGATGTTGCGGTCCGCCACTGCGAACACGCTGCCGCCACGGCCGCCATCGCCACCGTCCGGGCCGCCGAAAGGCACGAACTTCTCGCGCCGCATCGATGCGCTGCCGTTGCCGCCATTGCCGGCAATGACTTCAATTCTGGCTTCGTCGATGAACTTCATGATGACCTTCCGTGGTGGAGCGGCCGCAAGACGTGCGTCCGGCCGGGATGGCAGGAGACACGGGCGCGGCGAATGGCGACGATGTCATTGTCGCCAGAAATGAAAAAGCCCCGCAAGTACTGCGGGGCCTTCGTGCTGCAAAGGCGGTGATCAGGCTGCCGGAACGACGCTGACCTGCTGCTTCTTGGCAGCGCCCTTGACGGCGAACTGCACGTGACCGTCGACCAGGGCAAAGAGGGTGTGGTCCTTGCCAATGCCAACGTTCTCGCCCGGGTGCACGCGGGTACCGCGCTGACGCACGATGATGCTGCCGGCGTTGATGGCCTGGCCACCAAACACCTTGACGCCCAGACGCTTCGATTCGGAATCGCGGCCGTTCCGTGTGGAACCGCCGCCCTTTTTCTGTGCCATGACTAACTCCTGTCGCTTTTACTTTACCTAGTTACGCTTGATTTCGATGATCGCTGAGCAAGGCTCAGGCAACGATCGCTTCGATGCGCAGCTCGGTGTAATTTTGACGATGGCCCTGACGCTTTTGATAGTGCTTGCGACGGCGCATCTTGAAGATCTTCACTTTATCGTGACGACCTTGGGAGATAACGGTAGCCTTGACGGAAGCCCCGCTAACCAGCGGCGTGCCAAATTTGATTTGGTCGCCTGCGCCCACTGCGAGCACCTGGTCGAGCGTGATTTCTGCGCCAATGTCTGCCGGTATCTGTTCTACTTTAAGTTTTTCGCCAGCAGCAACCTTATATTGCTTGCCGCCGGTTTTTACGACCGCGTACATTGTCGAACCTCTCGATGTGAAATAAAACGCCGAAAGCCAATGCCAGCTTGCCCTGGCGCCCGTTCGCCCCGCGTGGTGCGGGATGAAGCCGGCAGCCCGGACAGCCCAATTGGCGCCGGTTATCTCCCGCCGGCGCAACCGCAAACAACGCAAAGCGGCCGGAGGAAACCCGTGATTCTATATGAGATCCGGGAAAAGTACAAAGAAAACAGGCACATAGCTAGCCCGGCGCCGCCGGGCGCACATTGTGCCGGCGAGCGGGAGGTGGCGGCTCAGATCAGGTCGGCCAGCAGGAACCCCGCCAATGCGGCGAAGGCGGCCCACCAGGCGGTGCGCCGCAGCCGGCGGCGCGAAGCGGCATCTCGATCGGTCATGCCCGCATTATAGGCCGCGGGGCGGCTCGCCGGACCCGCTGGCCCGCGGGCAGCAAGCCGCCTGCGACGTGGCGGCACCCCCCGTTCAGGGGACATACATACACCCGCATCGCTTATAATCGGCGGGTTTTGCGTAACGGTGAACATCTTGTCCCAGTCTTCCGCCACTGCCTTGCTTGCCCCGGTCGCTGCCGACATGCGCGCCGTTGATTCGGTTATCCGCCAGCGCCTCGCTTCGGAAGTGCCGCTGATCGAACAGATCGGCGAGTACATCATCAGCGCGGGCGGCAAACGCCTGCGCCCCGTGATCCTGCTGCTGTCCGCGCGGGCCTTCGGCTACGACGGCCATCGTCACCACGACCTGGCCGCGGTGGTGGAGTTCATCCACACCGCCACCCTGCTGCACGACGATGTCGTCGACGAGTCCGAGCTGCGCCGCGGCCGCGAGACCGCCAATGCGGTGTTCGGCAACGCCGCCAGCGTGCTGGTCGGCGACTTCCTCTACTCGCGCGCCTTCCAGATGATGGTGGACGCCGGCAGCATGCGCATCATGGAGATTCTCTCCAACGCCACCAACGTGATCGCCGAAGGCGAGGTCCTGCAGTTGCTGAACATGCATGACCCCGACGTCACCGTGGAGCGCTACCTGCAGGTGATCCGCTACAAGACGGCCAAGTTGTTCGAGGCCTCGGCCCAGCTCGGCGCCGTGCTGGCCGGCGCCGACGCCGCCACCGAGGAAGCCGCCGCCGAATACGGCCGCCGCATCGGCACCGCCTTCCAGCTGATCGACGACATGCTGGACTACACCGCCAGCGCCGAGCAGATGGGCAAGAACGCCGGCGACGACCTGCGCGAGGGCAAGCCCACCCTGCCGCTGCTGCATCTGATGGAGCATGGCACCGCCCAGCAGCGCACGCTCGCCCGCGAAGCCATCCTGCAGGGCGGCACCGAGCACTTCGATGCCGTATTCGCGGCGATCCACGACTGCGGCGCGCTGGAAGTCACCTTCCAGGCCGCGCAGCGCGAGGCCGAGGCGGCGGAGAAAGCCGCCCGGCTGTTCCCCGAATCGCCGCTGAAGCAGACGCTCATCGACCTGTGCGCGTTCTCGCTGCAACGCCAGTCCTGAACGCGGAACACACGGAATGCGCAGCTACCCCTTCCCAAGCGGAAAAAAGGCTGCTAAACTTTTGTTCTTTCTCGCAGCAACAATATTTCTGGCGCGGCGATAAAAACAAAACGGGGTGTAGCTTAGCCTGGTAGAGCGCTACGTTCGGGACGTAGAGGCCGGAGGTTCGAATCCTCTCACCCCGACCAGTTTCACGGTCGACAAGACCGTAAGAGAAAAAGCCGCACAGCAATGTGCGGCTTTTTTTCGTCTGGCCCCCGTCTGGCGCGCCTTTATTCGGCGCCATCGATTTCCCGGCCAGCCTGCCCTCCCCCCGCGCAAGTAGGGTTGCGCCCGTGTCGCGCAAACGCCAACGCCGGTCCCGCCTCGCCTTTACAAAAAGTGACCCCGCCGGCAAACTGCCCCGATTCGGGGTCCTTCGGTCGCTTGCCGGCCGTTAGTTTTTTGCCATGACACTTGGTCTAGCTCTTGCACAGAGCCGGCGCATCGCGCCGGCCCTGCTCGCCCAGCTTGAACAGTCGGCACGAGAAAAAAAGTCGCAGCTGATCGACGAGATCATCGCCAGCGGCACCATGACTGCACATGATGTGGCGATCTTCGCGGCTGATAAATATCAGCTGCCGCTGATCGATCTGAATCAGTACAACCTCAACAAGGTGCCGCCGACGCTGGCGGGCAACCGCGAGTTCCACGCGCACCGGCTGCTGCCGCTGGGCCGGCGCGAGAACCGGCTGTTGCTGGCGCTGTCCGACCCGGGCAACCAGGCCGGACTCGACGCCATCAAGCAGAAGTACAACCTGCCGGTGGATGCGGTCGTGGTCGAGCACGACAAGCTCATGCAATATGTGCGCTCGGCCAGCGACGACAGCGGCGGCACGCTCAAGTCGCTCACGCCGGTGCAGGCTGAGCAGAAGAGGATCGAGTACGACCCGGTCGCTTCCGCCGCCGCGCTGCGCAACAAGACCGCAGGCGATATCGACGACGCGCCGGTGGTGCGCTTCCTCCATAAGCTGCTGACCGAAGCCTTCCACCGCGGCGCCTCCGACCTGCACTTCGAGCCATTCGAGACCTTCTACYGGATCCGCTTTCGCGTCGACGGGGTGCTGCAGGAAGTGGCACGCCCGCCGCTCGACATCCGCGACAAGATCGCCACCCGCATCAAGGTGCTGTCGCGCCTGGACATCTCCGAGAAGCGCGTGCCGCAGGACGGCCGCATGAAGCTGCTGATCGCGCTGCCCAAGGACAAGAACGCCGACAAGGACAGCAAGGAAGCGAAGGAAGTCGTGGAGAAGGCGATCGACTTCCGCGTCTCCACGCTGCCGACCCTGTTCGGCGAGAAGATCGTGATCCGGATCCTGGAGTCGTCCTCCGACAAGCTGGACATCGACCAGCTCGGCTACGAGCCGGCGCAGAAGGCGATGCTGCTGGAAGTCATCAAGCGTCCCTACGGCATGGTGCTGGTAACCGGCCCCACCGGCAGCGGCAAGACGGTGTCGCTGTACACCTTCCTGAACCGCCTCAACCAGGACGACATCAATATTTCCACGGCGGAGGATCCGGCGGAAATCCAGTTGCCCGGCATCAACCAGGTCAACGTGAACGACAAGGCGGGCCTGACCTTCGCCGCCGCGCTGCGCTCGTTCCTGCGGCAGGATCCCGACATCATCATGGTCGGCGAAATCCGCGACCTGGAAACCGCCGACATTTCGATCAAGGCCGCGCAGACCGGTCACCTGGTGTTCTCCACCTTGCACACCAACGATGCGCCGACCACGCTCACGCGCCTGATGAACATGGGCGTGGCGCCATTCAACATCGCCTCGAGCGTGCTCATGATCACGGCGCAGCGGCTGGCGCGCCGCCTGTGCACCTGCAAGCGGCCCGGCGATCTGGCGCCCGAGGTGCTGATCGATGCAGGCTTCCGGGAACAGGATCTCGACGGTAGCTGGCAGCCTTACCACCCGGTCGGGTGCGAGCGTTGCAACGGCAGCGGCTACAAGGGCCGCTGCGGCATCTACCAGGTAATGCCCATCACCGAGGCCATGCAACAGATCATCCTGGCGCACGGCTCGGCGTTGCAGATCGCCGAACAGGCGCGTCGCGATGGCGTGCTATCGTTGCGCGAAGCCGGCCTGGCGAAGGTGAAACTGGGTGTCACCTCGCTGGAAGAAGTGCTGGCCACAACCAATATGTAAAACAACAAAGAATGTCATTAGGGGTCAATCATGGCGACACGCGCACCAGCCGCCGCCGCTCGCAAGGCGGCTGCGCCCAAGGGGAAATCGGGGCGTAAAGCGCCCACGCAGTACATCTTCGAGTGGGAAGGCAAGGACCGCAAGGGCAAGGCCTTCTCGGGCGAGCTGCGTGCCGAGAGCCAGGCCGAGGTCAACGCCACGCTGCGCAAGCAGGGCCTCACCGTCGTCAAGCTCAAGAAGCGGCGCGCCGCGCGCGGGCGCAAGATCACCGAGAAGGACATCGCGTACTTCACGCGCCAGCTCTCGACCATGCTCAAGGCCGGCATCCCGCTGCTGCAGTCGATCGACATCATCGCGCGCGGCCACGCCAACCCCAACTTCACCCAGCTGCTGTCCGAGATCCGCTTCGACATCGAATCCGGCAGCAGCATGGCGCAGGCCTTCCGCCGCCACCCGCGCTATTTCGACACGCTCTACTGCAACCTGATCGATGCCGGCGAACAGGGCGGTATCCTCGACGCCCTGCTGGAGCGCCTGTCGCTCTATATGGAAAAGACCATCGCGCTGAAAAGCCAGATCAAGTCGGCCATGATCTACCCGATCGCGGTGCTGACGGTGGCCTTCGCCGTGACGGTGATCCTGATGATCTTCGTGATCCCGGCGTTCAAGGGCGTGTTCTCGAGCTTCGGCGCCAACCTGCCCGCGCCGACCCTGGCCGTGATCGCCATGTCGGACTTCTTCGTCGACAACTGGTACATCGTGATCGGCGTGCCGATCTTCGGCATCGGGCTCTATGTGCGCAGCCTGAAACGCTCGGAGAAGGTGCAGCGCGCCAGCGACCGCATGCTGCTCAGGCTGCCGATCTTCGGCTCGCTGTTCCGCAAGGCCGTGATCGCGCGCTGGACGCGCACGCTGGCCACCATGTTCGCCGCCGGCACGCCGCTGGTGGAGTCGATGGAATCCGTGGCCGGTGCCGCCGGCAACTGGGTCTACTACGACGCCACCAAGGAGATCGAGCAGTCGGTGCGCATCGGCACCAGCCTGACCAACGCCATGCAGGCCACCCATGTGTTCGACAACATGGTCCTGCAGATGACGCAGATCGGCGAGGAATCCGGCGCGCTGGACAATATGCTGCTGAAGGTGGCCGAGTTCTACGAGCGCGAGGTGGACGACGCCGTGGCCGCCATCTCCAGCCTGATCGAGCCGCTCATCATCGTGGTGCTGGGCGTGCTGATCGGCGGCATGGTGGTGGCGATGTATCTTCCGATCTTCAAACTGGGACAGGTGGTCTAAGGCATGCAGTGGCTGTTTTCGACGGACGGCGCCGCTGGCGCGATCTCCTCGCTGGCGGCGCCCGCGCACGCCATCGAAACGCTGGCGGTGCTGCCGCCCGGGTTCCTGCTTGCCGGCGCCGCGCTGCTCGGCCTGATGGTCGGCAGCTTCCTCAATGTGGTGGTGCACCGCCTGCCGCGCATGATGGAGTACGACGAGGCCAACTACATCGCCTCGCTGCGCGATGATCCGCTGCCCCACCCCGACACCTATAACCTGATGGTGCCGCGCTCGGCCTGCCCGCATTGCGGCCACGCGATCGGCGCGCTGGAGAACATCCCGGTGCTGAGCTACCTGGTGCTGCGCGGGCGCTGCTCGGCCTGCGGCGCGCCCATCGGCAAGCGCTATCCGCTGGTCGAGGCCGGCACCGCGCTGCTCACCGCGCTGGCCGCCGCCCACTTCGGGCCGACCTGGCAGGCGCTGGCGGCCATCGCCCTGATCTGGGCCCTGATCGCCCTCACCCTGATCGACGCCGACACCCAGTTGCTGCCGGACCAGATCACCCTGCCGCTGCTGTGGCTGGGCCTGCTGCTGAACCTGGGTGGCCTGTTCGCGCCGCTGGCCGATGCCGTGATCGGTGCGGCCGCGGGCTACCTGCTGCTATGGACGGTCTACTGGGTGTTCAAGCTGCTGCGCGGCAAGGAAGGCATGGGATACGGCGACTTCAAGCTGATGGCGGCGCTGGGCGGCTGGTTCGGCTGGCAGGCGCTGCCGGCGCTGGTACTACTGTCGTCAGTGGTGGGACTGGTATTCGCCCTTGCCAATATCGCGCTGCGCCGGCAGGATCGCGATACGCATTTCGCCTTCGGCCCCTATATCGCCGGCGCCGGCATGCTGGTGCTGTTCTTCGGCGCCAATGTGCTGCCGCTGGGCATCGCAGGCTGACCGGCACGCCGCCAACCCACGCAAGCCTCGAGATAGACATGCTGCAAATCGGACTGACCGGAGGCATCGGCTCCGGCAAGACCCGCGTGGCGGACCTGTTCGCCGCGCGCGGCGCCGCCCTGATCGACACCGACCTGCTCGCGCACGAGATCACCGCGCCGGGCGGCCTGGCCATTCCCGCGCTGCGCGAAGCCTTCGGCCCCGGCTGCCTGCGCGCGGACGGCGCAATGGACCGCAACGCCATGCGCGAACTGGTGTTTGCCGACCCGGCCGCCAAGGCGCGGCTCGAAGGCATCACCCATCCGCTGATCCGCCAGCTGACCGAAAGCCGCGCCGCCAGCATCCGTGCGGCGGCACTGCATCCCTATCTCATCTACGTGGTGCCGTTGCTGGTCGAGTCTGGCTCATGGGCGGCGCGCGTGGACCGTGTGCTGGTGGTCGACTGCAGCGAAGCCACGCAGGTGGCCCGCGTGATGGCGCGCAACGGCTTCACGCGCGAACAGGTCGAGGCGATCATGGCCAGGCAGGCCCGACGCGGCGAGCGCCTGGCCCGTGCCGACGACGTGGTCGACAACGATGGCCCGGCCGACGCCCTCGCCCCGCAAGTGGAACGGCTCGACCGGCTCTACCGCAGCCTCGCCCCCGGCTGAGCACCGGCCATACCCGGTGGCGCGCGATGCACCTTTAGTCGGCCGTTTCGTTGTCGCCATACACGGACTCGCATAGAATGCGCTGGATACACGCGGGAAATGGCCGCATACTGGCCGGATCGCGGGTCCGCCCCGATCGGTCCTTTCGACTCCCTGCCAATCTGCCCCTGCTGCCCGGACATATCACTTGATTCTGTACGAATATCCTTTCAACGAACGCATCAGGACCCTCCTGCGCCTGGAAGACCTGTTCGATCGCCTGGATTATTTCCTCGGCCAGGATCACGCCCTGCAGCATCACGTGGCGCTGACGACACTGTTCGAGATCATCGACGTGGCCGGCCGCGCGGACCTGAAGACCGACCTGCTCAAGGAACTGGAGCGCCAGCGCCAGGCACTGGCCGCGTTGCGCGCCAACCCGCAGATCGACCAGGGCGCGCTGGACGCGATCATCGGCGAGATTGAGCAGGCCATGTCGCAGCTCAACCAGCTGGTGGGCAAGGCCGGCCAGCTGCTGACCGACAACGAGTGGCTGACCAGCATCCGCAGCCGCGCCATCATCCCCGGCGGCACCTGCGAATTCGACCTGCCGGCCTACTACGCCTGGCAGCACCGCCCCGCCGACGACCGCCGCTCGGACATCCTCAAGTGGGCGCGTCCGCTGGTGCCGCTGCGCATGGGCACCAACACCGTGCTGCGGCTGCTGCGCGAGTCTGGCCAGAGCGGCAAGGTGATCGCCACCGGCGGCAGCTACCAGCAGATGCTGTCCGGCCGCAGCTACCAGCTGATGCAGGTGCTGCTGGACGACTCACTGCTGGCCTTCATCCCGGAGATGAGCGCCAACAAGTACATGCTGTGGGTCCGTTTCACGCAGCAGGACGGCGACCTGCGCCCGCGCTCGGTCGATGCCGACATTCCCTTCCTGCTCAAACTCTGCAATTTCTGAAGCAATGGCAACAGTCAAATGCCCCACCTGCGCCAAGGACGTGGCCTGGGTACCCGAGAACAAATTCCGTCCGTTCTGCTCTGAGCGCTGCAAGCAGATCGACCTGGGCGCGTGGGCTTCGGAGAAGTACGTGATCGGCGGCAAGCCCGGCGAGAATCCCGCCCCGGGACAGGAAGAAGACGAAGACTAGGGCAAAGAGGGCCGCAAGCCGCGGCTCCGCCCTGATGTCTAGCGCTTGCCTTCCTCGGCCAGCCAGTCCACCACCGGCACCGTGGCCGGCAGCAAGGGCCCGACGGCCACCGGCGCCGACTGCCACGAAAAAGCCTGCCCCTCCCGTCCTACCAGTTCGCCCGACCACGCCGTGACCTTGCAGAAATGCAGGCGCACATAGGCGTGCGGGTAGTCGTGCTCGAGCACATGCCAGCGCACGCATTGCGAGACCTCGATGCCGAGTTCCTCGTGCAACTCGCGCGCCAGCGCTTCTTCCACCGATTCGCCCGGCTCGAGCTTGCCACCAGGAAACTCCCAGTAGCCTTCGTAGGGCTTGCCGGCCGGGCGCTGCGCCAGCAGGAAGCGGCCGCCAGGCTGCACCATCACGCCGACAGCTACCTCGGTCACCTTCCGTGCCGCGCCTGCCGCGGCGCCATCCTGCGCGGTCTCGCTCATGCCTGGCCTTCCGGCGAGGCGACGAACGGCTTGCCATGCTTGCCGCCCCAGTCGCGCGCGAACTGCCAGGCCACGCGGCCGGAGCGCGAGCCGCGTTCCAGCGCCCATACCAGCGCATCGCCGCGCGCCGCGGCAACGTCCTCGGCGCTGCAGCCGAAGTGGCCGAGCCAATGGCCCACGATGGCCAGGTATTCGTCCTGCTTGGGCGGGTAGAACGACAGCCACAGGCCGAAGCGCTCGGACAGCGAGATCTTTTCTTCCACCACTTCGCCGGGATGGATCTCGCCGTCGTCGGTGTGGCGGTAGGTCTCGTTGTCCTTCATGTACTCGGGCAGCAGGTGGCGGCGGTTGGAGGTGGCGTAGATCAGCACATTGTCCGACTGCGCCGCCACCGAGCCGTCGAGCGCCGACTTCAGCGACTTGTAGCCCGACTCGCCCTCCTCGAAGGAAAGGTCGTCGCAGAAGATGGCGAAGCGCTCGGGCCGGCCGGACAGCTGCTCGACGATATCGCCGAGGTCGCCCAGGTCATCCTTGTCCACTTCCACCAGGCGCAGCCCGTCCTTGACGAAGGCGTTGAGGCAGGCCTTGATCAGCGACGACTTGCCGGTGCCGCGCGCACCGGTCAGCAACACATTGTTGGCCGGCAGGCACTGCACGAACTGGCGCGTGTTGGCGACGATGGCGTCCTTCTGGCGCTCGATGTTCTTGAGGTCGTCGAGATGGATCGGCGGCAGCTGGCGGATCGCCTGCAGGTAGCCGATGTTGCCGAACAGGCTTTGCCGCTTGCGCCAGCGAAACGCGACGGCCTGCTCCCAGTCCGAATCGGTCAGCTGGGGCGGCAACCATTGTTCAAGGCGTGCGAGAAAACTGTCGAGGCGGGAGGCGAGGTCGGACATGGCAGCTGGGCAGGAAGGCGGAAATACGGGGATGCAGGACCAGGCGGCTCCCTGCGCGGGAGCCGCCGCGCGGCATGGCTTACGAACGATAGTCCGCGTTGATCGAAACGTAGTCGTGCGACAGGTCGCAGGTCCACACCGTGGCGGCGGCAGCGCCGCGGCCGAGCGCGATGCGCACGGTGATCTCGGCCTGCTTCATCACGCGCTGGCCGTCTTCTTCACGATAGTCGGGATTGCGCCCGCCGTCGCGCGCCACCAGGACATCGTCCAGCCACAGGTTGACACGCTCGACTTCGAGATCGTCCACGCCAGCATAGCCCACCGCGGCCAGGATGCGGCCGAGATTGGGGTCCGAGGCGTAGAAGGCGGTCTTGACCAGCGGCGAATGCGCCACCGCATAGGCGATCTGCCGGCATTCGGCCACGTCCTTGCCGCCTTCCACGCGGATGGTCATCAGCTTGGTGGCGCCTTCGCCATCGCGCACGATCATCTGCGCCAGTTCCTGCGCCAGCTCGGTCAGCGCGGCGCGCAGCGCCTCGAAATCGGCGCCCTCGGCACGCTCGATGGCCGGCGCGCCGGCCTTGCCGCTGGCGATCAGCAAGAAGGAGTCGTTGGTCGAAGTGTCGCCGTCGATGGTGATGCTGTTGAACGAGTGGTCAGCCGCGTAGGACACGAGCGCCTGCACCACGGGCTGCGCGACCGTGGCATCGGTGGCGACGAAGCCGAGCATGGTCGCCATGTTCGGGCGGATCATGCCGGCGCCCTTGCTGATGCCCGACAGCGTGACGGTCTTGCCGCCGATCTGCACGGTGCGCGAGGCAGCCTTGGGCTGGGTGTCGGTGGTCATGATCGACTCGGCCGCGGCCAGCCAGTTGTCCGGCTTCGCGCCGGCGATGGCGGCGGGCAGCGCGGCGACGATACGGTCCACCGGCAGCGGTTCCAGGATCACGCCGGTCGAGAACGGCAGGACCTGGTCGGCGGCGATGCCGAGTTGCGCGGCGAGTGCATCGCAGGTCGCGCGGGCCGCGGCCAGGCCGGGCTCGCCGGTGCCGGCATTGGCGTTGCCGGTGTTGACCACCAGCGCGCGGATGCCCTTGCCCGCGGCCAGGTGCTCGCGGCAGACCTGAACCGGCGCGGCGCAGAAACGGTTGCGGGTGAACACGCCGGCCACGGTGCTGCCCTCGGCCACGCGCACCACCAGCACGTCCTTGCGGTTGGCCTTGCGGACGCCCGCTTCGGCCCAGCCGAGCTCGACGCCGGCGACAGGTTTCAGGTTCTCTGCCAGCGGCAGGGGCAGGTTGACGGCCATTTGCGTTCCTCGATGCGTTCGTCGTTGCTGGTTTCTGGTGTCAGGCGGCGGCGCGGTGCATGCCGCATGGCATGCCGTTTGCCCCTCCCCTGACGAACATGCCCGCTTGCGCGGGCATGTTTGCTGACTTCACCGTGCGCGGCTCAGCTGAGCTTGCCGTGGCACTGCTTGAACTTCTTGCCTGAGCCACAGGGGCACGGATCGTTGCGCCCCACCTTGGCCATGCCGGCCGCCTCGGCGGCGGCCGCGTAGGCAATGCCGGCACGCTCTGGCGCGCTGGTGGGCTCCGCGGCCTGGCTGACCTCGTCGAACTCCTCGTGCTTGTACTGCACGTTGCCAAGGTGCTGGAGGCCTTCCTCGATCTGCTCGGAGGCCTGCTCGAGTTCTTCCGGCGACTGGATCTGCACGTTGAAGATCACGCGCGTGACTTCGACCTTGATCACGTCCAGCAGGCGCGCGAACAGTTCGAACGACTCGCGCTTGTATTCCTGCTTGGGATCCTTCTGCGCGTAGCCGCGCAGATGGATGCCCTGGCGCAGGTGATCCAGCGCGGCCAGGTGCTCGCGCCAGTGCGTGTCGATGCTCTGCAGCATGACCGAGCGCTCGAAGCCCGCGAAGGATTCGCGGCCGACCTGGCCGACCTTGCCTTCATAGCGTTCGTCGGCGGCACGCACGATCTGGTTCAGCAGTTCCTCGTCCTCGATGCTCTGCGCCGCCTCGATGGTGGCGGCCAGCGGCACGTCGAGCGACCATTCGTCGCGCAGCTTGGCCTCCAGGCCGGCGATGTCCCACTGCTCTTCCATCGAATCCGCCGGCACGTGGTCGCGGAACATCTCGACCAGCACGCTCTCGCGCAGGTTCTTGATCATCTCGCCGACGTCCTGCGACTCGAGCACCTCGTTGCGCAGCTTGTAGATTTCCTTGCGCTGGTCGTTGGCGACGTCGTCGTACTGCAGCAGCTGCTTGCGGATGTCGAAGTTGCGGCCTTCGACCTTGCGCTGGGCGGATTCGATCGAGCGCGTGACGATACCGGCTTCGATCGGCTCGCCTTCGGGCATCTTCAGGCGCTCCATGATCGCGCGCACGCGATCGCCGGCGAAGATGCGCAGCAGCTGGTCGTCCAGCGACAGGTAGAAGCGCGACGAGCCCGGGTCGCCCTGGCGGCCGGCACGGCCGCGCAGCTGGTTGTCGATACGGCGCGACTCATGGCGCTCGGTGCCGACGATATGCAGGCCGCCCGCGGCCTTGACCTGGTCGTGCAGCGACTGCCATTCGTCCTTGAGATGGGCGACGCGCGCGGCCTTGTCGGCCTCGGACAGGCTGTCGTCGGCTTCGATGAAGCCGGCCTGCTTTTCCACGTTGCCGCCCAGCACGATGTCGGTGCCGCGACCCGCCATATTGGTGGCGATGGTGATCATCTTGGGCCGGCCGGCCTGGGCCACGATCTCGGCTTCGCGCTCGTGCTGCTTGGCGTTGAGCACCTGGTGCGGCAGCTGCGCCTTGTTCAGCAGGCCCGAGAGGTATTCCGAAGTCTCGATCGAGGTCGTGCCCACCAGCACCGGCTGGCCACGGTCGAAGCAGTCGCGGATATCGCGCACCACGGCGTCGTAGCGCTCGTTCGAGGTCTTGTAGATCTGGTCCTGGAAGTCCTTGCGCTGGGCGGCCCGGTTGGTCGGGATCACCACCACTTCGAGGCCGTAGATTTCCTGGAACTCGTAGGCTTCGGTATCGGCCGTGCCGGTCATGCCGGACAGCTTCTCGTACATGCGGAAGTAGTTCTGGAAGGTGATCGTGGCCAGCGTCTGGTTTTCCTGCTGGATGGTCACGCCTTCCTTGGCTTCCACGGCCTGGTGCAGGCCGTCGGACCAGCGGCGGCCCGTCATCAGGCGGCCGGTGAATTCGTCGACGATCACGACTTCGTCGTTCTGCACCACGTAGTGCTGGTCGCGGTGGAACAGGCTCTGTGCGCGCAGGGCGGCATAGAGGTGGTGCATCAGGGTGATGTTCTGCGGCGCGTAGAGCGATTCGCCCTCGCCGATCAGGCCCTGTTGCGCCAGGATTTCCTCGGCCTTCTCATGGCCGGCCTCGGTCAGGTAGACCTGGTGGCCCTTCTCGTCGACGAAGTAGTCGCCGGGCTTCTCGACGCCGGTGCCGTCGGCCTTTTCCTCGCCGATCTGGCGCTCGAGCAGCTTGGGCACGCCATTCATGCGCTGGTACAGGTCGGTGTGGTTCTCCGCCTGGCCCGAGATGATCAGCGGGGTGCGCGCCTCATCGATCAGGATCGAGTCAACTTCGTCGACGATCGCGTAGTTCAGCGGACGCTGCACCCGCTGGCCCGGATCGTAGACCATGTTGTCGCGCAGGTAGTCGAAGCCGAACTCGTTGTTGGTGCCATAGGTGATGTCGGCGGCATAGGCAGCCGCCTTCTGGTCATGCGGCATCTGCGACAGGTTCACGCCGACCGACAGGCCCAGGAAGTTGTACAGGCGCGCCATCCACTCGGCGTCGCGCTGGGCCAGGTAGTCGTTGACCGTGACCACGTGGACGCCCTTGCCGCTGAGGGCGTTCAGGTACACCGCCAGCGTGGCGGTCAGGGTCTTGCCTTCGCCGGTGCGCATTTCGGCGATCTTGTTGTCGTTCAGGACCATTGCACCGATCAGCTGAACGTCGAAGTGGCGCATCTTCATGACCCGCTTGCTGGCCTCGCGGCACACCGCGAACGCCTCGGGCAACAGCGCCTCGAGCGATTCTCCCGCGAGGTGGCGCTGCCGGAAGGTCTCGGTCATGGCACGCAGGTCGTCATCCGACAGCGGCGCGAACTTCGGTTCCAGCGCATTGATCCGCGCGACGGTCCCGCCATATTGTTTGATCAGCCGCTCATTGCGGCTGCCGAAGACTTTCTTGAGAAGGCCCGTGATCATCGATTGCTTTCACCTACGCAGTGGTACGCCGCCGTGCCATGCACCGGACGGCCTGAAGGCCGGCTTGGCCGGTAGCCCAGGGCGCACCGCGCGAGGAAATGGGAAGATTGGCGCAAAACGCCGAGTTTATCACGCGCGCGGGGCGCGGCCGGAAGCAGGGGACGGCGCGCGCGATGTGCAAACCACACCCCGCGGCAGCCGGGAATTGACGCCTCGATGGCGAAGGATCGCCGATTCGACAGCCCCATGCCAGCCTCTGGCGTCACCTGCTCCGGATGCGCGCCGCGCATCCAGTTCCTTCGGACATCGGGACGGGGCGGCAGTTCTTCAATGGCGACCTGGCCGGCCGACGCAAAGCCTCAGCGAATCGCGGTGCGGTCGGTCGGGGCGGGCGCCAGGGCAAGCTGCGCGGATGCCGCTTTCGCCACCGAGAGGAAGCGATTGGGGTTCTGCGGCACGCCATCGACATGCACCTCGAAGTGCAGGTGCGCGCCGGTGGAGCGCCCGGTCGAGCCCACCAGCGCGATCTGCTGGCCAGGCTTGACCAGGTCGCCGGGCTTCACCAGCATCCTTGAGGCATGCGCGTAACGGGTCTTGAGGCCGTTGCCATGATCGATATCGATCAGGTTGCCGTACTCCGGGTGCCATTCCGCAGCCACCACGACACCGCCGGCGGCGGCCACGACCGGGGTGCCGACAGGCGCCGAGAAGTCGACGCCGTCATGCGGGGTGCGGCGCCCCGAGAAGGGATCGAAGCGCCAGCCGAAGCCCGAGGCGTCATAGCCGGCGGCCACCGGCATCACGCGCGGCACGCGCCGGTCCTCGCTCTGGCGATCGAGCAGCGTGGTCGCCACCACATCGAGATAGTCGGCGTGCTGCTCGGCCTGGTCGGACAGGCGCGCCAGCACGGTCTGCAGCTCCGGCAGGCTCGGCGCACGCGACTGGGTCGCCGGCGCGGGGCCGCCGCGCCCCGGCGGCTGCTGGAAATTGAATTCCCTGGGGGCTATGCCGGCCAGGCCGGAGACCCGTTCGCCCAGCGCGTCGAGGCGCACCATGCGGGCCTGGATCTCTCCCACGCGCGCGGCCAGCACATTGAGGTTGGCGCGCAGGTAGGCATCGTCGCCTGCGGCGCGCTGGGGGGTGCCGAACGCTGCCAGGCCCGCGCGCGCGACAAACCAGGTCAGCACGGAGGACAGCAGCGCGACCGCCACGCACAGCACCAGCACGGCGGCGAACAGGCGACCGCGCGATAAATTGATGTGGCGCACACGCGGCAGGCGCGGATGAAGCACGATGATCTGCATGATGCAGCTCCTTCCCATGCAAGGCCCGGCGCCGCACGAAGGCGGCGGCACGCTAGAATGCGCGCATGCGCATGTTTACCCATTACGCCCTCCAGACGCCCGCCGCCAAGCCGTTGAACGACTGGCTGGACAAGGCCGGCCCGGTCTCGGCCTTGATGCAGACGGCGCGGGAACTGGCCGTGCTGGAAGCCGAGGTACTGTCGCTCCTGCCACGCGGACTGCAGGACGGGATTGCCGTGGCAGGCGTCAAACAGGACGCCCGCGGCATCGGACAAGGCCAGGGGGAGCGAACACTGCTGTTGCTGGCAGCCCATGGGGCCGCCGCGGCACGGGTGCGGCAGGTGGTGCCTACGCTACTTGGAAGACTGCAACAGCGGGGATCGCAGATTACCGCAATCCGTGTGCGCGTTCAACCGGACGTGGGCCGCCAGGGCGACTGGGACACCGGGCCGGTGGAACGGCCACGCAACGGCAGGATGTCGGCAACCGGGCTGGCCAGCCTGGACCAGCTCACCCGCGAGCTGCCCGATTCGCCGTTGCGCGAGGCCCTGAAGACCTTGCTGTCGCATCACGGCCCGACATCGAAGCCCTGAAGGCAAAACAAAAAGCCGGTCTGTCGACCGGCTTTTCTTTACTTTACTGCTGCACCATTTGGCGTTCGCGACCTATGCGAAGGCCGGTTGCAGCTGGGGCAGGAACGCCGGCGGCGCATCCTCGACCCGCTCGAACGTCACCACTTCGTACGCTTCCTGGTCGGCCAGCAGGGCACGCAGCAACTGGTTGTTGAGCCCGTGGCCGGACTTGTTGGCGATATACGCGCCGATCAGCGGATGACCGACCACGTACAGGTCGCCGATCGCGTCCAGGATCTTGTGGCGCACGAACTCGTCGCCGTAGCGCAGTTCCTCGTTGTTCAGCATGCGGTGCTCGTCGAGCACGATGGCGTTGTCCAGGCTGCCGCCACGCGCCAGGCCCATCTCGCGCAGCGCTTCCACTTCGTGGGCGAAGCCGAAGGTGCGGGCACGGGCGATCTCGCGCACGTAGCTGGTATCGGCGAAATCGATGGCGAAGGTCTGGCCGGTCTTGTCCACCGCCGGGTGGCGGAAGTCGATGGTGAAGGCCAGCTTGAAGCCGAAGAAGGGCTCCAGGCGCGCCAGCTTGTCGCCTTCGCGCACTTCCACGGCCTTCTTCACGCGGATGAAGCGCTTGGGCGCGGACTGCTGCTCGATCTCGGCGGACTGCAGCAGGAACACGAAGGACGCGGCGCTGCCATCCATGATGGGGATTTCCTCGGCATCGACGTCCACGTACAGGTTGTCGATACCGAGACCCGCGCAAGCGGACATCAGGTGTTCCACGGTGGAGACCCGCGCGCCGTCCTTCTGCAGGACCGAAGCGAGGCGGGTGTCGCCGATGGCGCTGGCGCTCGCGGGGATCTCGACCGCTTCGGGCAGGTCCACGCGGGTGAAAACGATGCCGGCGTCTACCGGGGCGGGGCGCAGCGTCAGCGTCACTTTACGGCCCGAGTGCAAGCCAATGCCTACGGTCTTGACCAGGGATTTGATGGTGCGCTGTTTGAGCATGACGTTCTCAGCTATTATTAAAATCTATCGATTGCACTTTCTAATATAGCGATTTTACCACTGCTTCGTTTGCTGCGCTGCGCCAGTTTGTTTCGGTCTGTTAGTAGCGTAAGAATTCACCCTCGAAAGCATCCTATAAGTCACTCTCGAGGGTCAATTTGACACAATCGCGTATTAGGCGCGCAACGCTGCCAGCACGGCTTCTGCGCTGCTGACCTTGAACTCGCCCGGGGCTTCGATCCACAGGCCGGTCACCACGCCGTCTTCCATCACCATGGCATAGCGCTTGGAGCGCACACCCATGCCGCGCGCGGTAAGGTCCATCTCCAGGCCCAGCTTGCGCGTCCATTCGGCGCTGCCGTCAGCCATCATGCGTACCTTATCGCCGGTGTTCTGCTCGCGGCCCCAGGCGCCCATCACGAAGGCGTCATTGACGGAGACGCACCAAACCTCGTCCACGCCGGCGGCGCGCAGCGCCTCGGCCTCGGCCACGTAGCCCGGCACGTGCTTGGCAGAGCAGGTGGGGGTAAAGGCGCCCGGCAGGCCGAACACCACGATCTTGCGCCCGCGTGCCAGTTCCGCCACGGAGAAGGCATTGGGGCCAAGCGCGCAACCGCCGGTCTCTGCTTCGTAGAATTCGTTCAGCGTGGCGTCGGGCACACGCGCTCCAGTCTCGATCATGCTGTCTCTTCCTGTCTCGGTAAAAACCCTGTTTAGCATCATAGCGCGCACGCCTGCCGCACCCAAGGCAGCGTACCCCCCGTTGCAGCGTCGGTGTTTTCCGACAGTGCCCGGGCGGCTGCACATTGGCGCATGGAGCGAGGCGTATCGCGCGGCGGCCAGCGCGGCGCGGGCCCGATGCGAATTTCCAGTGCGACTCTAAACCTTAAACCTTAAACCTGGCGCACGCATGAAACCTGCGCCAGGCGCGTTGCGCCGCACTGCGCATGAAAAATGGAATGCGCGCGGCGATCTTGCGATCGCCGCGCGGACGGCGGCACATCCCGGCCGGGAGGGGCGGGAGACCAGTCCGGGGAGGCGGCCGGAGGCACGCCTGTCCCGGCGACGGGATGCGAGCTGAGGGCTTCAGCGCGAGTGCGGCCCAGCTGGCTGCCGCTCAGTTCGGGACCACGGGGCGCAACACGGGCGGATAGGGAGCGCTTGCGTGTTTCGCTGTTCCGGGGCCCCGGCCTGGCAGGCAGCCGGCCTGGAGGCCTGCACCTTGCCGTGCCGACTCAGTCCGCCTGCTTGCGCAGGAAGGCGGGGATATCGTAGGTATCCACACCCTTTTCCTGCAGCGCCGCGACGTGGGCGGACGCCGATTCGCGCGAGCTGCGCCACACCGCCGGCGTGTCCAGGTTGCTGTAGTCCGGCGCGCTGCTGTGGCCTGCGTTCACGGTGTTGGTCATATTGCCCATCATCTGCACCGGCATGTTGTCGGTACCGGTCTTGAGCAGGGTCATCGGCTGCTGCTTCTTGGCCGAACGGCCCAGGCCCGTGGCCACCACCGTCACGCGCAGCGCATCGCCCATGGAGTCGTCGTACACCGTACCGAAGATCACCGTGGCATCTTCCGCGGCATAGCTGCGGATGGTGTTCATGACTTCCTTGGTTTCCGACAGCTTGAGCGAGCGGCTGGCAGTGATGTTGACCAGCACGCCGCGCGCGCCGGACAGGTCCACGCCTTCGAGCAGCGGGCTGGCCACGGCCTGCTCGGCAGCCAGGCGGGCGCGATCCACACCCGACACGGTCGCCGTGCCCATCATGGCCTTGCCCTGCTCGCCCATGACCGTCTTCACGTCTTCGAAGTCGACGTTCACCAGGCCATCCACATTGATGATCTCGGCGATGCCGGCGACAGCGTTGTGCAGCACGTCATCCGCGCACTGGAAGCACTTGTCCATCTCGGCGTCGTCGCCCATCACTTCGAACAGCTTTTCGTTGAGCACGACGATCAGCGAGTCGACGCAGGACTCCAGTTCGCTCGAACCGGCTTCCGCCACCTTGGCACGACGCGCGCCTTCGAACTCGAACGGCTTGCTGACCACGCCCACGGTCAGGATGCCCATTTCCTTGGCAACCTGCGCCACGATCGGGGCAGCGCCGGTACCGGTGCCGCCRCCCATCCCGGCAGTGATGAAGACCATGTGCGCGCCGCGCAGCGAATCGGCGATCTGCTCGCGCGCCTGCTCGGCGCAGTTGCGGCCCACCTCCGGCTTGGCGCCGGCGCCCAGGCCGGTGTTGCCGAGCTGCAGCACGCGCGAGGCACTGGAGCGCTTGAGCGCCTGTGCATCGGTGTTCATGCAGATGAATTCGACGCCTTGCACGCCACGGCTGATCATGTGCTGCACAGCGTTGCCGCCCGCGCCGCCCACGCCAATCACCTTGATGATGGTGCCGTCCTGCAATTCCGTTTCGATCATGTCAAAGTCCATCACTGCCTCCAAGAAGAATCAGCCGCCAAACGCTGCAGCCTCCCCGCCGCAACGCCTGGTTACTGAACAAGAAACCATCAAAAAGAACTGCCTGTTTCAACGGCCTGCCCCCGATCCGGTGGACAGCGCCGCCAATCTTTCAAAGCGCCTGCGCGCCGGCAACGTCAGAAGTTGCCGACGAACCATTCCTTCATGCGGCCCCACACATGCTTGACCGAGCCGCTCTGTACCGCCACCCGGCGCCCGCGCATGCGCTGGACGCGACCTTCGAGCAGTAGTCCCATTACGGTCGAATAGCGCGGACTCTTGACTACTTCGTGCAAATTTCCGCGATATTCAGGCACGCCGACGCGAACTGGTTTGAGGAAGATGTCCTCTCCCAGTTCCACCATGCCGGGCATCATCGCGGTGCCGCCGGTGATCACCACCCCCGACGACAGCAGTTCCTCGTAGCCCGACTCGCGCACCACCTGGTGCACCAGCGAGTACAGTTCCTCGATGCGCGGCTCGATCACCGCGGCCAGGGCCTGGCGCGAGAGCGTGCGGGTGCCGCGGTCGCCCACGCCCGGGACTTCGATCATGTCTTCCGGATCGGCGATGGCCTGCTTGGCGATGCCGTACTGGATCTTGATGTCCTCGGCATCGGGCGTGGGCGTGCGCAGCGCCATGGCGATGTCGTTTGTGATCTGGTCGCCGGCGATGGGGATCACCGCGGTATGCCGGATCGCGCCTTCGCTGAAGATGGCAATGTCGGTGGTGCCGCCGCCGATGTCGACCAGCACCACGCCCAGTTCCTTTTCGTCCTCGGTCAGCACCGCCAGGCTCGAGGCCAGCGGCTGCAGGATCAGGTCGTGCACTTCCAGCCCGCAGCGGCGCACGCACTTGACGATGTTCTGCGCCGCGCTGACCGCGCCGGTGACGATATGCACCTTCACTTCCAGCCGGATGCCGCTCATGCCGATCGGCTCGCGCACGTCTTCCTGGCCGTCAATGATGAATTCCTGCGTCAGGATGTGCAGGATCTGCTGGTCGGTCGGGATATTGACCGCCTTGGCGGTCTCGATCACGCGCGCCACGTCGGTCTGCGTGACCTCCTTGTCCTTGATTGCCACCATGCCGCTGGAATTGAAGCTGCGGATATGGCTGCCGGCGATGCCGGTGAAGACCTCGGAAATCTTGCAGTCGGCCATCAGCTCAGCCTCTTCCAGCGCGCGCTGGATGGACTGCACGGTGGCCTCGATATTGACCACGACCCCCTTCTTCAGGCCCTTGGACTCCGACTGGCCCATCCCGATCACTTCGTAGCTGCCGTCGGGGCGCAATTCCGCCACCACCGCGGCCACCTTGGAAGTGCCGATATCGAGACCGACCAACAGGTCCTTGTATTCCTTGCTCATCGGTTTTTCTCCGCGTTCTTGCTCTTCAGTCGCGTCGGATTGTTTGTCGGATTGGCGCTGGTCGCGGCAGCCTTGCCCTTGGCGGCCGCCGCGGCCTGTGCATCTGTCAGGAACCGCACGTTGGCCGCGCGGATGGCAAATCCGTTCGGATAACGCAGGTCCGCGTATTCGATCTGCTTGCCCCACTGCTCCGTGACCTGGGGCCAGGCCACCACGAAACGCTTCACGCGCTGCGCCATGGCGTCGCGCTCTTCATCGTTCTGTTCGCGCCCGAATTCCACCACCATGCCGTTGGACAGCCGTGCGCGCCAGGCATAGCGCGCCGACAGCGTGAGTGCCAGCGGTTCGGCCTTGAGCGGCTTGAACCATTCGCGCACGGTTTCGAGCTTGTCCACGACATCGGACTCGCTGTCGGTGGGGCCGTCCAGCGCGAGCAACTGCGCGTCTTCCTCGGCCTCGGCCGGGTTGGCGACGAAGATCTCGCCGTAGGTATTGATCAGGCGGCCGCTGTCGGCGTTGCCCCAGGTGCCGAGCGCCTCGTGCTCCTCGACTTCGACCGCCAGGCCGTTGGGCCATTCGCGCCGAACGCTCGCGCGCCGCACCCAGGGCACGGACTCGAAGCTCTGGCGCGCCTCGTTGAGGTCGAGCGTGAAGAAATTGCCCGTGAGCTTGCCCAGCGCGTTGGCGCGCACGCCCGGCGCGTTGACGTGGCGCAGCGTGCCGCCGTCCATCGGCGACAGCTCCACATGCGTGATGGCGAACACCGGCCGCTGTGCCAGCCACAGCAGGCCGGCGGCGAACGCCATCAGCGCCACCAGCGCGTAGAGCGTGGAGGCGATCAGGTTGAGCAGGCGTGTGTTGTGCCACATGGCTTGGCGCGGTTCCGGTCCGTCAGGTCAGGTTCAATTCAATCGGCGTTCATGCTCAATCAGGTTTCCAGGCGTCGCTCGGATGCAGGTCCAGCGTGGCGGCGGCTGTCACCTGCATCACGAAATCCTCGTAGCTGATGCCCACCGCGCGCGCCGCCATCGGCACCAGCGAGTGGCCGGTCATGCCGGGCGAGGTATTCATCTCCAGCAGGTAAGGCTTGCCATCGGCGCGCAACATCACGTCGGCGCGCGCCCAGCCGCGGCACCCCAGCACGCGGAAGGATTGCACCGCCAGGCGCCGGACTTCGGCTTCGACGTCGTCCGGCAGGCCCGACGGGCACAGATATTGGGTATCGTCAGTAAAGTACTTATTTTGATAGTCATAATTCGCGCCGGGCGCGACGATGCGGATCACCGGCAGCGCTTCGGCGGTGGCGCCCTCCCCCACGATGGGGCAGGTCAGCTCGGCGCCGTCGATGAATTCCTCGGCGATCACGTCGTTGTCCAGCGCCGCCGCCTTCTCGAAGGCGGCCTGCATCTGGCCTGCCTCGGTGACCTTGGTCAGGCCGATGGACGAGCCTTCGCGCGCCGGCTTGACGATCAGCGGCAGGCCCAGGTCGGCCGCCACGGCGGCAAAGTCGGTATCGGCGTGCAGCATGGCGAAGCGCGGCGTCGGCAGGCCGTGCGTCATCCACAGGCGCTTGGTGGCCTGCTTGTCCATGGCCATTGCGGAAGCCAGCACGCCGCTGCCGGTGTAGGGCACGCCCAGTTGCTCCAGCAGGCCCTGGACGGTGCCGTCCTCGCCATAGCGGCCGTGCAGCGCGATAAAGACGCGGTCGAAGCCCGCCGTGGCCAGCTCGGCCACCGACTGCAGCCCCGGATCGAAGCCGTGCGCATCCACGCCGCGCGATTGCAGGGCAGCCAGCACGCCGTTGCCGGACATCAGCGAGATCTCGCGCTCGGCCGAGCGGCCACCCAGCAGCACGCCGACCTTGCCGAGCGATTTCGGATCGATATTGGGATGGGCGACGAAGCTCATGCCTGGCCTCCCGCTTGTTGCGAGACTTGTTGCGAAACCAGTTGCCCCGGCACGCCGCCGATGGTGCCGGCGCCCATCGTCACGACTACATCGCCGGGCCGGACGGCGTTCAGGATGGCTTGCGGCATTTCGTCGATCTGCTCCACGAATACGGGTTCAACCTTGCCCGCCACGCGCAAGGCGCGTGTCAGCGCGCGGCCGTCGGCGGCCACGATGGGCGTCTCGCCGGCGGCATAGACCTCGGCCAGCAGCAACGCGTCCACGGTGCCGAGCACCTTGACGAAGTCCTCGAAGCAATCGCGCGTGCGGGTGAAACGATGCGGCTGGAACGCCAGCACCAGCCGGCGTCCGGGAAACGCGCCGCGCGCGGCGGCCAGCGTCGCGGCCATCTCGACCGGATGGTGACCGTAGTCGTCGACCAGCGTGAAGGTGCCCTCGGCCTTGGCTTGCCCGCCTTGCACATTGAGGCAGGCAACCTCGCCGTAGCGCTGGAAGCGCCGGCCCACGCCGTGGAATTCGCGCAGCGCCTTGACGATGGCGGCGTCGGCCACCTCCAGCTCGGTGGCGATGGCGATGGCGGCCAGCGCGTTCTGCACGTTGTGCATGCCGGGCAGGTTCAGCACCACGTCCAGCGGCGGCTCGGCGTGGCCGTTGAGCTGGCGCAGCACCGTGAAATGCATCTGGCCGTCGACCGCGCGCGCGTTGACCGCACGGATCTGGGCGTCTTCGGCGAAGCCATAGCGCACGATCGGCTTGGACACGAAGGGCATGATCTCGCGCACATTGGGGTCGTCCACGCACAGCACGGCGATGCCGTAGAACGGCAGGCGCTGGGTGAACTCCACGAACGCCTGCTTGAGCCGGGCGAAATCGTGCCCGTAGGTGTCCATGTGGTCGGCGTCGATATTGGTGATGACCTCGATCACCGGGAACAGGTTGAGGAACGACGCGTCCGATTCGTCGGCCTCGGCCACGATGAAGTCGCCCGTGCCCAGGCGTGCGTTGGCGCCCGCCGAGTTGAGCCGGCCGCCGATCACGAAGGTGGGATCGAGCCCGCCTTCGGCCAGCACCGAGGCCACCAGGCTAGTGGTGGTGGTCTTGCCGTGGGTGCCGGCGATGGCCACGCCCTGCTTGAGGCGCATCAACTCGGCCAGCATGACCGCGCGCGGCACCACCGGGATGCGCTTGGCGCGCGCGGCCAGCACCTCGGGGTTGTCGCCGGTGACGGCCGTGGACACCACCACGGCATTGGCGCCGTTGACGTTGCCGGCATCGTGGCCGTGCATCACGGTCGCGCCGAGCGAGGCCAGCCGCCGCGTGGCAGCGTTGCTGCCCACGTCGGAGCCCGAGACCTTGTAGCCCAGGTTCAATAGGACTTCCGCGATGCCGCTCATGCCGGCGCCGCCGATGCCTACGAAGTGGATATTCTTGACAATGTGCTTCATGAATCCGTTTGTTTCAGTCCCTGGCCATCTGGCTGCAGATCTYGGCCACGCGCCGGGTCGCTTCCGGCTTGGCTAGACCGCGCGCCTGGTGCGCCATCTCTTTGAGTCGGGTCCGCGACAACGAGGCCAGCATCTGTGCCAGCCCGCTCGCGGTCAGTTCGTTCTGCTGGACCAGCAAGGCGGCGTCCTGTCGCGACAGGAATTGCGCATTGGTGGTCTGGTGGTCGTCCACGGCATGGGGAAACGGCACGAACAGTGCCGCCACCCCCGCCGCCGCCACCTCGGACACGGTCATGGCGCCCGCGCGGCAGATCACCAGATCCGCCTCGGCATAGGCGCCGGCCATGTCGTCGATAAAGGGCAAGGCTTCCGCCTGCACGCCGGCAGCCTGGTAGTTGGCGCGCAGCGTATCGATCTGCTTGGCGCCGGCCTGGTGCTTCACCAGCGGCCGCTCGCCTTCCGGCAGCAGCGCCAGCGCCTTGGGCACGACCTCGTTGAGGGCGGCCGCGCCCAGGCTGCCGCCCACCACCAGCAACCGCAGCGGGCCGCTGCGGTTGTCGTAGCGCTGGTCGGGCGCGGTCATGCGGGCCAGTTCCTCGCGCACCGGGTTGCCGGTCCACTCGCTGTCGGGCAGCGCGTTGGGGAAGGCGCACAACACGCGATCCGCCACCCTGGCCAGCACCTTGTTGGCCAGCCCGGCGATGGAATTCTGCTCGTGCAGCACCAGCGGGCGCCCCAGCAGCGAAGCCATCATGCCGGCCGGGAAGGTGATGTAGCCGCCCATGCCCAGCACCACGTCGGGCCGCACCCGGCGCAGCGCGCGCAGGCTCTGCCAGAACGCGCGCAGCAGGTTCAACGGCAGCAGCAGCTTGGTCAGCGGCCCCTTGCCGCGCAGGCCGCCGAACTGGATAAACTCCATCGGGATGTCGTACTTGGGCACCAGCGTGGCTTCCATGCCGCTGCGGTTGCCCAGCCACACCACGCGCCAGCCCTGCTCGCGCAACGCGCGCGCGACCGCCAGCCCGGGGAAGACATGCCCCCCGGTGCCGCCGGCCATCACGAGCAGGGTACGCGTGCCGCTCATACCTTCCCTCCACGCATCATGGATGAATTCTGGCTGCGGCCGCTGCGCTTAACTTCCTGCTTGCGCAGGAAGTTAGCCTTCGCCGAAATCACGTGCTGCTGCGCGCCGGTCATACCTTCCCTCCACGCATCATCACGCGATTTTCGTAATCGATGCGCAAGAGAATGGCCAGCGCAATGCAGTTCATCAGGATGCCCGAGCCGCCGTAGCTCACCAGCGGCAGGGTCAGCCCCTTGGTCGGCAGCAGGCCCAGGTTCACGCCCATGTTGATGAAGGTCTGCCAGCCGACCCACACGCCGATGCCCTTGGCCACCAGGCCGGCAAAGGTGCGGTCGAGCTGCAGCGCGGTGCGGCCGATCTCGAAGGCGCGGCGCACCAGCCAGTAGAACAGCACGATCACCACCAGCACGCCCACGAAGCCGAATTCCTCGCCGATCACGGCGAGGATGAAGTCGGTATGCGCTTCGGGCAGGTAGTGCAGCTTCTCGATGCTGCCGCCCAGCCCCACCCCGGTCCATTCGCCGCGGCCGAAGGCGATGAGCGAATGGGTGAGCTGGTAGGCCTTGCCGAGCGCGTTGGCTTCTTCCCACGGGTTGAGGTAGGCGAAGATCCGCTCGCGCCGCCAGGGCGAGGCCGTGATCAGCAGCGCGAACGCGCCCACCGCCACGCCGACCAGGCCGGCGAACAGCTTGCCGTTGATGCCGCCGAGGAACAGGATGCCCATGGCCACCGTGGCCACCACCAGGAAGGCACCCATGTCGGGTTCCAGCAGCAGCAGCATGCCCACCACCACCACCGCCACGCCCATCGGCAGGAATCCCTTGCCCACGTTCTGCATCCACTCCTGCTTGCGCACGGTGTAGTTGGCCGCGTAGAGCACCACCGCCAGCTTCATCAGCTCGGAGGGCTGGAAGTTCATGATGCCGAGCGGGATCCAGCGCCGCGCGCCGTTGACGCCCTTGCCCACGAAGGGCACCAGCACGATCACCAGCAGCAGCAGCGCGATCAGGAACAGCTTGGGCGCATAGCGGTCCCAGAACTTGACCGGGATCTGGAAGGCCAGCAGGCCGCCGCCCAGGCCGACGAACAGCGCGAACGCGTGCCGCGTGAGGAAATGGCTCTCGCGGTAGTTGGCGTAGCGCGGCGAGTCGGGCAGCGCGATCGAGGCCGAATACACCATCACCAGGCCGAGCGCGAGCAGCACGATCGACACCCACAGCAGGGGCTGGTCGTACTCCATCATGCGCGAGCGGGTGGGCTTGACGCCGGACACCGCGTCGCGCAGGCCACCCCAGGCATTGCCGATGGTGGCGCCGATAAACCCGCTGCGCTTGACCTGAGCGTCGCTCATGGCAGGATCCCCCGGGACATCGCCAGTTCTTCCACCGCGGCGCGGAACACTTCGGCGCGGTGCACGTAGTTACGGAACATGTCGAGGCTGGCGCAGGCCGGCGACAGCAGCACCGCGTCGCCACCCTGCGCCGCGCTTGCGGCCAGCGTGACGGCCTGCTCCAGCGTGGCCGCGTCGGCCAGCGTCACGCCGGTGCCTTCCAGCGCCCGGCGCAGCTCGCCGGCGTCCTTGCCGATCAGCACCACGGCGCGCGCGTACTGCGCCACGGGAGCCGCCAGCGGCGAGAAATCCTGCCCCTTGCCTTCGCCGCCCGCGATCAGCACCACGCGCTTGTCCAGGCCCGACAGCGCGGCCACGGTCGCGCCCACGTTGGTGCCCTTGCTGTCATCGAAATACTCGACGTCGTCCACCGTGGCGACCCACTCCACGCGGTGCGGCTCGCCGCGATATTCGCGCAGGCCGTGCAGCAGCGCATTGAGCGGCAGGTCGAGGGCGCGGCACAGCGCCAGCGCGGCCATGGCGTTGGTGGCGTTATGCATGCCGCGGATATGCAGCGCGTCGGCCGGCATCAGGCGCTTGTGGCGCACCGGCACCGCGGACTCGGCCTCGGTGGCGGCGGCCTTGCGGCGGCGCGGCTTGTTCTCGCCCTCGGCCTCGCTGTCGGCTTCGGCGATCACCAGCCAGGGCATGCCACCCTCGCGCAGCACGCCGAAACTGCCTGGTGTCTCGGGCAGGTCGGTGCCGAACGTGACGGGCGCGGTGCCGCGGCGGGCCATCTCCATGCTCAGGCGGTCGTTGCGGTTGAGCACCTGCAGGCAGCCGGGCTCGCCGGGCGCGGGAGCCGCGCCGAAGATGCGCGCCTTGGCCGCGGCATAGGCTTCCATGCTGCCGTGCCAGTCGAGATGGTCCTGCGTGATATTGAGCACCGTGGCCGCATGCGGCGCCAGCGTGTGCGTGGTTTCCAGCTGGAAGCTGGACAGCTCCAGCACCCAGACTTCGGGCAGCGTGGCCGAGGCGATGCACGCGGCCAGCTTGTCCAGCGCGGACGGGCTGATATTGCCGGCCACCGCCACCGTCTTGCCGGCGCGCTCGACCAGGCGGCCGGTCAGCGCCGTCGTGGTGGTCTTGCCATTGGTGCCGGTGATCGCCAGCACCTTGGGGGCGTAGCCGGACTCGGCCCGCAGGTGGGCCAGCGCCCGGGCGAACAGCTCGATCTCGCCCCACACCGGGATGCCGCGCTCGCGCGCCGCCGCCAGCAGCGCGGCAGTGGCGGGCTCGGCCGGCGACAGGCCGGGGCTGATCGCCACCAGGCCGATGCCGTCGAGCAGCGCCATGCCGAACGCGCCGCCGATGAATTGCGCCGAAGGCAGCTCGGCCTGTAGGAAGACCAGGTTGGCGGGAGCCTCGCGCGTGTCCGCGACGCGCACGGGGGCGCCGTACTGGCCGCACCAGCGCGCCATCGCCAGCCCCGATTCGCCGAGGCCCAGCACCAGCACATGAGGTTTCTGCAACTCGCCAAACACTTCGTATTCCGCCCTTTGTGTAATTACGTTGATTCCGTCTGGATAAAGCCGCCGCGTCAGCGCAGCTTCAGCGACGACAGCCCGATCAGCACGAGCAGCATGGTGATGATCCAGAAGCGCACCGTCACCTGCGTCTCTTTCCAGCCCGACAATTCAAAGTGGTGATGCAGCGGCGCCATCTTGAACAGCCGCCGGCCCTCGCCGTAGCGCCGCTTGGTGATCTTGAACCACGTGACCTGCAGCATCACCGAGAGCGTTTCCACCACGAAGATGCCGCCCATCACGAACAGCACGATCTCCTGACGCACGATCACGGCCACCGTGCCGAGCGCGCCGCCCAGAGCCAGCGCGCCCACGTCGCCCATGAAGACCTGGGCAGGGTGGGCGTTGAACCAGAGGAAGGCCAGGCCCGCCCCCGCCAGCGCCGAACAGAAGATCAGCAACTCGCCCGCCCCGGGAATATGCGGGAACAGCAGGTACTTGCTGTAGACCGAACTGCCCATGACGTAGGCGAAGATACCCAGCCCGCTGCCGACCAGCACCACCGGCATGATCACCAGCCCGTCCAGGCCGTCGGTCAGGTTCACGGCATTGCTCGAACCCACGATCACCAGGTAGGTCAGCACGATGAAGCCGGCCACGCCCAGCGGATAGCTCACTTCCTTGAAGAACGGCACAATCAGGTTGGACTTGTAGGGCATGTCCAGCGACAGGCCGCCTTCGACCCAGCCCAGGAACAGGTCCCACACCCGCACATTGCTGCTTTCCGACACCGAGAACGCCAGGTAGACCGCGGCCACCAGGCCGATCAGGGTCTGCCAGAAAAACTTTTCGCGGCTCGACATGCCGCGCGGGTCGCGATAGACCACCTTGCGGTAGTCGTCCACCCAGCCGATCGCGCCGTAGCCGAAGGTCACCAGCATCACCACCCAGATAAAGCGGTTGCCCCAGTCGCACCACAGCAGCGTCGAAATGGCGATCGACACCAGTACCAGCACGCCGCCCATGGTGGGCGTGCCGGCCTTGACCAGGTGCGACTGCGGACCGATGGTGCGCACCGCCTGGCCGATCTTCAGCTCGGTCAGCTTGCGGATCACCCACGGGCCGAGGCCGAGGCCGATCAACAGCGCGGTGAGGTTGGCCATCACCGCGCGGAAGGTCAGGTAGTTGAAGACCCGCAGGAAGCTGTAGTCGTTTTGCAGCCACTGGGCCAGAGCCAATAACATCGTGTTCCGTATTCCTTTCGACAACCGCCCGGCGGCGCCGGGACTTACGATTGCTTGAGATTGTCTGAGACAGCTTGAAACCGCCTGGTCAAGCCTTGCTAACCATCGGTCACGCTTTACGCGCGGACGTGTCTGCGACCAGCGCATCCACCATCCGTTCCATGCGCATGAAACGCGACCCCTTCACCAATACCGCGCCCGCCCTGGCCACGGTGCCATCCTTGTCTTGCGCCAGCGTGTCCGCCAGCGCTTCGGCGCTGTCGAAATACCGTGCCTGGCCGCCGCCCTGCGCGCCGAAGGCACGCACTGCGTCGGTCATGGCGGCGCCGGTACCCCACAAGGCCTCGATGCCGCGCGTGGCGGCGTAGGCGCCGATCTCCGCGTGGAAGGCCGGGCCCTGGTCGCCCACTTCGCCCATGTCGCCCAGCACCAGCAGGCGCGGCGCGGCAAACCCGGCCAGCACGTCGATGGCGGCGCGCACGGAATCCGGATTGGCGTTGTAGGTATCGTCGATCACCAGCGTGCCGCCGGTGCTGTGCTTGACCTGCAGGCGGCCCTTGACCGCCGCAAACCCGCCCAGGCCGGCCTGGATCGCCTCATGGCTGACACCGGCCGCCAGCGCGCAGGCGATCGCCGCCAGCGCGTTGCGTACGTTATGCGTGCCCAGCACCGACAGGCGGACCTCGAAGGCACCGCCCGGCGCGCTGACCTGCATCACCTGCACGCCGTCGTCCAGGCGCACGTCGGCGCGGACATCGGCGTTCGCGTCGAGGCCGAACGACAGCACGCGCCGCGTGCCGGCCGCCTGGCGCCAGACGCCGGCATGCGCGCCGCCGCCCTCGGCGTCGAGCGGGAATACCGCCGCGCCGTCGGCGGGCAGCGCCGCGATGGCCGCCGCATGTTCGTGCGCCACGGCCTCAACGCTCACCATGAATTCCTGGTGCTCGCGCTGGGCATTGGTCACCACGGACACGGTGGGCTGGGCGATGCTGGCCAGGTAGACAGTCTCGCCGGGATGATTCATGCCCAGCTCGAGCACGGCCAGCCGGTGCGCCGCGCACAGGCGCAGCACCGTCAGCGGCAGGCCGATGTCGTTGTTCAGGTTGCCGCCGGTGGCCAAGCGGGCGCCCTCCCCTACCGCCGCCGCGAAGATCGCGGCGATCATTTCCTTGACCGTGGTCTTGCCGTTGCTGCCGGTCACGGCCACGGCGGGCAGGCCGAAGCGGCGGCGCCAGCCCGCGGCCAGCTCGCCCAGCGCCAGGCGCGTGTCGGGCACCACGATGGCCGGCAGGCCAAGGGCCGCGTCGGGCTCGCGCTCCACCAGCACCGCGGCGGCACCGCGCGCGGCCACATCGGCCAGGAAATCGTGGGCATCGAAACGCTCGCCCCTGAGCGCGACGAACAGGTCGCCGGGCTGGACCGTGCGGCTGTCGGTCAGCACGCGCGAAAAGCTGCGCGCGCCCGCATCGGCGGGGCCGCAAACGCGCGCGCCGGCGATCCAGCCGGCGGCTTGCTGCAGATTGGTCATCATGTTCTGGTTCATGCCGACACCCCGCGCGTACCCAGCGTCAGCCGGACATGCTCGCGATCGGAGAACGGCCGCTTGCGGCCGTGCACTTCCTGGGTGGCCTCGTGTCCCTTGCCGGCCACCAGCACCACGTCCGCCGCGGCGGCGTGCCTGATGGCGTAGAGGATGGCGGCGGCGCGGTCTTCGATCAGGTGGGCGCGGCCGCGGTCATCCATGCCGTCGGCGATGGCGTCCAGGATATCCAGCGGGTCCTCGCTGCGCGGGTTGTCGCTGGTCAGCACGACATCGTCGGCCAGGCGCTCGGCCACCGCGCCCATCAGCGGGCGCTTGATCGGATCGCGGTCGCCGCCGCAGCCGAACACGCACCACAGCCGGCCGCCGCGGGCCTGCGCCACCGGGCGCAGCGCCGCCAGGGTCTTTTCCAGCGCGTCGGGCGTATGGGCGTAGTCGACCACGGCCAGCGGGCCGTCCTGGCCACCGCCGAACAATTCCATGCGGCCGTCGACCGGCCTGAGCCCGCGCAGCGCATCGACGGCGGCTTGCCATGCGATGCCGTTGGCGAGGGCCGCGCCGAGCACGGCGAGCAGGTTGCTGACGTTGAAGCCGCCGATCATCGCCGTGGCGATGTCGGCGCTGCCGAAGCTGCCGTCCACATGGAAGGCGGTGCCGGCGGCGGTGGCGCGCACGCCGCTGGCGCGCAGCCACTGGCCGCCCTTGCGTGTTGCCGCCGCGGGGCCGTCGACGCCGTACTCGATCACCTGCGTGGCGGCCTGCTGGCCGGCCAGCAGGCGGGCGCCCATGGCATCGTCGCGATTGATCACGGCGGCGCGCAGGCCCGGCCACTGGAACAGCAGCGCCTTGGCTGCCTCGTACTCGGCCATGGTGCCGTGGTAGTCCAGGTGGTCTTGCGTCAGGTTGGTCAGCACCGCCACGGCGAAGTGCGTGCCGGCCACGCGGCCCTGCTCGAGGCCGTGCGACGACACTTCCATCGCCACCGCGCGCGCGCCGGCGCCGTGCAGTCCGGCCAGGCTGTCCTGCAGCTGCACCGCGTCGGGCGTGGTGAAGCCGGTGGCGACCAGCGCGTCCGGAAAGCCGGTGCCGAGCGTGCCGATGGTGGCGCAGGGCTTGCCCGTTGCCTGCAGCAGCCGCGCCAGCCATTGCGCGCACGAGGTCTTGCCATTGGTGCCGGTGATGCCGGTCACGGCCAGGTCGCGCGTGTCATTGCCGTACCAGCCGGCCGCGATCGGGCCCGCAAGCTGGTGCAGGCCGGACACGGCCAGGTGCGGCACCGCCTCGCCATGCGGCCAGTCGAAGCCGTCGGCCTCGCAGATCACGGCGCTGGCGCCGCGCGCGATGGCCTGGGCGATATGCGGGCGCGCGTCGGTCGACAGGCGCTGGTTGCCCAGCACGTAGGCGAAGAAGACATCGCCCTGGGTCAGCCGGCGCGTGTCACCCGTGAGCCTGGCGCCGGCCGGCGCGTGCCGGCGCAGCCAGGCCAGCGCATCGGCAGCCTGGGCGGCGATTTCGAGGGGAAGCAGTTGCCGGCTCATTGTGTCGCGCTCCACGGCTCGCTTTCCTGGACCTTGTCGCTCACCACCAGCTGGCGGATCGGCGAATCGGGCTGCACATTGAGCGCCCGCAGCGTGCCGCCGGTGATGGCGGCGAATGCCGGACCCGCGACGGCGCCGCCATAGTGGCTGCCCGAGGTGGGCTCGTCCACGCTCACGGCCACGATGATGCGCGGGTTGGACATCGGCGCCAGGCCGATGAACGAGGCGCGGTACTTGCTGCGGTCGTAGCCGCGGCCGACGTGCTTGTAGGCGGTGCCGGTCTTGCCGCCGACCCGGTAGCCCATCACCTGGGCCTCGGGCGCGGTGCCGCCGGGCGCGGTCACGGTCTCGAGCATGCCACGCACCTGGCGGGCCACTTCGGGAGACAGCACGCGTTCGCCGGTGACCGGGCCGTTGTTGCGGAACATGGTGACCGGGATCAGCTCGCCGTCATGGGCGAACACCGTATAGGCGTGCGCCATCTGGAACAGCGACACCGACAGGCCGTAGCCGTAGGACATGGTGGCCTGTTCGATCGGCCTCCAGCTCTTGAACGGACGCACCCGGCCGGCGACCGCGCCGGGAAAGCCGAGCTTGGGCGCCTGGCCCAGGCCCACGCTGGTAAACATGTCCCACATCTCCTGCGGCTTGAGCAGCATCGAGATCTTGGTCGTGCCGATGTTGCTGGATTTCTGGATGATGCCGGCCACGGTCAGCGCCCCGTAGTTGTGGGTGTCGCTGATGGTGGCGCCTTCATAGTTGAACTTGCCGGTGGTGGCGAATACCGTCGACGGCGTCACCCGCTTGAGCTGCAGGGCCAGCCCGATCGTGATCGGCTTCATCATCGACCCCGGCTCGAAGGTATCGGTCAGCACGCGGTTGCGCAGCTGCTCGCCGGACAGGCGGGTGCGGTCGTTGGGGTTGTAGGTCGGCCAGTTGGCCAGCGCCAGCACCTCGCCGGTCTGCGCGTCGAGCACCACCGCGCTGGCCGCCTTGGCCTTGCTGCGCTCGACGATGGCCTTGACCTCGTTGAAGGCCAGGTACTGGATCTTGGCGTCGATGGAGAGCTGCTGGTCCTCGCCATCGCGCGGCGTCTTGAGGATGCCGACGTCCTCCACCACGCGTCCAAGGCGGTCCTTGATCACCTGGCGCGCGCCGGACCTGCCGGCCAGCACGGGCTCGCGCGCGAGCTCCACGCCTTCCTGGCCGCGGTCCTCCACGTTGGTGAAGCCGACGATGTGCGCCATCGCCTCGCCTTCTGGGTAGAAGCGCTTGTACTCGCGGGTCTGGTGGATGCCGTCGATCTTGAGTTCGGCGATCTTGTCCGCGGCATCGGGCAGCACCTGGCGCTTCAGGTAGACGAAGCTCTTGTCTTCCGTAAACTTGCGGCGCAGTTCCTTGTCGCTCATGTCGAGCAGCTTGCCCAGCTGGCGGATCTTGTCCGCGTCGATCTCGTCGGGCACGTCTTCGGGGACCGCCCAGATGGCCTTGACCGGCAGGCTGGTGGCCAGCACCAGGCCGTTGCGGTCGAGGACCTTGCCGCGCGTGGCGGGCAGCTCCAGCGTGCGCTGGAAGCGCTTCTTGCCTTCGGCTTCGTAGAACTGGTTGCCCGGCCCCTGGATCCACAGCGCGCGCGCAGCCAGCGCGACGAAGGCGGCGAACATCATGAACACCACCATCTTCGAGCGCCACATCGGCAAGCGCAGGCCGAGCACGGGGCTGGCCGCGAACTGGCCGCTGCGCGGACGCGAGGCATTGCCGCGGGGCTGGCCGCGCTGGGCGTGCTGCGAAGGCCGGGCGATGGTCATGGCTTGCTCCCCTCGGGCGCCGAGGCCGCCGTCGCGGCCGCGGTTGCGGCCGGCTGAGGCTCGAGCACCACGCCGGCCAGGTATTGGGTCCTGCCGGGAAGGACCGGCGTCATCTTGAGCTGGGCGCGGGCCGCATCGGCAATGCGCGCGCTCTTGCCGAGCGCGCTTTGCTGGTACTGCAGGCGCGACCAGTCGATGTCGAGCTGCTTTTCTTCCGCCTGGGCGCGCTCGAAGGCGACGAACAGCGTGCGCGCCTGGTGCTGCGCGCTCACCAGCGAGAGCGCGCACAGCATCAACGCGGCGAGCAGGAAGAAGGTCAGGCGGTTCATGCGCGGCCAGCCTGTGCGGGCGCGCTCGCCGGCAGCTTCTCGGCCACGCGCATCACGGCGGAGCGCGCGCGCGGGTTGGCGGCGATTTCCTCGGCGCCCGGCTTGACCCGGCCAAGCAGCTTCAGCGTGGGCTGCGGCAACTGGTCAGCGCGCAGCGGCGCGCGGCGCAGGGCCGGATCGGCATCCTGCTGCGGACGGGCGTGTGCCTGCATGAACCGCTTGACGATGCGGTCCTCGAGCGAATGAAAGCTGATCACCACCAGCCGCCCCCCGGTCTGCAGCAAGTCGTACGCCGCGCTCAGCCCGCTTTCGAGGTCCGCAAGCTCTTGATTGACGTGAATCCGTAGAGCCTGAAAGGTGCGGGTCGCAGGGTCCTGACCCTTCTCGCGTGTTTTGACGGCTTTCGCCACGAGCGCGGCAAGCTCGGCAGTAGTGGTGAGCGGTCCGCCATGGCCGGGTTCGCTCCTGCGAGCAACAACCGCCTTTGCAATCTGTACAGCAAACCGTTCTTCCCCATAGTCCCGTATCACCCTCGCGATGTCGTGCTCTTCCGCCTGCGCCAGCCACTGCGCGGCGGTGATGCCGCGCGTGGTGTCCATGCGCATGTCCAGCGGTCCCTCGAAGCGGAAGGAGAACCCCCGCTGCGCGTCGTCGATCTGGGGCGAGCTGATCCCCAGGTCGAGCAATATCCCGGTCACCTTGCCGCGGCCCGCCAGCCGCTCGGCCATGTCGGCGAAGCTGGTGTGCTCAATGGAGAAGCGGGCATCCTCGATGGTGCCCGCCTCTGCGATTGCTGCCGGATCCTTGTCGAAGGCCACCAGTGCCCCGGCCGGCCCCAGCCGGGCCAGTATTGCCCGGCTGTGCCCCCCTCTGCCGAAGGTGCCGTCCACATAGACGCCATCCGGCCGCCAGACCAGGGCTTCGACAGCCTCGTCCAGCAACACGGTGCGATGGCGCAGGGCGGTGGTCCCCGGCGATTGGGTTGAGCTCATGACCTCGTCAGAAAGAGAAGTTCTTCAATGCATCCGGCATGCCCTGCGCCATCGCCTGCTGTTCCTTGGCGGCGTAGGTTGCGGCATCCCAGACTTCGAAATGGCTGCCCATTCCAAGCAGCATGACTTCCTTGTCGAGCAGGGCGGCGCCACGCAGCTCGGGCGCGATCAGCACCCGGCCCGCGCCGTCCATGTCGACATCCGCCGCGTTGCCCAGGAAGATGCGCTTCCACCAGTGCGCGTCCATCGGCAAGGCAGCGATGCGGGCACGGAAGTTTTCCCATTCAGGGCGTGGAAACAGCAGCAGGCAGCCGTCCGGGTGCTTTGTCAGCGTTACCCGGCCCTCGGCCTGCTGTTGCAGCGCTTCACGGTGCCGCGCCGGGATGGACATCCGGCCCTTGGCATCCAGTGACAGCGCCGATGCGCCCTGAAACAAGCTTGCTCCCGATCCGCGCCAACCGATCTACGCCGGCTGGCGTGTAAACCCCGTAAAGCCGACGTTTGGGGGATGATCCCACGGCCAGCCCGCTTTTTCACACAAAAATACACTTCCTCACACTATTTCCCACTTTAGAGGAAGCGATTTGGCGGGTCAAGGCTCGCCGCAAGGCAACAAACCGGGTTTTTTTAATCAGAACAATGACTTAGCACGCACTCTTCACGCACCGAAAAAGTGAATCCCTAATGAAATGAAGATCTTATGGAGGAAAGCAGAGAAACCACCTGAGAACAACCGGGGAAGGAACTGCCTGCAGCACGAAAATCAGCCTCGCGGGACCGATGGAAGGATACAACGTTTTGTCGTCTACCCTGCGTAAGCGGGGGCCCGACGCCGGGGGCGGGCGACATCGCCGGGCGCCTCTCGCCCTGCCGGCCGGTCAGATGCGGTAGGCGGCCGTGGTCATGACGCGGGACGCGGCCCGCATCATCGCGCGCACCGGCGCAGGCAGCGGCATGCCGCCGGCATCCCGGGCGGCGGCGCCGTGGCGCGCTTCGTCGTCGCGCATCTGCTCCAGGATCGCGCGCGAGCGCAGGTCGGCGGGAGGGATCTGCCCGAGATGGCCATTGAGGTGCTGCTCGACCTGGTTCTCGGTCTCGGACACAAAGCCGAGGCTGACGCGGTCGCCCGCGCGGCCGGCGGCCCAGCCGATGGCGAACGCGCCGGCGTACCAGAGCGGGTTGAGCAGGCTGGTGCGCGAGCCCAGTTCGCGCAGGCGCTCGGCGCACCAGCCGAGGTGGTCTTCTTCCTCGCGCGCGGCCTCGTCCATCTGCGCGCGCACCTGCGGGGTCCGGGCGGTCAGCTTCTGCGCCTGGTAGAGAGCCTGCGCGCAAACCTCGCCGACATGGTTGATGCGCATGAGCCCGGCCACGTGGCGGCGCTCTTTCTCGTCGAGCGGGTCGCCTTCCGGCGCCAGGCCCGCCGCGGGATTGTCCCGGCTGGCCCGGGTCACGCCCGCGATCGCGCGCAGGGCCACATCGAATTCGCGAATCAAGTTATCCATGGATGCATGCACTCGTGATGGCTTCCGGGCGTGTCCTTCGACGCTGCCGGCACAAGGTCCGGACCTGCGTGGATTCACCCTCGGGATTTCCCGCATTGTACCGTGACCGCCCTGCAGGCCGCGCCGCGCCTGGGCCTGCAGGTGCCTCGCCTGTCGCGGATCCGATACTCCAAAACCCTGAGTTGTGAAAAGCTGACAAGGGCAGCGAACCCGATTGTGAAACGGAGGTGGTTTGTTACAGTACTTGGCAACTTCTGACGAAGTTGGGTAAGCGGGCGAATGGAGACTCAGGAGGTTTCTCCGCTGACCACACCAATAATTCTTACGTGGAGATCATCGAGCATGAAAAAATCGCTTTTCGCGTTGGCGGCCCTTGGCCTTCTTGCTGGCGCGGCGCAGGCCCAGTCGAGCGTGACACTGTACGGCGTTGTCGACATGAACCTCGAATACGTCAGCCACCTGGGTACGCAAGTGCCTACGGCTGCCAATGGCTTCAATGCCGGCCCGGGCGACAACGCATACCGCCTGACGTCCGGCGGCCTGTCCGGCTCGCGCTGGGGTCTGCGCGGCGTGGAAGACCTGGGCGGTGGCCTGAAGGCGCTGTTCGTGCTCGAAAGCGGTTTCGGCCTCGATGACGGCAAGTCGCAGCAAGGCAGCCGCCTGTTCGGTCGCCAGGCTTACGTGGGTATCGAAAGCGCCCAGGTCGGCCGCTTCACCTTCGGCCGCCAGTACACCACCCTGTTCGACCTGCTGGCCAACTTCTCGCCCAGCGGCTACGCAACCCAGTATGAACCGGTGGTGGCCCAGCTCGGCCTGAACTTCCGCTCGGACAACACCGCCAAGTACACGGGCGTGTTCGGCCCGGTGACCGCGATCGCGCACTGGACCTTCGGCAACGGCGTGGCCGGTGGCGGCGAAGTGCCGGGGCAATTCCGCCGTGACTCCGGCTACGGTGCCGGCGTGGCCTATGCCGCCGGCCCGTTCGGCGCGACCATCGCCTACGACCAGTACAACCCGACCCTGGACGCGACTGGCAACACCGGCACGTTCAAGAAGGCCGCGGTGGCCGGCAGCTACGCCTTCGGCCCGGCCAAGATCATGGGCGGTTATCGCTGGGGTCAGTCCAAGGCACCGACCGGCGCCACGGTCCTGCGCGACGACTACTACTGGATCGGCGCCAACTACCAGGTCCTGCCGGCCCTGGGCCTGACGCTGCAGTACAACTACGACGACGTGAAGAACCTCGCCGGCGTCAACGTGAAGAACCCGTGGCAGGTCTCCTTCATCGCCGACTACAACCTGTCCAAGCGCACGGACGTCTACCTGACGACCGCATTCTCGAAGAATGCCGGCCTGAACTTCGACACCTCGGCCATCAGCTTTGCCAACGGCTACTTCCCGGGCAACGGCAAGACCACCATGGTGGGCGTGGGCCTGGGCATCCGCCACAAGTTCTAAACGCATCCACGCGGCTTTTGCAAAGGCACCTTCGGGTGCCTTTTTTCATGGCGGCGGACTAGGGCATCACCTCATCGGCACCTCCGCCGGCGGGCACTAGAATGCACAAGCCTTCGGCAGCCACCGCGCGGCCGCAGCCCGACCAACCAGGAGACACCATGCACCGCCCCCGCCGCCGCGCGACCCATATGCTGCTTGCCAGCGCCGCCAGCGCATGCCTTGCGCTGCTTGCCGGCGTCGCGCCCGCGCATGCCGCCGACCCTTATCCCAACAAGCCGATCCGCCTCGTGGTGCCGTTCTCGGCCGGCGGCACCACGGACATCCTGGCGCGCGCGGTGGCGGCCGAACTGTCCAAGCTGCAAGGCTGGAACGTGGTGGTGGACAACCGCCCCGGCGCCGGCGGCAATATCGGCGCGGACATCGTCGCCAAGGCCGCGCCCGACGGCTACACGCTGCTGATGGGCACGGTGGGCACGCACGGCATCAACCAGTCCCTGTACGGCAAGCTGCCGTTCGACCCGATCAAGGATTTCGCGCCGATCACCGAGGTGGCATCGGTCCCCAATGTGCTGGTGGTCAACCCGGCCTTCGCGCAGCAGAACCGCATCAACAGCGTCCCTGACCTGATCGCTTACGCGCGCGCCAATCCCGGCAAGCTCAACATGGCATCGAGCGGCAATGGCACCTCCATCCACCTCGCCGGCGAGCTGTTCAAGACGCAGACGAAAACCTTCATGGTGCATTTCCCGTACAAGGGCAGCGGCCCGGCGCTGACCGACCTGGCCGGCGGCACCATGCAGCTCATGTTCGACAACCTGCCGTCGTCGATGTCGCTGATCAAGGCCGGCAAGCTCAAGGCGCTGGCGGTGACGAGTGCCAGGCCGTCGCCGGCGCTGCCCGGCGTGCCCACCGTGGCCGAAGCGGCCAAGCTGCCGGGCTACGAAGCCAGCTCCTGGTTCGGCCTGCTGGCGCCGGCCGGCACGCCGCACGAGATCGTCGCGCGCATCCAGCAGGAAGTGGCGCGCTCGCTGGCCACGCCGGCCGTGCGCGACAAACTTCAGGCGCAGGGTGCGGACCCGGTCGGCAATACGCCGGAGCAGTTCGCGGCATTCATCCGCGCCGAGCACACAAAGTGGGCCAAGGTCGTCAAGGACTCGGGCGCCAAGGTGGACTGAACCCTCAGTCCGGACCCGCCCGGCGCGCGAGCGCATATACTTGAGGCATCAAACAACCTGCCTGCCGCGATGCCCACCACTACTGCCGCCGAGATCGCCGTCAAGGCCGGCGCCGATGAGCCGCCGGTCGATCTCGAAACCCGAGCCGACGATGCCAGCCACGATGGCCTGCGCCTGTGGCTGCGGCTGCTGACCTGCACCAACCTGGTGGAGGCCGATATCCGTTCGCGGCTGCGGCAGGATTTCGCCTGCACGCTGCCGCGCTTCGACCTGATGGCGCAACTGGACCGCCACCCCGAAGGCCTCAAGATGGGCGAGCTGTCGCGCCGCATGATGGTCACCGGCGGCAATGTCACCGGCATCACAGACCAGCTCCAGCAAGAAGGCCTGGTATCGCGCGAGGCGTTGCCGAGCGACCGCCGGGCCTACCTGATCCGCCTCACGCCGGCCGGGCGCGCGGCGTTCTCCAAGATGGCGCGTGCGCACGAAGACTGGATCGAGCAGTTGTTCGGCGGCCTGCCGCAGGCCGACCGGCGCGCCCTGTTCCGCCTGCTGGGCCGCCTCAAGACCGGGCTGGCAAGCGCATGAGCACGCCGCGCTGCGGGCCGCAAGCGCGCCGCCTTTGCGTGCCGCTGGCGGCATGCCTGATGCCGTTGCTGCTGGTGGCCGCCTGCCAGGGCACGCCCGCGCAGCCGAAGATCGAGGCGCTCGCCTACACCATCAAGCTGGGGCATATCAGCGCCAAGACCGCGGTGGGCACCATGGACGCCCCGGGCCCCGGCGCCTTCGATTCGTCCGTGAGCGTGGCGGCGGCGAATGGCGGGGGCTGGAACGGTGGCGCCGCCAGCGTCGGCGTCGCGGTCAACCTGAACCAGCTCTTCCACCCGCAGCCGAGGCAGCAGGTCGACCTTTACCAGTACAAGGTAACGACCGAGGATGGCACGGTCGACACCGTCAACGGCCCGGCCGCACCGGGGCTCGATCCTGGCGCGTGCGTGCGCCTGATCTATCCCGACGGCACGCCGGTCCCGCGGATGGTGCCTTCGTCCGAATGCTGAGCGCGGGCGCAGCCCGCGTCCCGGGCCTGCGCCCCCAAACGCGCAACGGCCTCCCTTGCGGGAGGCCGTTGCGCGTTGCTGTGCCTGGCTTACGCCGCCTGGCGGCTGTCGCGCAGCTCGCGGCGCAGGATCTTGCCCACATTGGTCTTGGGCAGCTCGCCGCGGAACTCCACGTACTTGGGCCGCTTGTAGCCGGTCAGCCGCTCCTTGCAGAAAGAGATCAGCTCGGCTTCGGTGAGCGCCGGATCCTTCCTGACCACGAACAGCTTGACCACTTCGCCGGAGTGCTCGTCGGGCACGCCCACGGCGGCCACTTCCAGCACGCCCGGGCACTCGGCGACCACGCCTTCGATCTCGTTCGGGTACACATTGAAACCGGACACCAGGATCATGTCCTTCTTGCGGTCGACGATCTTGGTATAGCCGCGCGCGTCCATCACGCCGATGTCGCCGGTCTTGAAGAAGCCGTCCGGCGTCATGACCTTGGCGGTCTCGTCGGGGCGGTTCCAGTAGCCTGCCATGACCTGCGGGCCGCGCAGACAGATCTCGCCGGCCTGGCCGAGCGGCACGTCGCGGCCGTCGTCGTCGCGGATGGCAATGTCGGTCGACGGCAGCGGCAGGCCGATGGTGCCGGAGAAGGCGTCGGTGTCGGTCGGGTTGCAGGTCGCCGAGGGCGACGTCTCGGACAGGCCGTAGCCTTCGATGATCGGGCAGCCGGTCCGGGCCAGCCATTTCTTGGCCACCGCCTCCTGCACCGCCATGCCGCCGCCGTTGGCCACCCGCAGGCCGGAGAAATCGACCTTGTCGATCTCCGGGTTGTTGATCAGGGCGTTGTACAGCGTGTTGACCGCCGGGAACATATTGAACTTGTACTTCTGCAGCTCCTTGATGAAGCCGGGGATGTCGCGCGGATTGGGGATCAGCACGCTCAGGCCGCCGCTGCGCATGCCCAGCAGGCAGCAGACCGTCAGCGCGAAGATGTGATACAGCGGCAGCGCGGTGATGGTCACCACCTGGTCGATCGGCGCGCCCTTGGCCAGCGCCGGCTGCATCCAGGCCTCGGACTGCAGCACATTGGAAACGATGTTCCGGTGCAGCAGCACGGCGCCCTTGGAAATGCCGGTGGTGCCGCCGGTGTACTGCAGGAAGGCGATGTCGTCGGGGCCGGTGGTGGCGGGCAGCAACTGCATGCGGCTCCCCTCTTCCAGCACGGTGTTGAAGCGCACGCAGTTGGGCAGCTCCCAGGCCGGCACCATCTTCTTGACGTTGCGCACCACGAAATTGACGATGGCGCCCTTCACTCCTCCCAGCATGTCGCCCATGCTGGCCACCACCACATGCTTGACCGGCGTGGCGGGCAGCACCTGCTCCAGCGTGGTGGCGAAGTTCTCCAGGATGACGATGGCCTCTGCGCCGCTGTCCTTGAGCTGGTGCTCGAGCTCGCGCGGCGTGTAGAGCGGATTGACGTTGACCACCACGAAGCCGGCGCGCAGCACCGCGGCCAGCACCACGGGGTATTGCAGCACGTTCGGCATCATGATGGCCACGCGCGCGCCGGGCTTGAGCCCGCGCGACTGCAGCCAGGCGGCGAACTGCCGCGAGAGACGGTCGACGTCGCCGTAGGTGATCGCCTTGTCCATGCAGACGAAGGCGCGGCGACCGGCGTAGGTACGGAAAGACTCCTCCAGCAGTGCGGCCAGCGAGCGGAACTGGCTGCTATCGATCTCGGCAGGCACGCCAGCCGGGTAGTTCTTCAGCCAAATTCTTTCCATGCACCGTCTCCTGGTTTTCTGAATGGTCGTTCGATTTTCGACAGATGCTAAACGCGCGACCCTGTTAAGACAACACGTTAGATGAAGTCCTCTGGAAGTAGCACACCATAAGACGTGAAGTCTAGCGCACAGTTCAGGGCCACTCGCGGGAATTCCCTAGTCACGCTTTTACCGGCAGGACCATCTTCATCATATTGGTGGCCAGTTCCTCGGCCAGCGCCCGCGGCTTCATGCGCCCGGGCTCGTGCCAGGTGTACATGAAGCCGACCACGCTGCCGATCGCGTGCGCGGTCACGCGCGCATCGCCGTAGTGGAAGACGCCGTCGCGCTTGCCCTCCTCCAGCAGTGCATAGAGGTCGCGGTAGAAGGCGCGCGCCATGCTGCCCAGCCACGCCACCGTTTCGGGGCGCAGGTACTGGTTGTCGCGAAAGCTCAGCGTGGCGGGCACATGGCAGTCGATGCAGCGACGCGCCATTTCCAGCAGGCATGCGCGCAGGCGCTCGCGCACCGGCAGGGCGGGGTCGGCGGTCTCGCGGATGACCGGCAGGCAGGTCTGCGCCGACTCGCGGCACAGGATGTCGAAGATTTCGTACTTGTCTGTGAAGTAGTAATAGACCGCCGGCTTGGTCACGCCCAGCGCGCGGCACAGGTCGTTCATGGTCATGCCGGGGTAGCCCTTGGTATAGAACAACTGGGCGGCGGCATCGAGGATCTGGCGGCGGCGCGCCTCCTGGCGCTCGGCGATATGCGAGCGCGCGGGCATGGCGTCCGGAGCGATGTCCGGCACGGCTTCGGCGGGAGCGGTTTTCTGTGCAGTCGGCATGATGCGATTCTCGCATGGCGGGCCGGGCGGGAAGGCCCGCGATCGGTTTGGACAAGGCCGGCGCGGCCGCGCGCGACGGGAGTACGCGGCTGGCGTACGCGCTTGACGCACGATGGCAATGCCAATAGCATCATACCCAAGGGTACATAAATATACCAAAGAGTAGATTTCGCCAGGACCGGCCGGCCTGGCGCCCCAATAAGGAGACACCGCCGATGGACGAAACCGCGTACCTGGCAGACCTGCACGCGCGCTGGCAGCGCGCCTGGCCCGCCCGCCTGCCGCGCGCCCCGCAGTACCCGCTGGGACGGCGGCCGCTCACGGAGATGCTGCGGCACTGGGGCCGCACGCGGCCCGGCCATCCGGCGGTGCTCTTCTACGGCCACGAAACCAGCTACGCCGAACTCGACGCGCAAAGCGACCGCTGCGCGGCGCTGCTGGCCTCGCACGGCATCGGCGCCGGCGACCGCGTGGCGGTGCTGCTGCCGAATTGCCCGCAGTTCCACGTCGTCTTCTTCGGCATCCTCAAGCTCGGCGCGGTCTACGTGCCGGTCAGCCCGCTCTCGCAGCACGCCGAACTGCGGCACGCACTCGCGGACAGCACGCCGAGCGCCCTGGTCGCGCTCGACCAGCTGGTGCCGCTGGTGCGCGAAACGCGCGAGGCCCTGGGCGCGGACGATCCGCTCTCGCTGCTGTTCACGACCAGCTTCGCTGAAGTGCTGCCGGCCGAGCCCACGCTGCCGCTGCCGCCGATGGCGCAGGCGCCGCCCTGCCCGTGCGAGCCCGGCGACCGGGCCATCGCCTTGCTGTCCGCGATGGCGGCCTGCACGCATCCGGCGCCCACCACGCCGGTCGCGCTCGACGCGCCGGCCGCGCTCAACTACACCGGCGGCACCACCGGCCTGCCCAAGGGCTGCATCCATACGCAAGGCGATATGGTGGACATGGCGGCCGCCTTCGGCGCGGTTTCGCTGGAGATCGCCGACGACACTGTGATGCTCGGCTTCTTCCCGGAATTCTGGATCGCCGGCGAAAACCTCTGCCTGATCTTCCCCGCCTTCTTCGGCATCCCCCTGGTGCTGCTGGCGCGCTGGGATCCCGAAACCTTCATGGCGGCGGTGCAGCGCTATCGCGTCACCAACGCATCGATGCTGGTCGACAACGCGGTGGAGGTGATGGAACACCCGCGCGTGGCGCAATACCAGCTGCGCTCGCTGCGCCATGTGGGCGTGTCCTCCTTCGTCAAGAAGCTCAACCTGCCCTACCGCCGCGCCTGGCACGCGCTGACCGGCTCGGTCATTGCGGAAAGCGCCTGGGGCATGACGGAGACGCAGACCTGCAACACCTTCACCCATGGCATGCAGGACGATGACCTGGACCTGCGCGCCCAGCCCATCTTCGTCGGCCTGCCCGTGCCCGGGACCGAGTTCAAGGTCTGCGACTTCGATAGCGGCGAGCTGCTGCCGCTCGGCGCCGAGGGCGAGCTGTGCGTGCGCACGCCGACCCTGCTCAAGGGATACTGGAACAAACCCGGGGCCACGCGCGAATCGCTGCGCAACGGCTGGCTCCACACCGGCGACATCGGCCTGATCGACGCGCACGGCTACCTGCATTACCTGGGCCGGCGCAAGGAGATGCTCAAGGTCAATGGCATGAGCGTGTTCCCCGCCGAGATCGAGGCGCTGCTCGGCCAGCACCCGGCCATCCTCGGCGCCGCCGTGGTGGGGCGCGCCGACGAGGACCGTGGCCAGCTGCCGGTCGCCTTCGTCATGCTCAAGCCGGAAGCCGCCGGCACCGTCGACGCAGCCGCGCTGGTGCAGTGGTGCCGCAGCAATATGGCTGTGTACAAGGTGCCGCTGGTACGCATCGTCGACGCCCTGCCCCTCACCGCCACGGGCAAGGTGCGCAAGCAGGACCTGGCACCGTTGCTCGAGCAACCCGGCTGACACTGCCATGCCCATCCCGTCTTCCCCGCCCCCGAACTGGTCCTTCGCATCATGACGTTCCGCAAGCTACTGATCGCCAATCGCGGCGAAATCGCCATCCGCATCGCGCGCGCGGCTGCCAGCGCCGGCCTGCAGAGCGTGGCCCTGTTCAGCGAGGACGACCGCGACGCCCTCCATGTGCGCAAGGCCGACGAGGCAGTCGCACTGGCCGGCACGGGCCCGCGCGCCTATCTCGATATCGGGCAGGTGGTGGCCGCCGCGCGCCGCAGCGACTGCGACCTGGTCCATCCGGGCTACGGCTTGCTCTCGGAGAACGCGGAGTTTGCCCAGGCCTGCCTGGATGCCGGCCTGGCCTTCACGGGCCCGGCGCCGGACGTGCTGCGCCTGTTTGGCGACAAGGCACGCGCACGCGCGCTGGCCCGCGAATGCGGCGTGCCGGTCGTGCCGGGCACCACGGGGCCGACCACGCAGGAGGCAGCGCACGCGTTCTTCGCCACGCTGCAGGCGCAGGACGCCCGGCCCGGCATGATGATCAAGGCGCTGGCGGGCGGTGGCGGGCGCGGCATGCGCGCGGTGCACGCCGCGCAGGAGATCGGCCAAGCCTATGCCCGCTGCGTCTCCGAAGCCACGGCCGCCTTCGGCAATGGCGCGGTCTATGTGGAGCGCATCGTGGACGCGCCCCGCCATATCGAGATCCAGGTGGTGGCCGATGCGGCCGGCGGCGTGATCGCGCTGGGCGAGCGCGAGTGCAGCCTGCAGCGGCGCCACCAGAAACTGCTGGAGGTGGCGCCCAGCCCCTCGCTGGACGATGCCATGCGCGCGCGCCTGGCGCAGGCCGCGATCACGCTCGCGCGCGCCAGTGCCTACCGCGGCATCGGCACCTTCGAATTCCTGCTCGGCGAGCATGGCGAATTCTGGTTCATGGAAGCCAACCCGCGCCTGCAGGTGGAGCACACCGTCACCGAAATGGTCACTGGCGTGGACCTGGTCCAGGTGCAGCTGGGCATCGCCGCCGGGCAGAGCCTGGCCCAGCTCGGGCTGGACCGGCCCCCGGCGCCGCGCGGCATCGCCGTGCAGCTGCGCATCAATGCCGAGCATCTCGACGCGCGGGGCCAGCTGCGCCCCGCCAGCGGCCGCATCAGCGCCTACGAGCCGCCCAGCGGTCCGGGCGTGCGGGTGGATGGCGCCGGCCACGCCGGCATGCGCGTCAATCCGCGCTTCGACTCGCTGCTGGCCAAGCTGATCGTGCACGAGCCCGGCGGCAACTACGAACGCGCGCTGGCGCAGGCCTACCGTGCCTTGTGCGAATTCCGCATCGAGGGCATCGACACCAACCGCCGCCTGCTGCAGGACCTGCTGCAGCGCGACGACGTGCGCCGCAATGCCATCCACACCCAGTACCTCGACGCCGCGCTCCCGGCCATGGCGGTCCAGGCCCTGGCCGGCGGCGATACCCATCCCGCGCTGCATGCGCTCGGCGACGCCGGCGGCGCGCCGGCCGCGCACAGCGTACCGCCCGACGACCTGCCCGACGACCTGCCCGAGGATGCCGAACGCGTCAGCGCACCCATGGACGGCGCCCTGGCCGCGCTGCAGGTGCAGCCCGGCGACATCGTGCGGCGGGGCCAGACGCTGGCCATCATCGAGGCGATGAAGATGGAGCACCCGCTCGAGGCGCCGGTGGCCGGCCAGGTGCTGCGCGTGCTGGCCGCGCCCGGCGACGTGCTGCGCGCCGGCGCGCCGGTGATCGTGCTGGCGGCCGACGCGGGCGCAGACCATGCGCACGAAGCCGACGCCGCGCTGGACCCCGGCCACATCCGCGCCGACCTGCGCGACGCGCTGGCGCGCCAGGCGCTGACGCTCGATGCCGCGCGCCCCGAAGCAGTGGCCAGGCGCCATGCCCGCGGCGCACGCACCGCGCGCGAGAATATCGCGCAGCTGTGCGACGAAGGCTCCTTCATCGAGTACGGCGCGCTGGCCATCGCCGCGCAGCGGCAGCGCCGCAGCGTGGCAGACCTGGAACGCGCCACGCCGGCCGACGGCATCGTCACCGGCATCGGCACCGTCAATGCCGCGCACGTCCCAGCCGGGGACGCCCGCTGCATGGTGCTGGCCTACGACTACACGGTGCTGGCCGGCACGCAGGGCTTCTACGGCCACAAGAAGCTGGACCGCATGCTGGGGCTGGCCCGCCAGTGGCAGCTGCCGGTGGTGCTGTTCGCCGAAGGCGGCGGCGGCCGCCCCGGCGACACCGACATGCCGGTGGTGGCCGGGCTGGACTGCACCTCGTTCATCCAGTTCGCGCGGCTGTCCGGCCAGGTGCCGCTGGTGGGCATCGTCTCCGGCCGCTGCTTTGCCGGCAACGCCGCGCTGCTCGGCTGCGCCGATGTCATCATCGCCACCCGCGACGCCACCATTGGCATGGGCGGCCCGGCCATGATCGAGGGCGGCGGCCTGGGCGTGTTCGCGCCGGAGGAGGTCGGGCCGGTCAGCGTGCAGGCGCCCAACGGCGTGATCGATGTCCTGGTCGACGACGAGCCGGCCGCGGTGGCAGCCGCGCAGCGCTACCTGTCCTACTTCCAGGGCGACCTGGCGGCGTGGGAGGCGGGCGACGCGCGCGCGCTGCGCCACGCGATCCCCGAGAACCGGCTGCGCAGCTACGACATGCGCCACGTGCTGGCAACCCTTGCGGACCAGGGTTCGGTGCTGGAGCTGCGCGCCGCCTTCGGTACCGGCATGATCACCGCGCTGATCCGCATCGAAGGACGGGCCTTCGGCTGCATCGCCAACAACCCGCGCCACCTTGGCGGCGCCATCGATGCGGCGGCCGCCGACAAGGCCGCCCGCTTCATGCAGCTGTGCGACGCGCACGGCCTGCCCATCGTCTCGCTGTGCGATACGCCCGGCTTCATGGTGGGCCCGGAGGCCGAGAAGACCGCCACCGTGCGCCACGTGTCGCGCCTGTTCGTGACGGCCGGCGCGTTGCGCGTGCCGTTTTTCACGGTGGTGCTGCGCAAGGGCTACGGCCTGGGCGCGCAGGCCATGGCGGGCGGCAGCTTCGCCGCGCCGTTCTTCACCGCCGCCTGGCCCAGCGGCGAGTTCGGCGCGATGGGAATCGAAGGGTCGATCCGGCTGGGCTTTCGCAAGGAGCTGGAGGCGGTGGCCGATCCGGCCGAGCGCGAAGCCCTGTTCGCACGCATGGTGGATGCGGCGTACCAGCGCGGGCGCGCGCTCAACATGGCGAGCCACCTGGAAATCGACGCGGTGATCGACCCCGCCGATACGCGCCAGTGGCTGCTGCGCGGCCTGGCTTCGGTGCCGGCCGTACGCGGCGCGGAGGCGGCGCCGGCACGCCGTTTCATCGATACCTGGTGAGCAGCGGTAATATCGCTGGTAAGCAATGGGAGAGGGGATCGGCAATGCTTCATGATTTGATGCGCCTGGCCGGCGCAGCCGCCAGGATCGCGCGGCGCGTGGCCGCGTTGGCGGCATTCGCACTGGCCGGCGCGCTGCCGCTGCAGGCACATGCCCAGGCAGCGCAGCCGGACGTCCGGCAGGCGCCGGCGGCCGGCACGGGACCCATCAAGGTCGCGTTCATCGACCAGCTCTCCGGCCCGCTGGCCAATGTCGGCGAGATCTTCCTGGCCAACCTGAAGTTCGCGCTCGACGACGCCAATGCCCAGGGCGGCGCGCTGGGGCGCAACTACGAGTTGCTCACCTTTGACAACAAGCTGTCTCCGCAAGCCAGCCTGACCGCGCTGCAAGCCGCCATCGATGCCGGCGCACGCATCATCTTCACCGGCGCCTCGGGCTCGCCGGTGGTGAGCGCCCTGGCCGAAGCCGCCAACCGCCACAACGAGCGCAACCCCGGCCAGCGGGTCCTGATCATCAACTACGCCTCGCTCGATCCCGACCTGACCGGCATGCGCTGCAGTTTCTGGCTGTTCTCCACCGAGGCGAACACGGCCATGAAGATGCGCGCGCTGGCCAATTTCGCGCGCGGCGACAAGTCCATGCACAAGGTCTTCCTGCTGAACCAGGACTACACGCAGGGCCGCGTGTGGGCGGCACTGGGCCGGCAGATGATCTCGAATGTCCGGCCCGACGTGGAGTTCGTCGGCGAGGCGCTGCACCCGATGGCCAGGGTCAAGGACTTCTCGCCCTATGTCAGCATGATCAAGGCCAGCGGCGCCGACACCGTGATCACGGGCAACTGGGGCCAGGACCTGAGCCTGCTGGTCAAGGCGGCCGGCGACGCCGGCTATGAGCTGAACTACATCAACCACAGCGGCGGCGGCGCGCCGGGCACGGTCACGGCGGTGGCACAGGCGAAGAACGCACACCTGACCTGGGTGGCTGAATACTTGCCCAACGGCGACGACCCCGCGCTCAACGCGCTTGCCGCGCGCGTGCGGCAAACCTCCGCCGGCGAGTATTTCGCGCCGCGCGTGCTGATCGCCGTGCAGATGCTCACCGAAGCGATGCGCCGCGCGCAGTCCGACGAAGCGGCCAGCATCGCGCTGGCGCTGGAAGGCATGCAGTATCGCTCTGCGGTCGGCGAAGTGATGATGCGCAAGAGCGATCACCAGTTGCTGCTGCCCCAGGTGGTGTCCACCATCGCGCCGGTGGACGGCAAGACGGTCAAGGTTGGCGTGGAGGGCACCCAGTACGGCTTTCGCTTCGACAGCATGACCCCGGGACCGGACCTGAGCATGCCGTCGATGTGCCGGATGAAGCGGCCCGCGGGCAGCTGAACGGCCAGGTCAGGGCCTGGCCGCGGGCGCGGCGAATGTGTCGCGCGTGGCCGGCGCGGCCGGGGTGTCCGGCGCGCCGCTGGCGCGTGCCGCCCCGGGCGCGGCGCCGGATGACGC